>NZ_CP133019.1:0-302126 GCF_030866805.1 Microbacterium terrisoli
ATGACGTCGCAGGACGATCCCGACGTGCCGGTGTGGGGCACCGTCCTCCACCTGCTCGAAGCCGACGACAGAGTCACCCCTCAGATGTGGGGATTTCTGAACCTCGCCGTCGCACAGGGCGTGATGGGCGGGATCCTCTACATCGACGTCCCCAACGATCTGACCGCAGCCCAGATCAACAAGCGCATGCGCGCCCCGATCATGGAAGCGCTCGAGCACGCCGGCGACGAAGCATCCTCGTTCCGCGTCGTGGTCAACCCTGAAGTCACCGATGCGCACCTGGCATCCCCGATGCAGAGCCAGGCGCAGGGCGCGTCGGCCCCGGTGATCGACCCGCCCACCGTCGAACGGCCCGAGTCGATCCCTCAGCCCGAGCGGCGCGACACGCGTCTGAACCCCAAGTACAGCTTCGATAATTTCGTCATCGGCCAGTCCAACCGCTTCGCCCACGCGGCAGCGGTGGCTGTGGCGGAGGCGCCGGCCAAGGCCTACAACCCGCTGTTCATCTACGGCGACTCGGGTCTGGGCAAGACGCACCTTCTGCACGCGATCGGCGACTACGCACAGAGCATGTATGCCGGCATCCGCGTGCGCTATGTCTCCAGCGAAGAGTTCACGAACGACTTCATCAACTCGATCGCCAACAACCGCGGCTCAGCATTCCAGGCCCGATACCGTGACGTCGACATCCTGCTCATCGACGACATCCAGTTCTTGCAGGGACGCGCCGAGACGCAGGAAGCCTTCTTCCACACCTTCAATACGCTGCACGACCACGACAAGCAGGTCGTGATCACCAGCGACGTGCCGCCCAAGCACCTCACCGGATTCGAAGACCGCATGCGCAGTCGGTTCGAGTGGGGTCTGATCACGGACGTGCAGGCCCCCGACCTCGAGACCCGCATCGCGATCCTGCGCAAGAAGGCGCAGAGCGAGCGACTGCAGATTCCCGACGAGGTGCTCGAGTACATCGCCACGGTCGTCTCATCGAACATCCGCGAGCTCGAGGGGGCGCTGATCCGGGTGTCGGCCTTTGCGAGCCTGAACCGTTCCACGCTGGACATGTCGTTGGCACAGACGGTGCTGCGCGACATCGTCGACCAGGACGACGCGAACGTGATCTCGCCGACCGACATCATCACCGCCACCGCGTCATACTTCAAGCTCTCGGTCGACGATCTCTACGGCTCGAGCCGCTCGCAGGCCGTCGCACAGGCCCGGCAGATCGCCATGTACCTGTGCCGCGAGCGCACGAGCCTGTCACTGCCCAAGATCGGTCAGCTGTTCGGCGGCCGCGATCACACGACGGTGATGTACGCGTACAAGAAGATCAGCGACCTCATGAAAGAGCGCCGCTCGATCTACAACCACGTCACCGACATCACCGCGCAGCTCGGCCGCAACGGCCGCTGACGCACTGGCGCGCGGCATCCCTGACTCGATTCCACAATGTGGATAACTTGTGGAAAACCCTCCGGAAGCTGTCATTCGATGTGAGCGAATCCGCAGCGTCTGTGGATAACTCGAGACGCCCGCCGGCGGCCTGGATCTGCTGCACACGCGTGATTCCGCAGGAAATCCACATCTCACACGGTTGTAGTTCCTTACTCCCGTAAGTCATCCACCGAGTTATCCACAGTTCCCACAGCTGTTAACACCATGACAAGAAGTTAACGATGAAGAAGGCGATCCGATCACCTCGCCGAGTTCGGCCCGGGCGTCGCCCTTTCCAGAGAGCCCATCGGAATCCGTCGCCGAGGGCACTAGCATGAGAAAACCCACGCCCGTGAAAAGGGAGCGCAAGTGAAGTTCCACGTTGGCCGCGATGTGTTCGCCGAGGCCGTCTCGTTCGTAGTGAAGCTCTTGCCACAGCGCAATCCGCAGCCGATCCTGGCCGGGGTGCTGATCGAAGCCGGTGATCACGGACTGTCGCTGTCGGCGTTCGACTACGAAGCCTCGGCGCGCACCACGATCGAGGCGAGCGTGGACGAGCCAGGGACGATCCTCGTACACGGCAGACTTCTCTCCGACATCGCCAGTCGCCTGCCGAACGCACCGATCCAGGTCGAAGTCGAAGACGACGGCATCCTGCTGACCTGTGGATCGGCGCGGTTCACCCTCGCCTCCATGCCCGTGCAGGAATATCCCGCGATCCCCGAGGTCAGCGGTGAGTCGGGTCTCGTGCCGGCCGAAGACTTCGCGACCGCCATCGCACAGGTGGCCTTCGCCGCCTCTCGTGACGACGTGACTCCCGTGCTCACCGGCGTGCAGCTTGAAGTGTCCGGCACGCAGCTGAGCCTGGTCGCCACCGACCGTTACCGGGTGGCGCTGCGCGACATCCCGTGGGACGGCGGCGCATCCGCCGAAGAGACGGCGGCCCTGGTTCCGGCGCGCACGCTGACCGAGGTCGGCAAGACGTTCTCCCACGGCGGCAACATCTCGATCGCGTTCTCGGGATCCGGCGACCGCGAGATCATCGCGTTCACCTCGGGCAACAAGACCGTCACTTCGCTGCTGATCAAGGGCAACTTCCCGCCCGTGCGCCGGCTGTTCCCTGAGCAGACCGAGCACCACGCGGTCGTGAACACCGCCGATCTCGCCGAAGCCGTGCGCCGCGTCGCGCTCGTGCTCGATCGGTCGGCGCCGCTGCGATTCACATTCACGCCCGAAGGCGTGACGATGGATGCCTCGGGCACCGAGCAGGCGCGAGCCAACGAAGCCGTCGATGCGACTCTCGTCGGCGAGGATGTGACGCTGGGCCTGAATCCGCAGTACCTTCTGGAGGCCCTGGCCGCCGTGCGCAGTGAGTTCACGCGCATCACTTTCACCTCGAGCGAGAACCAGAACAAGCTCAGCCCGGTGCTGATCACCCCGCAGACCTCGGTCGACAAGGGCGGAGAAGAGAGCTTCCGCTACCTGCTGCAGCCGAACCTGCTGCTGCGCTGACGCCGCCGCCCGTCCCTGCTCGTCGAAATCATGTGATCTTGACGGGCACACATGAATTTTGCGTCGGTTCGATGTGTCGTCGTCGAGTGCATATGATTTCGACGAGCCACGCGGGCCGGTGGGTAGGGTGGGTGCGGTGATCGTCGAGCAGCTCAGCCTGGTGGATTTCCGCAATTACGCGGCCGCCGATGTCGCGCTCGATGCCGGCGCCAACGTGTTCATCGGGCGCAACGGCCAGGGCAAGACCAACCTCGCCGAAGCCATCGCATATCTCGCGACCCTGGGTTCGCACCGTGTGTCAAGCGATGCCCCGATGGTCCGCGAGGGTGCAGATGCCGCGATAGTGCGCGCGCGGCTCGCCCATGGCGAGCGCCGAGTGCAGCTCGAGGTGCGGATCAACAAGCAGGGCTCGAACAAGGCGCGGGTCAATGGTGCCGCGATCAAGCCCACCGAGCTGCCGCGCTACGCCCAGGTCGTGCTGTTCGCTCCCGAAGACCTGCAGATCGTGCGCGGCGATCCGTCAGCGCGGCGGCGGTTCGCCGACCAGCTGCTCATCCAGCGCACACCGCGTATGGCCGCCGTCCTCAGCGACTACGACCGCGTGCTGCGCCAGCGCAATGCTCTGCTGAAATCCGCCAGGGCGCGCGGCATCCGCGGCGACCAGCTGTCGACCCTGGACGTCTGGGACGAGAAGCTGGTCTCACTGGGCGCGCAGGTGATTGATGCGCGCGCGGCGCTCACCGCCGAGCTTGCCCCTCCGATGGCCGACGCCTATCAGCAGATCGCCGGTGAGAACCATGACCCGCAGCTGGACTGGGCGCTGTCGGTGCGCGGGGCCGACCCCGAAGACGGTGCCGACGACGCGGATGCCGCGGCATCCGGTGACACCGTGGACCTGTTCCGCGCGGCGCTGGCCGCCAAGCGTGGGGCAGAGCTCGACCGCGGTCTGACCCTGGTCGGGCCGCATCGAGACGATCTGGTGCTGCGGGTTCGAGGGCTGCCGGTCAAGGGATATGCATCGCACGGCGAATCGTGGTCGGTCGCGCTCTCGCTGAGACTGGCGTCGGCTGCGCTGCTGCGCGCCGAGTCGCAGCTGGGCGATCCCGTGCTGATCCTCGACGACGTCTTCGCCGAGCTCGACGCCGACCGGCGCGAGCGTCTGGCTGCACTGACGGCGGGCTTCGAGCAGGTCATCGTGACCTCGGCCGTCGAAGCGGACGTCCCCGACGCGCTGCGCGCGCACGTCGTCCGGGTCGAGGCGGGAACGATCATCGACGCGGAGCACGCCGATGACCGATGAGCAGGATGCCGTACCCGAGACGCTGGCGACGTATCTGCGCCTGCGGGGGCTCGAGCCGTCGCCCCGGGCCAAGCGCCGCCGGCGCCGGCGCGATCCCGACGACGAGCACCAGCCGTTCACCGGCGGTCGCGATCCAAAGGGTGTGGGTGATGTGCTCAACGCACTCACCCGCGAGGCGGGGTGGTCCTCGAATCTGGACCGCGCCGATCTCGTGCGGCAGTGGGATGAGGTGGCCGGAGTCGAGACCGCTCGGCACACGCGACCGGTGGGCTTGGCCGAGGGGATGCTGACCGTCCAGTGCGACTCGACCGCGTGGGCCAAACAGCTGAAATTCATGCGCGCGCAGATTCTCACCGAGATCCTTCGGCGCTACCCCGACGCGGGCGTCGAGACGATCCGTTTCCTCGGTCCGGACGTCCCCTCGTGGAAATGGGGCCCCAGAGCCGTTCCAGGGCGCGGTCCGCGCGATACCTACGGATAACCGGACTCCGGGATCATCCGGATCGGTTTTCCACCGGCAGAGGGGCGTATATCCGCTGTGGAGGGACTCTTCTTGATAGGATGATCAGGTCACCTCGATGATCGGAGCGCGGGACCCCTATGACGTCAGATACACCGGAGAACGAGTCCGCGCAGGCGAACGAGAACATCCCGTCCACGCCCGCACCCGCACAGACCGACTACGGTGCCGACGCAATCCAGGTGCTCGAGGGCCTTGAGGCTGTACGCAAGCGCCCGGGCATGTACATCGGGTCCACGGGCGAACGCGGCCTGCACCACCTCGTGCAGGAGATCGTCGACAACTCGGTCGACGAGGCCCTCGCCGGGTACTGCGACATGATCGAGGTCACGATCCTCGCGGACGGCGGCATCCGCTGCGTCGACAACGGCCGCGGCATCCCGGTCGACCCGCACAAGTCCGACCCGACGAAGTCGACCGTCGAGGTCGTGCTGACGGTGCTGCACGCCGGCGGAAAGTTCGGCGGCAGCGGCTACGCGGTCTCGGGCGGTCTGCACGGAGTGGGGTCGTCCGTGGTCAACGCCCTCTCGAGCCGGTTCGAGGTCGAAGTCAAGCGCAAGGGATACGTCTGGCGGCAGACGTTCACCGACGGCGGCACCCCGCAGGGCCCGCTGGAAAAGCAGGAGAAGAGCGACGAGACCGGCACCACGATCACGTTCTGGCCGGATGCGACGATCTTCGACACCGTCGAGTTCGACTACGACACGCTGCGCGTGCGGTTCCAGCAGATGGCCTTCCTCAACAAGGGGCTGACCATCTCGCTGATGGACGAGCGCGAGAAGGCCATCACCGTCCAGGACGTCGACGGCGAAGAAGTGCTCGAGCAGCGTCATGACACGTTCCTGTACGAGCGCGGCCTCGTCGACTACGTCGAGTACCTGAACCGGGTGCGCAAGGCCGAGCGCGTCAACGAGGAGATCATCGACTTCGAATCCGAAGACCTCGAGCGCAAGATCTCGCTCGAGGTCGCCATGCAGTGGACGACGACCTACACCGAGAATGTGTTCACGTTCGCCAACACCATCAACACGCATGAGGGCGGCACGCACGAAGAAGGGTTCCGCGCCGCGCTGACGGCGCTTGTGAACCGCTATGCGCGGGCCAACAATCTGCTCAAAGACAAGGACGACAACCTCTCGGGCGACGACGTGCGCGAGGGTCTGACGGCGGTCATCTCGGTCAAGCTGTCCGAACCGCAGTTCGAGGGCCAGACCAAGACCAAGCTCGGCAACACCTCGGCGAAGGCGTTCGTGCAGAAGGTCGTGGGCGACCGACTCGGCGACTGGTTCGACCGCAACCCGACGGCGGCCAAGAACATCATCCGCAAGTCCATCGACGCCGCCTCGGCGCGCATGGCCGCGCGCAAGGCGCGCGAGACCGCGCGTCGCAAGAGCATCTTCGAGTCGGCATCCATGCCCGACAAGCTGAAGGACTGCACGAGCAAGGACCCGTCGATCAGCGAGATCTTCCTCGTGGAGGGCGATTCGGCCGGCGGCTCTGCCGTGCAGGGCCGCGACCCGCACACGCAGGCGATCCTGGCGCTGCGCGGCAAGATCCTCAACGTCGAGCGCGCGCGGCTGGACAAGGCACTGTCCAACAACGAGATCCAGGCGATGATCCAGGCGTTCGGCACCGGCATCGGAGAGGATTTCACGCTGGACAAGGCGCGTTATCACAAGATCGTGCTGATGGCCGATGCCGATGTGGACGGCCAGCACATCACCACGCTGCTGCTGACGCTGCTGTTCCGCTACATGCGCGGGCTCATCGAGGCCGGCTTCGTCTACCTCGCCATGCCTCCGCTGTACCGATTGAAATGGACGAACTCGCCGCACGAGTACGTCTACTCCGACGCCGAGCGCGACGCGCTGCTGGCAGACGGCATCGCGCAGAACAAGCGCATCCCGAAAGAGAACGGCATCCAGCGCTACAAGGGTCTTGGCGAGATGAACCCCAAGGAGCTGTGGGAGACCACGATGAACCCCGAGACGCGCACGCTGCGTCAGGTGACCATCGATGACGCTGCCGCAGCCGACGAGATCTTCTCCGTGCTGATGGGTGAGGATGTCGAGTCCCGCCGCAGCTTCATCCAGCGCAACGCCAAGGACGTGCGCTTCCTCGACATCTAGTGCGTTTCGTCTGACGACCCCGTCCTGAACCCGGTCGTGCGGCGAGCGGAGCGACACGAAACGACGCGAAGAAAGATTCACACATGGCTGACGACGAACGCCCCACCGAAGCACCCGCGCACAACCACGGCAAGATCGACCAGGTCGACCTGCAGGTCGAGATGCAGCGCAGCTATCTCGACTATGCGATGAGTGTCATCGTCGGGCGCGCCCTGCCGGACGTGCGCGACGGCCTCAAGCCCGTGCACCGCCGCGTGATCTACGCGATGTACGACGGCGGCTACCGTCCCGACAAGTCGTTCTCGAAGTGTGCGCGCGTGGTCGGCGAGGTCATGGGGCAGTACCACCCGCACGGCGACTCGGCGATCTACGACACCCTCGTCCGGCTCGTGCAGCCGTGGTCGCTGCGGTACCCGCTCGCCCTCGGCCAGGGCAACTTCGGCTCACCGGGCAACCAGGGCGCCGCCGCCCCGCGGTACACCGAGACGAAGATGGCTCCGCTCGCGCTGGAGATGGTGCGCGACATCGAAGAAGAGACCGTCGACTTCCAGGACAACTACGACGGTCAGACGCAAGAGCCGGTCGTCCTTCCCTCCCGGTTCCCGAACCTGCTGGTGAACGGATCGGTGGGCATCGCGGTCGGGATGGCCACCAACATCCCGCCCCACAACCTGCGCGAGGTGGCCGACGGTGCGCTGTGGGCACTGGAGCATCCCGAGGCCACTCGTGAAGAGCTGCTGGCCGCGCTGATGCAGCGCATCCCCGGCCCGGACTTCCCGACCTCGGCGCAGATCCTCGGGGTCCGCGGCATCCACGATGCCTATCGCACCGGGCGCGGATCGATCACGATGCGCGCAGTCGTCGAGGTCGAAGAGATCCAGGGCCGCACGTGCCTCGTGGTCACCGAGCTGCCCTATCAGGTGAACCCGGACAACGTCGCCGTGAAGATCCGCGACCTCGCGCGCGATGGGCGCATCTCGGGCATCGCCGACATCCGTGACGAGTCCAGTGACCGCACCGGCCAGCGTCTGGTGATCGTGCTGCGGCGGGATGCCGTGGCCAAGGTCGTGCTGAACAACCTGTACAAGCACACTCAGCTGCAGGAGAACTTCGGCGCGAACATGCTCGCGATCGTCGACGGGGTGCCGCGCACCCTGCCGCTGGACGGGTTCATCTCGCACTGGGTCACCCACCAGGTCGACGTCATCGTGCGCCGCACGCGCTTCCGTCTGCGCAAGGCCGAAGAGCGCATGCACATTCTGCGCGGCTACCTGAAGGCGCTCGATGCCCTCGACGAGGTCATCGCGCTGATCCGCCGCTCGCCCACGGTCGATGAGGCCCGTGAGGGACTGAAGTCCCTGCTGGAGGTCGATGACGATCAGGCCGACGCGATTCTGGCAATGCAGCTGCGGCGCCTGGCGGCACTGGAGCGACAGAAGATCATCGACGAGGCCGCCGATCTCGAGGTGCAGATCGCCGACTTCAACGACATCCTCGGCTCGCCCGAGCGGCAGCGGATCATCATCCGCGACGAGCTCACGCAGATCGTGGACAAGTTCGGCGACGAACGGCGCACGCACATCCTTCCCGGGTACGACGGCGACATGTCGGTCGAAGACCTCATCCCCGAAGAGGAGATGGTGGTCACCGTCACCCGCGACGGCTACATCAAGCGCACCCGCAGCGACAACTACCGCTCGCAGCACCGCGGCGGCAAGGGTGTGAAGGGCGCGCAGCTGCGCGCCGACGATGTCGTGGAGCACTTCTTCGTGACCACCACGCACCACTGGCTGCTCTTCTTCACCGACAAGGGGCGCGTGTACCGGGCCAAGGCCTATGAAGTGCCCGAGGCCGGTCGCGACGCGAAGGGACAGCACGTCGCGAACCTGCTGGCGCTGCAGCCCGAAGAGGAGATCACGCAGATCCTCGACGTGCGGCATTACAACGACGCTTCCTACCTCGTGCTGGCCACGCGCGGCGGCCTGGTCAAGAAGAGCCGGCTGAGCGACTACGACACCAACCGCCAGGGCGGCATCATCGCGATCCGCCTGCGCGAGGGCGACGAGCTGGTCAGTGCTCTGCTGGTCGATCAGGATGACGAGATCTTGCTGATCAGCCACCACGGCATGTCGCTGCGGTTCGCGGCGACCGATGAGGCACTGCGTCCGATGGGTCGCTCGACCGAGGGTGTGAAGGGCATGTCGTTCCGCGAGGGCGACAGTCTGCTTTCGGCGTCGGTGGCAAGCTCCGACGGCTACGTGTTCGTGGTCACCGAAGGCGGTTACGCCAAACGCACCGCAGTGGGGGAGTACCGCGTGCAGGGGCGTGGCGGACTGGGCATCAAGGTCGCCAAGCTCAACGACGATCGAGGGGGCCTGGCCGGCGGTCTGATCGCCGCCGAGGACGACGAGATCTTGGTGGTTCTTGCCAGCGGCAAGGTGGTACGCTCTGCCGTGGCCGAGGTACCTGCCAAGGGTCGAGACACCATGGGTGTCGTGTTCGCCCGTCCCGACGACGACGACCGGATCATCGCCATCGCGCGCAACTCCGAGCGGGCCGTGGTCGATGAAGACGAAGCGGATGCCTCCGCCACCGATACCGCAGAACCAGCGGTGGTAGAGTCCGAGACTTCATCGAACCACGAAGAGAGCACTGACGCATGAGCACGGTAGCCGACAAGCTCGCCAAGAAATCGACGCACAAGACCAGCGCCAAGCAGGTGCGGCTGCGCTTGGTCTACGTGGACTTCTGGTCGGCCGTCAAGCTCTCTTTCCTGGCGGCCATCGCATTGGCCGTCGTGACGCTGGTGTCGTTCTTCCTCGTCTACATGGTGATCTCGGCCACCGGGCTGATCGGCAAGGCCGACGACCTGTTCAAGAGCATCTCCGGTGGAGGTCAGGCCTTGTCGTCGATCATCGGCCTGCCACAGGTGATGGGCGTGGCCGCGATCATCGCGATCTTGAACCTGGTGGTCGGCACCGTGCTCGGCGCCGTTGTCGCCGGCCTCTACAACCTGGCCGTGAAGGTCACCGGCGGCCTGCTGATCGGCTTCACCTCGAACTGACGTGCCGTCCGGCCGGTCAGGCGATGCCGGTGGTGCCCAACAGCATGCCGATCAGGAATGTGGCGGCCAGCGCCAGTGCGCCGCCGATCACCAGACGGGCGATCGAGCGTCCTCTCGGTGCGCCGCCCAGCCGCGCCGCGATCGTGCCGGTGATCGCCAGGGCGACCAGCACCGCCGCGAATGTCACGACGATGCGGGCAGGCGCCGGCACGAGCAGGATCGCCAGCATCGGCAGGATCGCACCGATCGTGAACGCGATCGCCGACGACAGCGCCGCGTGCCAGGGGTTGACCAGGTCATCCTGATCGATGTGCAACTCGACTTCGAGGTGCGCCTTCAGCGCATCATGGGCGGTGAGTTCTTCGGCGACCCTGCTCGCCGTCTCGCGTGAGAGCCCGCGCTCCTCGTACATCTGCGTCAGCTCTTCGAGCTCTTCGTCAGGCATGTCGATGAGCTCTTGCGTCTCTTTGGCGATCAGCGCGCGCTCGGTATCGCGTTGGCTGCTGACCGACACATACTCGCCGAGTGCCATCGAGACCGCACCACCGACGAGGGCGGCGGCGCCCGCCGTGAAGATCGGCCCGATGTCGGCGGTCGCCGCCGCGACGCCGACGACCACGGCCGCCACTGACACGATGCCGTCGTTGGCTCCGAGCACCCCGGCGCGCAGCCAGTTGAGGCGTTGGCCGATCCTGTCGGAGTGCTCTTCGCCCGGGTGGGCGGTGACATCCTCGCTCATCATCACAGTGAAGCAAGAGGACGCCATCACGGCAAGGAAGCGAACCCTCACCGATTCGGAAAATCGCGGCGATTCGGGTAATCTCTTGGAGGTTGACAGTGCGTGTCACCAGCGGGGGTATAGCTCAGGCGGTTAGAGCGCTTCACTGATAATGAAGAGGTCCCAGGTTCAAGTCCTGGTACCCCCACCATCACCTCGCGGGGCCTTAGCTCAGTTGGTAGAGCACCTGCTTTGCAAGCAGGGGGTCAGGGGTTCGAATCCCCTAGGCTCCACAAGACACCAAGTCAGAGGCTGTTTTACGAGAGAAAGACGGCCTCTTTCGTTTCTCCACCACTCTGTGGGACGTCACCCGCGACGGTCGCCAGCCCGGGTCGTTGCGGCTCCGAGCAGATCGAGGATCGCCGCCCCGTTCCTCGGCGCCTGAGACCCTCTCGTAACCGTAGAGGTCCAGCCCCATTGTCGCGAAAACTGCAGGCTGCCCGTTGAATCCCTGGACGTCATAGAGCTTGGAGGGTTCGGTTCCTGGATAAGCCAGCACTGCGACTGGCGAATGGAGCACTGCGGTCTCGTAGGGGACATTCTGGTTGTACGGGTCGCCAATCGTCTGGGCCGTGAGGGTGACGTCGGTGAGTCGTGCCTGCACGGTGCCAGCGCCGAACTGCCGCTGGGTGGCCCACGTGATTGGTCGTGCCCTGCGCCTGACCGGCGCTAAGCCCGTTGATCTGAGTCATGTCTAACTCTCCTTCTTCTTCTTCTTTTCTTGTCGAGTCAGCAGCTGCTTACGGGTCGAGGTGGTTGAGCTGCCGCGCCCACGCAAAAGGCCCACCCCGAAGGGTGGGCCTTTCATGCCGGCGGTTTGCGTGTCGCGCTAGTTATCCCACGCCCACGGCTTCGCCGGATCCGGGCGCAGCTCCAAAATCTCTCCGGGCTGCAGCGTGCGCCCGGTTGCGTGGTTGAACGCGCTGAAAGAATTCAGGTCCATGCAGAAACGGGCGGCAATGGCATCGAGAGCGTCGCCGGGCTGCACGATGTATGAGACGATCTGCCCGCCGTCGCGCGTCGGCTTGCCAGAGGCGTGGGTGAGTGCGCCTGTATCGGTCACCACACCCACGAGCTCGGGTGCTGACACCGGCCGGGTGTTGTACGCGTACGTCGGCATGTTGATGCGGGCCGTAGGCGAGTCCGCGCATGTGGCGGCGCTGGGCGCTGACTCGACGGCGGTAGGCGCTGGCGCTGATGCGACGGGGGCGTCCTTGGTGGCCGCTGGTGTTCCGTCACTCGCGGGCTCGGCAGTCGCGGTGCACCCCGCGAGCGCGCTGGCGAGTGCGACGCCCGCGAGCAGGGTGGTGATCTTCGTGAAGGTGCGCATGTCAGCTCCCTGCGTCTGCGGTGATCCGGGCGGCCAGCTTGTGCGCTTTCGCGCTGTTCTTCACACCGTATGCCTCAACAAGCAGAACCTCGCCATTCCGACCGCGTGGAGTTTGGCCGACTGCACACACACTGCTACTGGGACGCCAGCCCCACCATCGACAGGAGGAACGAACCACCCATGACGCCGAGTACGGCGAGGGATCGTGCCCAGAGGGGGCGTTCCATCAGCAGGAGTGTGAGGACCGCACCGAGAAGCGGGCTGAAAATCGGCGATGTCAGCGCGAAAGCGAACCCGAGGGGGCGGAAGCTGCCGAGGAACGTGTAGACGCCACCGGTCCTCCCGCCTGATCGACGTTGGGCAGAAGCGCCAAGATGGCGACCAGAACCCCCGCGAGCACGATGTTCACGCAGAGTGCCCCTGCAGCATGCCCGAGATACACAGCCTGCCGAGGGTGCACTGCGGTGGTCATCACCCCATCTTGGCGCAGGAGGCCCCGGCGTCGATGGACGTCCGGGGCCTCGCACTTTTTCCCAGGATCGAGCTACAGGCCCGCCCCAGTTCCAGCGCGTCCGCAAAGCCCGACCCGATCTCCACGGCCTCAGCCGCGGTCGGACGATCGGACGATACGAAAACCTTCGCTAGGGTTCAATACGCGTCGTCAGTGAAGATCGATTCGCCGGCAGTTGCCGCTGCTGACAGGCTGCCTCCGAACCTCTTGTCGAGTCTGCGAAGCGCACCGTCTCGCGCCGTGACCTCCACGCACCCGTGGCAGTGGCCATCTTCTCGTCCATAGTCGGGGCATGCTGCCCAGTGCTCCCCCTTCTTCGTGCACCCCCGGATACAGACTCGGTCGTCGGTGATCCTCGTCTGCGTCGTCTGATTCGTATAACTGTTCGATGTTTACAGGCTGCTCCCCATCGGGTGAACCGTATAGACCGCCACCGACATAGGAGACGCACATCTCGGCGTACCGATGTCGGCGAGTGGCGTCTTCGCGTGTGATTGGCGGCAACACGGCCGCACCATCTATGCGTGGAGGGGTCAGTCGCTCCGGTCCGGCCGCAGCCAGGTGGTCGACGGTCATCTCTTCTTCCCGCTGCACCCGAACACACAAGTACACCAAGTACACTAAGTACACAAGAGTTCACAGGAG
This sequence comes from Microbacterium terrisoli, assembly GCF_030866805.1. Classification (NCBI taxonomy): domain Bacteria; kingdom Bacillati; phylum Actinomycetota; class Actinomycetes; order Micrococcales; family Microbacteriaceae; genus Microbacterium; species Microbacterium terrisoli. The sequence goes on from NZ_CP133019.1 coordinate 13,224, forward strand.
GATCAGATGGCAGCTGAGCAGGGGCAAAATCCCTTTCGCCCCACGGCCGGCGCCGAGCCGCCGCAGCTGATCGGCCGCGCGGGGCTCCTGGACGAGTTCATCTATGGACTGCGGATCCGCTCCGGCGCTCCTGGGCTGCTCACCATCTTCACTGGCGCCAGGGGTATCGGCAAGACGGTCATGCTGGGCGAGGCGGAGGACGCCGCACGTACTCGAGGCTGGGCCGTGGTGTCAGAGACCGCTACGCGAGGATTCCTGGGCAGGATCGGCGAGTCCATGCGCACCATCGCCGAGGAACTCGGAGACGGCCCTGCCGGTCGAAGGGTTACCGGGCTCAGCGCCGCCGGGTTCTCCAGCACCACTGCGTTGCCTCCGCAGCAGCAGGCTGGCTGGCGCCAGGTGGGCGAACAGCTCCTGCGCCTGCTGGATGCACAGGCGACGGGCCTGGTGATCACGCTGGATGAGATCCACGGTGCCGATCGGGACGAGCTGGCCCAACTCGCAGCCTCAGTGCAGCACTTCATCCGTGGCGGATTGCCGATCGCCCTCGTCTTCGCAGGACTTCCCGCCGCCGTGTCCGACCTGCTCAATGAAGGCGTGGCGACCTTCTTGCGACGTGCTGACCGTATCGACCTGCACTCCGCAGCCGTCGACGAGGTCGAGGCCTCGTACGCGGAGACATTCGCAGCCCTCAGACATCGGCTGGACCCCGCGCTCGTGCGGACCGCCGCGGTGTCAACTGGCGGCTACCCGTTCCTGATCCAGCTGGTCGGCTACCACCTCTGGCAGCTGGCTGAAGCCACCGAAGGCCCGCTCACGGCCGAGGACGTCGATCTCGCCCTGACCACCGCTCACCGCCGCAATACCCGTGTCGTCATCGACGCTGCGTTGTCTACGGTGTCGCCCAAGGATCTCGACTTCCTACGCGCCATGTCAGTGGACGACACAGCCTCGACGACAGCAGACATCGGCCGGCGGCTCGGCGACCAGAAGAACACCGTAGGTAATTACCGTGCCCGGCTCATCGATGCCGGCCTCATCCAGCCGGCCGGACGAGGCCGCATCGACTTCGCGCTGCCCGGCCTGCGCGAGCACCTCCGTCAAACGTGATATTGCCTTCGGGCGACAGCGCCTGCTCAGCGCTCCCGTTCCTGTGCGAACATCGCTGAGCTGACCCCCTCGAGCAGCTCTCCCGCCTCGACGTCCAGCGCCTCTGCGATGCGCTTTGCAAGCAGGGGGTCAGGGGTTCGAATCCCCTAGGCTCCACTCCACGCAGGTCATTCGAAACCTCGATTTGTCAAGCGAGTCCGTGAATCTCGGCGAACGGATCCCACGCCGGGTCTTCGTGTATCTCGACCTCGGCACGCGTAGTGACCTCATGCGTAACGGCGCTGCCGAACAGGTGTGTGAGCAGTGCGGCGGCCATGTCCATGCCAGCCGCGATACCCGATGAGGTCCATCGGTCGCGGTCCTGCACCCATCGTGCGTGGGCGACCCACTCGACCTTGTCGTTTCGGCGGCGTACCCAGTCGAAGGCGGCCTTGTTCGAGGTCGCTCTGTAGCCGTCGAGCAACCCGGCGGCGGCGAGGACCGCGGATCCCGTGCATACCGAGGTCACAAGCGAAGCCGGCTCCGCCCAGGCTCTCAGCCAGGACAAGAACGCCTGGTCGCTCACGAGTCGACGGGTGCCTTGGCCTCCGGGCACGAGTAGGATGTCGGGGGCCGTGGCAACCTCGTAGCTGTCGGTCGCAACCACCTGAACTCCCTGGCTGCTGACGACCGGTCCCGGCTCTGGCCCGATGAACTCGACCGCCATGCGGTCGCCGACAAGGCTGAACAGCTCCACCGGACCGAACACGTCCAGCAACTCGAACCCGTCGAACAGCACAACGGAGATACGACGTGGCTCCTCGCTCATGGTTCTGATTCTCCCGCAGAGCGATCTAAAAGCAGGGCCGCCACGGTCACCGCGAGGCAGACAACCCCATCCAACCTCCAACCGCCTGCCTGACCCCCACCACACCAAACCCCTCAAGCCGGCGCGAGCGGGTGCGCGCGCTCGTCACGGTTCCGGCGCAGCGCACGGGCGACCGCTTCGAGCACCTGCTCGGTCGCCGTCTGTGCCGGCAGCGTTCACACCGGGCTTGCAGCCGTCGGGATCGGTCAGTCACTCGGCGTCGGATCGCTGTTCCGGCTCGTGCCGTCCGAGATGCTCGCGGCGGCGCTGTTCGAGACGGCGCTGCTCGCGGCGGCGCTGAGCTCGATGGTCGCCAGCACCTGCGCGGGCTGGTCGACGAAGCTGCACAGCTGCGCCAGGGGGACCGGCAAGAAGCCCTCGGCATCCATGCGGGTGAACTGTGCCTGCAGCCCGTCGTAGAAGCCGTCGGTGTTCAACACCACGACCGGACCTGTGTACAGAGAGTGCTTGCGCAGCTCGAGCACTTCGGTCGCCTCGTCGAGGGTGCCGGTGCCGCCGACCATGATGACGACCGCATCGCTGCGGCCGAGCATCGCCGCCTTGCGCTCGGCGAGGTTCGCGGCGATCTCCATCTCGTCGGGCGCGTGCAGCGTGCGGGCCTGGGAGGCCAGAAAGTCGACCGAGATGCCGATCATCCGCCCGCCGGCCGCGTCGACCGCGTCGGCCAGGACCTTCATCAGCCCGACCTCGCTCGCGCCCCACACCAGGGTGTGCCCTCCCGCGGCGATCAGCCGCCCGAGCTCTCGGGCGGCATCCGTGTAGCGGGCATCGAGTTCGGCGGCCGAGAGAAACACACAGATGTTCACTCGTGCAGTCTACGAATCACACCCGGGTCAGACCGTGCGGCGAGATGTTCAGCCGCTCGCAGCCGTCGGCGGTGACGATGACGATGTCTTCGATGCGCGCGCCCCACTGGCCGGGGAAGTAGATGCCGGGTTCGATGCTGAACGCCATGCCTTCGCGCAGTACGAGAGCATTGCCGGGCGCGATGTAGGGCTCTTCGTGCACGGACAGGCCGATGCCGTGCCCGGTGCGGTGGATGAACGCGTCGGCCAGGCCTTCGGCCGCAAGCGCAGTGCGGGCCGCGGCATCCACCTGTTCCGCCGTCACGCCCGGACGCACAGCGTCGACGGCCGCCTGCTGGGCGCGCACCAGCACGTCGATGCGCCGCGCGGCCTCAGCATCGGGCGTGCCGACCGCGTACGTGCGGGTGCTGTCGGAGTTGTAGCCCGCGGGCACCGCGCCGCCGATGTCGACCACGACGATGTCGCCGTCCACGATGATGCGGTCCGATACCTCGTGGTGCGGGTCGGCGCCATTCGGGCCCGACCCGACGATGACGAACTCCACGGTGCGGTGACCCTCTTCGACGATGGCCGCGGCGATGTCGGCGGCCACTTCGCGCTCGGTGCGTCCCGCTCGCAGCCACCCCGGCACGCGGCGGTGCACGGCGTCGATCGCTGCGCCCGCGCGTCGCAGTTCGGCGATCTCGGCGGCATCCTTGACCATGCGGCCCTCGCGCAGCACCGGTGTGGCCAGCTCGAGCCGCACGTCCAGGCGGTTCTGGATCGGGACCATGTGCAGTGCGGGCAGCGCGTCCGACACGGCGACGCGGGTGACGGCCGCTGAGACCGCGCGGGCGATCAGGTCATACGGGTCTTCGCCGTCGACCCAGTCGTCGATCTCGAGATCGAGCGCCCCGACGGCGGTGTCGCGCACCTTGGCGAGCTCCATCCGCGGGACGATCACACGCGGGCGAGCGTCATGACCGATCACGAGCGCGGTCAGTCGCTCGATCGTGTCGCCTTCGACCCCGGTGAGGTAGGCGAGGTCGGGACCGGGGCCCACGATGAGGGCGTCGATGCCCGCTTCGACGGTCAGGTGGTGTGCGCGGTCAAGGCGAGCCGCATAGACATCGGAAGAGAAGGTCACGCCCTCACGCTATTGCGCCGTCCGCGCCGGCGCCAGCCGACGCTCAGAGGGTCTTGCCGGCCAAGAAGTGCCAGCCCAGCCACCACCACACCACGATCACCGCGAGCCGGATCGCGCGCTCTGACATCAATCGGTCGAACATCGCGGTGACGGATGCCTCGGCATAGCGCCGCCCGACCAGCCAGCCGGCGACCGCGAGGGCCGCGGCGCACGCCAGGAACGCCCCGGCACTGATGACGATCATCGCGCGCCTCCGCGGCGCATCAGCCAGGTGCCGCCGCTGAGCCAGAGCGCGACGAACACGATCTTGCCGGGGGCCGTCGCGATGGCCGGGTTCATCAGGTCGCTCAGCGAGAACCACGTCGCGCTGGGCTGCACGAGCCCCAGGATGAACTGGATCAGCTCCCACACGCACCCGGCGACGAGAATCGCCGCCCACCACCACGCCAGGTGCCGGATGCCGACACCTGCGCTCGTCTGCCCGTCCGGCTGAGCGATCCCGACGCCGGTCCACGCGAGCCCCGCGGCGGCGATGCCCGCGGCAACCATCACCACCTGGGTGGCGGCGGCGTGGCGGGGCGCGAAGCAGAGCACCGCCCCGAAGATCGCGACGGCGCCGGCCAGGGTGGGAAGCGTGAGACGGTGCGCACGGTCACGTCGCCCGGGGTTGCGCGCCGCCAGCACGACCCCCAGCGCCGCCACGACGAACACGGCCGCATCGAACCACTGCAGACGCACCACCTGGACGACACCGATCGCGGCGAGGATGAAGATCCAGCAGGCGGTCGGCCACCGCAGCCTGACGGTGCGTGCGGCACCTGCCTCGCTCGGGCTCTCGTTCACAGCTGCCGTAGGCACGGCAGGGATGACCCGCGCTCTGGTGCGTCGACGTCTGCTCTGCGGGTCCATGGCACAGTTCCTCACCCAGAACTTTAGTCATCCGGTCACCCTCGGGATCCGCGCACGACACCTGCCCGCCATACCCGGGTGTCAGATCGTCCCGACGTTAAAGTTGAGCTGTGGACCTGCGCGTCGCCGCCTATGCGGTCATCGTCGATGAGGACCGCATTCTGCTCTCGCACTGGATCCAGGGACGGCGCCCCGCCTGGACGATGCCGGGCGGCGGCCTCGAAGACGGCGAGGACCCGGTGGATGCGGTCCGTCGGGAGATCCGCGAAGAAACGGGCTACAGGGCCAAGATCGGCGAGCTGCTCGGCATCCATTCGCGTGTGATTCCGGCCGGACGGCGGGTCACCGACGGGGCGACCGAGCCGCTGCACACGCTGCGCATCGTCTATCGTGCGAACGTCGTGGGCGGCAAGCTGCGCAACGAGGTGAACGGGTCGACCGATCGCGCGAGCTGGTTCGACCTGTCGGGCGTCAGGTCGCTGCAGCGGGTGAAGCTCGTCGACATCGCCCTGAAGATGGGCGGCATCTCGTACTGAGGCCGAAGCAGTAGGGGAAGCGCGGTCAGGGCAGGGGCTGCGAGATGTCGGCGACGGTTGCGTCGTAGGCGGCGATGAGGTCGTCGGCTTCGACGAACAGGCTGTAGCCGTGTGCGCCGGCACCCATCGAGACGCGCTTGCCGACGATCTGCGCGTCGGCGAAGACGGGCCAGTCGTGGGTGGACCCGAGCGGGGTGATCGTGCCGCGTTCGTATCCGGTCGCTGCCAGCGCCAGCTCGGGCTCGGGAAGCCGTAGCCTGTTGACGCCGACCACCGCTCGCAGCTTGGGCCACGAGATCGCCCGGTCACCCGGAATGAGCGCGAACAGGTACGAATCGTCGTGACGCTTGACCACCAGGGTCTTCACGATGTCAGCCGGCGTCAGCCCCTGCACCGCCGCCGCCTCGGCGAGGCTGTTCGCGACCGGACGCTCACGCAGCTCGATGGCGAGGTTGCGGGCGGATGCCGCGGCCCGCACGCGCGCGGTCGGGCCGGCGGTCTCACCGCCCGGCCCTTCGCCTGGCTGCGCCCGCTCAGGGACCTGTGGGTCGGTCACGCCTCGGGGGCGCGCAGTGGGTCGTCGGCAACCCACAGCTCGTCGTCGGCGCGCAGCGTCTGCCATGCGGCGTACAGCACACCGACGGCGGCGGCGACACCGAACAGGATCGCGATGACCCCGCCAGCGCTCATGCCGGACTTCTGCGGCGCGGGCTTGGCCGCCGCCAGCTGAGCGGCGAACGCGCGGGTGGCCTTCTTGCTGTTCTTCTTCGAGCTCTTGGCCAGTGCGTTCAGGTCGACGGGCACCCCGCGACCGGCGGCCAGCTTCGCACGCGTGTCGGCTGCGGCATCCCACACCGACAGCGCCGAGCCCACGACGGTGCCGGCGGCCGGCACCAGCGTGTCGTTGAACACGCGCTGAGCCTGCTTCATGCCCTTGTCGACGTATGGCGCGGCGTACTTCTGGTAATGCGCCTGCACCGTGGGCGCGACGTGCTCGCGGTTGTAGTTGCCGAGCTGCCGGCCGGCCTCGCGGGCGACGGCGGCAGCCTCACCGACCAGCACTTGCTGCGATTCCCAGACCTTGGTGGCCTGATCCTGCAACGTGCGGAGTTCTTTCTTGCGCTTGCGGCTGAGACCCACGGCGTGCCCTCCCTGTCGATGGGTAGTGTGCCTTTTCATCTTGCCAGACCTACCGGCAAGCGGAAGGGGCCTGTGCAGAACTTCAAAGGATAACTCTGAAAGAATGTACCCATGCCAGAAGCAACCGCTGTCGCCACACTTCACACCAACCACGGCGACATCGTCGTCAACCTCTTCGGAGACCACGCGCCCCGCACCGTGCAGAACTTCGTCGGCCTGGCCGACGGCACGGGCAGCTGGACCGACCCGGGCACCGGCAAGCCGGGTGAGGGACCGCTGTACAAGGACATCATCTTCCACCGCATCATCCCCGGCTTCATGATCCAGGGCGGCGACCCGCTCGGTCAGGGCATCGGAGGCCCCGGCTACACGTTCAACGACGAGATCCACCCCGAGCTGACCTTCGGCGCGCCCTACCTGCTGGCCATGGCCAACGCGGGCCTGCGCCGCAATGCGATCACGGGCGCCGCCGAGGGCACGAACGGGTCGCAGTTCTTCATCACGACCGACCCCACGCCGTGGCTCAACGGCAAGCACACGATCTTCGGCGAGGTCGCGGATGACGCGTCCCGGGCGGTCGTCGACGCGATCAGCGCCGTGCCCACCGGTGCTCAGGACCGTCCGGTCGAACCGGTCGTCATCTCGTCGATCGACGTCGTCGCGTCCTGAGACCGGCGCAAAGCCCTGAACCCTACAGAAAGCCCTGAGACCTACAGAATGCTGAGCGCGGCGCCCGCCTCATGACCAACGCCGACATCGGTCGCAATCGCGACAACTTCTGCTACCGGCATCCCGACCGCCAGAGCTTCGTGCTCTGCCAGCGGTGCCTGCGCACCATCTGTCCGGAATGCCAGATCCAGGCGCCGGTGGGGGTCATCTGCCCCGAGTGCCTGCGCGACCAGCAACGGGCCGCCTCGCCGACCCAGCGCAAGGCAGAACGGCGCTGGGGCCGGCGCTCCGGCGGTGCCGCGGTCGCGCCCATCGGCGGCCGTGCGGTGGCGACGTACTGGATCATCGGGATCACCGCCGGCGTGTATCTGTTGCAGCTGCTGCTGGGCACGCCGGTCACTGCACTGCTGCTGTTCAACAGCGCCTACCTCGAACCCGCGCTCGGCGTGGTCGAACCGTGGCGGGCGCTGACGACGCTGCTCGTGCATGCGAGCTGGCTGCACATCGGGTTGAACATGCTCGCGCTGTGGATGATCGGGCGCGTGCTCGAGCCGCTGCTGGGACACACCCGCTTCGTCGTGCTGTACCTGCTGGCGGGGCTCGGCGGATCGGTGGCCGTCACCCTGCTGGCACCGTTCACGTCGGTGATCGGCGCATCGGGTGCGATCTTCGGCCTGTTCGGCGCACTGCTGGTGATCGGCCGGCACATCGGCGCGAACATCACGAGCATCGCGATCATCATCGGGATCAACTTCGCATTCCCGTTCGTGATGGGTCTGCTGTCGGGCTCGATGGCGGCGATCCAGATCTCATGGCAGGCCCACCTCGGGGGCCTGATCGCCGGTGCGGCCGTAGGTTTCATCTACGCACGCACGCGCGCGGTGCGCCAGCGCAACCTTCAGATCGGCCTGCTGATCGGCCTCGGCGCGGTGCTGACCGTGCTGATGTTCGTCCCGGCGATGATCACCGGCTGACCCGCGTCGCGATCAGCCGACCCGCGAATCCATAGGGACTCGGCGAATCAATGGCCCACCGCGTGTGGACTCGCCGAATCCCTGTGGATTGGGCGACGAGGGGGATGCGTGGACCGGACGGCGGCGGGGGATGCCGCGGGGTGCGGGAGAGTTATCCACAGGTTCATCCCCAGGTGGGGATGAATCACACCGGTGTGATTCGACCCTGCGTCAGCGCCAGCGCGTGGTCATCAAGAAGCCGACGAACGCGATGCCGAAGCCGATCGCGAGGTTCCACGGGCCGATGCCGGGGATGGGCCACTGCATTCCGCTGAGGTAGAAGACCAGCACCCAGATCAGACCGAGCAGCATGAGTCCGACCATGATCGGTTTGAACCATGCGGCGTTGGGCGCGGCACTGCCTTCGCCGTGCTCGACGAGCTCGTCGTCCTTGCCAGATCGTGCCATATCCCTAGTCTACGGGGCACGACGCCAGGGACAGAAACCCCGGACCTGGACTGGGCCACTCGGATGCTCCGTCCACAAGGGGCGTGCACACGCTCGCTCGCTAGAATCACCGTGTGACGGATGGGTCCGGGGCCGGTCGGAAGGCACGCGTGAGGCGTCGCCCCGGCGTGGTCGGCGTCCTGGGCGAGATCCTGGTCACCGCCGGCGTGCTGATCCTGCTGTTCGTCGCCTGGCAGCTGTGGATCGGCGACTGGATCGGCGCCGCCCAGAAGAACGCCGCCGGCCACAGCCTGAGCGCACAGTGGGCGCACGAGCGCGAGCAGGCTCCGGCATCCACCCCCGGCGCTTCGCCCAGCCCCGGCACTGTCACATCGACGCCCGGCGGCACGGCCGCTGCCCCGTCGATGCCGCAGCCGCACGACGGGAAGGTGTTCGGTGTGATGTTCGTTCCCCGCTTCGGGGCGGACTACGCGGTGCCGATGGCCGGCGGGGTGTCGCGTGCGCGCACTCTCGACCCGATCGGCATCGGCCACTACCCGGGCAGCCCGATGCCGGGAGCGGTCGGCAACGTGGCCCTCGCCGCGCACCGCACCACCTTCGGCAAGCCGTTCAACCAGATCGCGAAGCTGCGCATCGGCGATCCCATCGTGATCGAGACCGAGCAGGGCTGGTACACGTACCGGTTCCGCAACCTCGAGTACGTCAAACCCGATGCGCTCGACGTGCTGCTGCCGGTGCCGCAGCAGGTCGGCGTGAAGGCCGACGGACGATACCTGACCATGACCAGCTGCAGCCCCATGTGGTACAAGTCCGAGCGGATCGTCGCCTACAGTGTGTTCGAGTCGTTCACTCCGGCCGCCGACGGCCGCCCGGCGGCACTGACAGGGGGCACGTGATGTATGCCGCACTGTGGCGCGTGCTTCCCGGACCGTGGTGGGTGCGCGTGGTCATCCTGCTGGCCGCCGTCGCCGTCGTGCTGTACGGGCTGTTCTTCTGGGTCTTCCCGTGGGTGAGCACGATCGTCGATCCGCAGGAAGTGACCATCCAGTGACTCGCGTCCTGGTCGTGGACAACCACGACAGCTTCGTGCACATCCTCGTCGACTACCTCGGCGAGCTCGGCGCGCGCACCGCCTTCATCGAGGCCGATCAGATCGACCCGTCCGACGCCGGTGCAGCCTTCTCGGGCGTGGACGCCGTGCTGATCTCACCCGGGCCGGGAACCCCCGCGCACGCCGGGGCATCCATTCCCGTCGTGCGTGCAGCGCACAGGCTCGGGATGCCGCTGCTCGGCGTCTGCCTGGGGCACCAGGCGATCGCCGAGGCGTTCGGCGGGGTCGTGTCGACCGCGCCCGAGCTCATGCACGGAATGGTCTCGATGGTCACCCACGACGGCACCGGACTGTTCGACGGGATGCCGCAGCCCTTCGCCGCCGGCAGGTATCACTCGCTCGCGGTGACCGCTGTGCCCGAAGATCTCGTCGTGACCGCTCGGGCCGACACCGGAGTGGTGATGGGGCTGCGGCACCGCTCGGCGCCGATCGTCGGCGTGCAGTTCCATCCGGAGAGCGTGCTGACCGAGCATGGTCACCGGCTGCTGGCGAACTGGCTGCGCTCGGTGGGCAGCTCGGTCACTGCGTCAGATGAGATTCTGGGAGAGCCCAGCGGTCAGTCCTGACCGCTGCCGCCACCGCTGCCGCCACCGTCGGCGGGGGGAGGTGTGGCCCCATCGGCGGAGCCGGTGCACGTCACCAGCGTGACATCGGAGCGGATCGGCACTTCGCCGGGACCCGCTGATTGCGAGTGCACGGTCGCCGGGTCGGTGGCCGTGCAGGTGGCATCCTCGGCGACCTGGGGCGTCAGTCCGAGCGCCGTGAGCTCCTGCTGGGCCTGATCGAGCGTGTAGCCGGGTTGGATGAAGTTCGGCACGGTGACGGTGCCAGTGGCCACGACGAGGTTCACCGCGGTGCCCTTGGCGATCTTCTGGCCCCCCGCGGGGTCTGTGGAGAGCACCTTGTCGGCGGGGGCATCCGGATCGTCCTTGCTGTCGACGCGCCCGAGGGTGAGCTCGGCGTCGGTCAGAGCGCTCTCGGCCTGCGCGCGGGTGAGGCCGACCAGCGTCGGCACAGCGGTGAGGTCGGGTCCGGTCGACACGTACACGGTGACCTGCGAATCGCGCTCGACCGAGACCCCGGCGGCCGGATCCGTCTTGATGACCTGGCCTTCGGCGATCGTCGGATCGGATTGGTCGATGCGCTTGGCATAGAGGTCGGTGTCGTTGAGGACTTTCTGCGCGGCCTCGAAGGTCTGCCCGGTGAGGGTGGGCACGATACGGGAGTTGTCGGGCACGATCGAGCCCGGGCGCATCGTGAGCACCCAGATCAGCACCGAGATCAGCAGCACGGCCAGCACTGCCACCCCGGCCCAGATCCACGCTGCCGGCGGCCCGGCCTGGGTGCGCTTCATCGTCGTGTCTGTGCTCAGCTGCCGCAGTGACCGGGCCGTCTGCGCGGCCTGCCGCGGATCGGGCCCGTACAGCGCGTTCGACAGGGTGTCGACGTCGTGCCGCGTGGGCGCCTTGCCGTCGACCACCGCGTCCAGCGCCTCGCGGAAGGCTGCGGCATCCGAATACCGCTGATAGGGATCTTTCGCCAGTGCACGCAGCACGACCGCGTCCAGCGCGCGCGGCACGGTCTCGACCACCTCGGACGGCGGCATCGGTGCTTCGCTGACGTGCTGATATGCGACGGCGACCGGCGACTCGCCGCGGAACGGCTGCCGACCGGTCAGCAGCTCGTACAGCACGACCCCGGCCGAGTACAGATCGGCACGGGCATCCACCACCTCGCCCTTGGCCTGTTCGGGTGAGAAGTACGCCGCGGTGCCCAGGATCGTCGTGGTCTCGGCGACCGTCGAGGATGAATCGCTCACGGCGCGGGCGATGCCGAAGTCCATCACCTTGACCTGGCCGGCCTCGGTGACCATGACGTTGCCGGGCTTGATGTCGCGGTGCACGACACCGGCGCGGTGGGAGTACTCGAGTGCCTCGAGGATGCCGTCGACGTAGCGGACTGCGTCGGGGATCGGCACCGGGCCTGCGGCGATGATGTCTTTGAGCAGGTGGCCGGTGACCAGTTCCATCACGATGTAGGGAAGGGGCTGCACGCGGCCGGCGGCGTCGGTCTCACTGTCTTCGCCGGCGTCGTACACCCGGACGATCGCGGGGCTCGACATGCGCGAGGCCGATTGCGCCTCGAGCCGGAACCGGGTGCGGAATGCTCCGTCGGCGGCCAGCTCTCGGTTGAGGATCTTGATCGCGACCGGACGGCCCAGCGTCAGGTCGTACCCGCGGAACACCGAGGCCATGCCGCCGTGCCCGATGGGCTCATCGACGCGATAGCGCCCGGACAGCACGCGGGACTCGGCAGACACTTCTCTCCCCTGGGGTGGACAGATGACAGCCTAACGGACCGGCGCCACCGGCCCGGACGCGGCTAGTTCGACGGCGTGGGCGACGGCCCGGCCTGCGGGTCGGTCGAGGGCGTCGGCGAATCCGACGGTTCGGGCTGCGGCATGATCGGCTGCGAGATCCGATCAGACGCCGGCGACTCGCGGTCGCCGCAGATCGCCTGCACCGACGCGGTGAGGTTGCTGCCGGCGGCGTTGGCGACGTTCACATCGGCGCTCGTCGTGGAGGCGTCTGCCTTCAGCGTCGACTGACCACCGCTGACGAATGTGCCGTTCTGCACCGTGACGATGTAGCTGGAGAGGTTGCCGGTGCCGGCCGGGCACTGGAACGAGTCCCACACGATCTGAGCAGTGTCGCCGGCGATGACCTGACCGCCATCGCCGGTGCCGTTGATGGCGGGTGTGGCCGGGGCGGGCAGATCGGTCTGGGCGATGTAGCAGGTCAACGTGACCGTCTCACCCTTGTCGACGTTGGCGGACGGGTCGACCGATGCCACGGTGTCGACCTTGTCGGCGGAGGTGGCCGGCGAGCCCTTCGCCGTCTTGGGCACCAGGCCATTGGAAGTCAGCAGCTGTGAGGCGTCGGCGCACTTCATGCCCAGGAGGTTCAGCGCGTCGACGTTCACCGTAGTCGGCGTCGGGTCGGGCGTGTGGGTCTGTGAGCTCACGGCGGGACCCGCCGGGGTCTTCGTCGGAGCCTCGGCCCGGTTGCCGAACACGGCGTACAGGACGCCGGCCAACACGAGGATCAGCAGGATGATCAGCGCGATCAGCGGCCACGTCCAGGGGCTGCGCTTCTTCTTCTCGCCGTCGTCGGCGGCGGGGACCAGCGGTGTCGGGGTGGTCGCCGGCAGCAGCTTCGTCGCCGCCGAGGTGCCGGCGGCAGAAGTGAGCAGCTGGGTCGCGGCATCCACCCCCGCTCCGATGGCAGGGACCGCGGCGATGGCGGCCGCCATGTCACCACGGCGCAGCGCGGTCGCCGCCCGTGCGACGGTTGCCGTCGATGACGGACGGTCGTCGGGCTTCTTGGCGATCATCGCCATCACGAAGTCGCGCACCGGCGGAGAGACGGTCTCGGGCAGCGGCGGAGGCTGCTCGTTGATCTGGGCCATCGCGATGGCGACCTGCGACTCGCCCGTGAACGGCCGCTTGCCGGCGAGGCACTCGTAGGCGACGATGCCCAGCGAATAGATGTCGGTGGAGGGGGATGCCGGATGCCCGGATGCCTGCTCGGGGGAAAGGTACTGCACGGTGCCCATGACCTGACCGGTGGCCGTCAACGGCACCTGGTCGGCGATGCGGGCGATGCCGAAGTCGGTGATCTTCACGCGCCCGTCGGGCGTGATCAACAGGTTGCCGGGCTTGATGTCGCGGTGCACGAGGCCGGCGGCGTGGGCGGCCTGCAGGGCGGCGGCCGTCTGGGCGACGATGTCGAGCGTCTTGTCGGTCGACAGTGACACCTCGCGCTCGAGGACTGTGGACAGTGCCTCGCCGGGCACGAGCTCCATGACCAGGAACGCCGAGCCGTTCTCTTCGCCGTAGTCGAAGACGCTCGCGATGCCCTCATGGTTGACCAGGGCGGCATGACGCGCCTCGGCGCGGAAGCGCTCGAGGAAGCCCGGGTCGCCCATGTACTCGTCTTTGAGGATCTTGATGGCGACGGTGCGGCCGATGACGTGGTCGGTGGCCTCCCACACTTCGCCCATCCCACCGATTGCGATCCGCGAGTCGAGCTCGTAACGGCCGCCGAAGGTCACACCCTGCGTCGGTCTCATTTACCCAACACCGCCTCCATGACCTTCTTCGCGATCGGTGCCGCGATCTGATTTCCGACGCTTTCCTGGCCGTTGCCACCGCCATTCTCCACGACGACGGCCACCGCTACCTGAGGGTCTTCTGCGGGCGCGAACCCAGTGAACCACAGTGAATACGGCTGGTTCTCGCCGTTTTGAGCCGTACCGGTCTTGCCTGCCACCTCGACCCCGTCAATTCTTGCATTGGTGGCGATGCCCCTGCTGACATTCGCGACCATCATCGCGACCATCTGGGAGTTGAGGTTCGATTCCAGCGACCGGTCGAACTGCTCGCTCTGGTAGGTCTGCTGCACCGACAGGTCGGGGCCGACGACCTGGTCGACCATGCGCGGCTTCATCACGACGCCGCCGTTGGCGATGCCGGCGGAGACCATGGCCATCTGCAGTGGTGTCGCGCGCACGTCGCCCTGCCCGAAGCCGCTGAGTGCGACCCGGTCGGGACTGGCCACACGAGGGTAGGTCGACGGTGTGGACTTCACCGGCATCTCGAAGGCCGAGTCGAATCCGTACTTCTGCGCTTCCTGCTGCATGCGGTCGTGTCCGACCTTGACGGCGAGCTCTGCCATCGGGATGTTGCAGCTGAGCCGAAGCGCATCGGCGATCGTGACCTCTTTGCCGGGGCCGCAGGTGCCGCCGGTGTCGTTGTGGATCGGCTGCGAGGTGCCGGGCAGGATGTAGGTCGCCAGGTTGGGCAGCTTCGAGGTCGGGGTGAATTCGCCGGAGGCCAGCGCCGCCGAGACCGTGACGAGCTTGAAGGTCGATCCGGGCGGGTTCATGTTGCCGCCGATCGCTCGATTCGCCATGGGCTGGGTCGGGTCGTCGTTGAGCGCCTTGTATTCCTTGTCGACGGCGGCCGCGTCGTGGCTGGCGAGCTTGTTGGTGTCGTAGCTGGGGCTGGTCACCATCGCGAGGATGCGGCCCGTCTTCGGTTCGATCGCCACCACGGCGCCCTGCAGCTTGCCCAGTGCGTCGTAGGCCACCTTCTGCACGGCGGCATCCAGTGAGAGCACCACGTTCGACCCGCGCGGCGGCTGACCGCTGACGATGCGCTCGACACGTGCGAAGAACTGCGAGCTGCCGGTGCCCGACAGCTGCTGGTTCATCGACTGTTCGATTCCTGGCCAGCTCGACTGCAGCACCGGGTTGATGTAGCCGGTCACCGGAGCCCACATCTTCGGATCCACGTACTGCCGCTGCCACGTGTAGATGTCGTGCGAGGGCACCGAGGATGCGATCGCCGAACCGCTGGCGATGATCGATCCGCGCTGCACATCGAACGAGTCGTACAGCGCGCGCTTGTTCATCGGGTTCTGGGCCAGGGTCTCGGCCTGTACGACCTGGATGACGCTGGTCGAGGCGAACAGGGCCAGGAACATCACCAGCAGGATGATCGACAGGCGTCGCAGCTCTTTGGTCATGTCAGCCGATCACCACCCGGGGTCGAGAGCGCACCGCGTCCGAGATGCGCAGCAGCAGGGCCACGATCAGCCAGTTGGCCACGAGCGATGATCCGCCGGCGGCCAGGAACGGCGTGGTCAGCCCGGTCAGCGGGATCAGGCGCGTCACGCCGCCGACCATGATGAACACCTGCAGCGCGATCGTGAAAGAGACCCCGACGGCCAGCAGCTTGCCGAAGTCGTCCTGCCCGTTCAGACCGATCCGGATGCCGCGGCTCGTGAACACCATGTACAGGGCGAGGATCGCGAACAGGCCGATGAGACCGAGCTCTTCACCCAGACTCGGGAAGATGTAGTCGCTCTCGGCCACCGGCGTCAGCCACGGCCGACCCTGGCCGAGCCCGGTGCCGATCAGGCCCCCCTGTGCCATGCCGAAGATGCCGTTGACGAGTTGGAAGCTGCCGCCGTGCGCCTCGTACAGCTTCGGGTCGAAGGCGCTCAGCCAGTTCGCGAAACGCCCGTTGACGTAGGGCAGCAGTCGCGAGGCGACCACGGCGCCGCCGGCGGCCAGCACCACGCCCATGAGCACCCAGCTCGTCTTGCTCGTGGCCACGTACAGCATCGCCACGAACATGCCGAAGATCAGCAGCCCTGTGCCCAGGTCGTGCTGCATCACGATGATGCCGAGCGAGACCAGCCACACCACCAGCAGCGGCCCGAGCTCGCGGGCGCGCGGCCACGTGAAGCCGAGGAACCGTGTCCCCGTCGAGGTCAGCGAGTCGCGGGTGCGCACGAGATACCCGGCGAAGAAGATCGCGAGGCAGATCTTGGCGATCTCACCCGGCTGGAACGAGAAGATGCCCAACGAGATCCACACGTCGGCCCCGGCATCCGTGCCCAACCCCGGCACCAGTGGCAGCAGCAGCAGCAGAATGCCGGCCAGGCCGAAGATGTAGGTGTACCGGAAGAGCACGCGATAATTCCTAAGCAGGACCACCAGCAGGATCGCGCCGACCAGTGCGATGCCCGCCCACGCCAGCTGGCGGGTCGAATACGCCTCCCAGCCGTGTCGGCCCCAGTGCACGTCCAGCCGGTAGATCTCGGCTAGACCGATGCCGGTCAGCAGCGTCGCGATCGGCACGACGAACGGGTCGGCGTCGCGCGCGACGATGCGCAGGGTGATGTGCAGAGCCAGAGCCAGCGCGCTGAGCACGCCCAGGTAGAGAAGGAACTTCGGGTCGATCTCACCGGCGGCGCCCAGCTGCACGAGCACGACGGCGGCGCCGTTGATGATGAACGCGAACACGAGCAGCGCGAGTTCGCGGTTGCGCTGGGTCTGCGGCACGCGGATCTTGCGCAGCGCGCGCAGCACCGCGGTGTCGGCCTGCTCGGGGGCGGGCGGCGGCGTCGCAGGCTGGTCGGCGGCGGGCTCCGGCCGAACCGGGGTCACTCCTCCGGGCGGGGTGCGCATCACTCGCTCCCAACGTTCTGGCGCAGCTGATCGACGATCCGCTCCGCGTCCTTCAGCGAGTCCGAGGCGATGGTGTCTTGGACGACTTCCTGCTCGAACTGGGGGAGGGCCACCAGCGGCAACCCGGTGTCTTCATACGGCGACGACAGGGGGATCGGGCCGAGGTTCTGCGGGATGCCGCGGAAGATGACGACGTTCGTGCCGTTGGTCCCGATGAAGTACCGCGACTGGGTCCACTGGTAGGCGCCGAAGATCGCTGCGGCGATCAGGACCAGCACGACCACGAGACCCGTGATCCAGCCGATGCGGCGGTTGCGGGCGCGCCGGCGGTCCTCCTCGATGACCTCTTCGAGGTACTCGGCGGCCGGCTCGAAGTGCGTGGGCTCGTTCGCGGCCTGCCGGGCCGGGTGCAGCCACGACACGCGTCCGGGCCGGGCGGCGGGCACCTCCACCCCTTCGGGGTTGGATGCCGCACCCACGATCGTCGGTGTGCCGGACATGACCGGGTGCTGGCCGCCGACATCGGCGATCACGATCGTGACGTTGTCGGGGGCACCGGCATCCAACGCAAGCTTGAGCAGGATGTCGGCGGTGCGCCCCGGAGCCAGTCCCAGCGCCAGCGTCTTGGCGGTGTGCACGTCGTCGACGACCCCCGACAGCCCGTCGGAGCACAGCAGCCACCGGTCGCCGGCGCGCGTGGGCATGACGAACGTGTCGATCTCGGGCGAATCGTCCATGTCGCCGAGCACCCGCATGAGCACGGAGCGGCGGGGGTGGTACCGCGCCTCTTCGGGCGTGATGCGCCCGGAATCCACCAGACGCTGGACGAACGTGTGGTCGGTGGTGATCTGGGTGAGCGCGTCGTCGCGGTACAGATAGATGCGCGAATCGCCGATGTGGCCGATCACCGCGTATTCGTCGACCATGATGATCGCGCACACCGTCGTGCCCATGCCGGCAAGCTCCGGCCGCTTCTTGACGGTGTCGATCAGGTCGCCGGCAGCGGCCGTGATCGTCTTCTGCAGTGCGCGCTGAGCGTCGGCGGTCGACTCGTAGGGCTGGTCGAGGCCCTCGATGCGGGCGATCGCCAGGCTCGAGGCCACATCGCCGCCGGCGTGCCCGCCCATGCCGTCGGCCACGACGAACAGGTTGGATCCGGCGTAGCCGGAATCCTGGTTGTTCGACCGCACCTTGCCGGTGTGGCTGAGCGCCGCGCTCGACCCCTGGAAGACCATGTCGGGCGGGGCCTTACTTTCGCAGCTCGAAGGTCGTCGCTCCCACGCGGATGGGGGCCCCGACCGTGATCGGCACGGGCGCGGTCACTCGCTGGCCGTCGTGCCAGGTGCCGTTCGTGGAATCGAGGTCCTGGATCATCCACTGCCGGCCCCACAGTACGAGTCGGGCGTGGTGGCTGGAGGTGTAGTCGTCGCGGATCACCAGGCCCGACTCGCTGGAGCGGCCGATCGTCAGCGGCTCGTCGCCCAAGGGGAGTTCGAGGCCCGCTTTGGGGCCGCTGGTGATGACGATGCGTGAGACGGCGTCGGTGGTGGCCATGCCGCCGGCCGTGGGAGCCGGCTTCGCGAGCGACTGCACCGGCATCGTCGCGTCGGCGGGGCTGGAGGTCGGGGCAGGAGCCGTGCCGGCGGCGGCGGCGACGGGCTCGGGCATCTTGCGCACCTTGACGCCGAACAGATCGGCGCGCAGCGAATAGACCACCGCGAACACGAAGAACCACATCAGCACGAGAAAGCCGACGCGCAGGAGAAGAAGGGTGAGCTCACTGGTCATCGGGCGCCCCCGTCGAACAGTCGGGTCGCCGCATCGGCGGCCGGGATGACGGGTTTGGCGGGAACCGCCTGCGGCACGACCCGGAACACGATGTCGGTCCGCCCGATCGTGACCGTCGACTCGGTCGGCAGAGGTGCCTGCGACACCGGCTGCCCGTCGAGCTTGGTGCCGTTGGTCGAGCCGAGGTCGCGCACCATGGCGCGCTCGCCGTCCCACAGGATCTCGACGTGCTTGCGGCTCGTGCCCGAATCGGCGACGGTGATGTCGGCGTCGCTGCCGCGCCCGATGACGGTGCGACCCTTGCGCAGGGGATGCCGGGTGCCGGCGATGTCGACCACGCCGCGCCACGATACCGTGCCTGCCGCCGTGCTCGAGTTCACGCGCAGCGTTCCCGTGGACAGACGCTCGTCGTGCTGGAGCGTCACCGAGACGGGGCCGGCGAAGGAGTAGCGCTGGGATGCCGCGTGCGTGCGGACGATCTCGGTGAGCTCGCCGATCAGCGCAGGTCCCACGGCATCCATCTTCTCCGCGTCTGCCGGCGCGAGCTGCACGACGAGGGTGTTCGGCACGAGGATGCGGTCGCGGCTGACCACGGCGGCCTTCTTGTCGAGTTCACTGCGCAGGGCAGAGGCGATCTCGATAGGCTGGATGCCGCTGCGGAAGGTCTTGGCGAACGCGCCGTTCACGGCGCGCTCGAGACCTTTCTCGAAGCTGTCAAGTAGTCCCACACGACTCCTCAGGCAGGGCGGACTGGTGGCTACATGCTAGTTGCCACGCCTGAGCGGCGGTTGGATTCGGGGTTTTGCGCGGGGTTTTGCGCGGGGTTGTGCACGGCTTCGACGCCGATGCGCCGCGCTGTGGTGTGCTGCGCTGTGGTTCACAAGTCATCCATTCCCGTGCCTTTCGGGCCCGGTTCGGCCTGATTCGGGGCGTGCGATTCGGGATCGGATGAGCTGTGAACAGCGGCGCCGCCGATTACGGGCGCGTCGGCGGCCGTGCTATCCTCGACAAGTTGAGTTCGAGGTCCGCCTCGACTCGCGCGAGTGGCGGAATAGGCAGACGCGCTGGCTTCAGGTGCCAGTGCCCGAAAGGGCGTGGGGGTTCAACTCCCCCCTCGCGCACCATTGTGCGACGCGGATCGGTCGGAGAGGAATCTCCGGCCGATCCGTCGTTTGTCGCCGAGACATCCCGCTGACGCGACTGGCGATCGGCCCGCGAAGCCGCAGGATCAGGTGCGCGTCCTCCGCAGGAGCGTCGATGTCGCCATGACGACGGCCGTCACCGCAGCGAGGATCGCCACGCTGAGGAAGGCGACCTGGTAGCCGCCGGCAAGGTCCCCGGTGCGGACGGTGGTCGCGGCGGCCACCGTCGCCAGGATCGCCAGGCCGATCGCGCTGCCGGCTTGCTGGCCTGCGGCGAACAGTGCACCGGCCATGCCGCGCTGAGGGGGCGGCACGTCATGGGTCATCGCGAGCGATGCCGCGGGGAGGGCGAGACCGATGCCCGCCGATGTGATCAAGAGGGGGCCGAGGACGTCCGCGACATAGCTCCCGTCTGCAGCGGCCTGGGCAAGCCAGAGCTGCCCGCCTCCGATCAGCACGAACGCGACCACGAGTTGCCACCCGGTGCCCAGGCGCGGCAGGAGTCGCCGGGATGCCTGGGTCGAGACGAGCATGACCATGGCGCTGGCGGGGGCGAGCGAGAGCCCGGTGACATCGGGGCTCAAGCCGAGGACGCGCTGAACATAGAGCGAGGCGAAGTAGACGTAGCCGGCGAGGGCCGCTCCCAGCACGAGCACGGCACCGATCATGACCGCGCGGTGTCCGCGGAGCAGGGCTGCCGGAAGCATCGGGCCGTCCGTGCGGCGCTCGATCAACACGAGAGCCGCGGTCAGCAGCGCGGCCAGGGCGAGCGGTGCCCAGACCACCGGGTCTGCGAGACGGTGCTGCTCGGCGTTGCTGACGCCGAGGATCAGGGCGCCCATCGCCCCCGTGGCGGCCAGAGCGCCCGGCAGATCGAGGCGGATGCCGGCATGACCGCGGGCAGCGGGGATCCGGAGTGACACCAGCATCACCAAGACGAGGACGATCGGGGGGTTCACGAGCAGCACCCAGCGCCATCCGGCGTGCTGGGTGATGAGTCCGCCGGCGAGGATTCCGGTCAGCGCCCCGGCGGCGACGGAGCCCTGGAAGATGCCCATGGCGTGCGTTCGTGTCTGCGGCTCCGGGAACGCCTCCGTCAGCAGGGCGAGCGCGGCGGGTGCGACCAGCGCCGCACCGGCGCCCTGAACGAGACGGGAAGCGATGAGGATGCCGGGGCTCAGCGCCAGACCGCCGCTGAGGGAGGCGAGTCCGAAGACGGCAAGGCCCCCGATCACGGTGCGGCGGTGGCCGAGCAGGTCGCCGAGGCGCCCACCGAGCAGCAGCAGCGAGCCGAAGGTGAGCGCGTATCCGGTGACGATCCACTGCAGCCCCGCGGCGGTGAAGCCGAGTTCCCGCTGCACCGTCGGCAGGGCGACATTGACAATGGCGAGGTCGAGTTGAAGGACGAATTGGGCGGCCGCGGTGAGCCCGAGGGCCCACCGCCGTCCGTGCGCGTCCGCGGCGGTGACGACACTCATGGAGGGTCTCCGATCAAAGCGATGAACAGCAGAAGTAAACGCTACTGTACCGTTTACTTAGAACGGAGACGACCGTTTTGCCGAAGAGCGGCGTGGGCCGCCCGCTGCGGGGTCAGCCGAGGCGGGACTGCTCGCCGAGGCGATGCCAGGTGCGGTTGTGGTAGACGAGCGCGTCGCCGTGAGCGCCGGGTTCGACGTCGCGCTCGAGCCGAGACTGCAGCGCGTGGGCGGCGATCACCGTCGAACCGCCGGCATCCATCCGCCCGATCACCGCGCACCGCACCCAGGCGCGCACGTCGTGATACACCGGCTCGCCGGTGACCAGCCGCGACCAGCCCGACTCGTCGGCGAAGCGATCGACGCCGCTGGTGGCTCCCAGTCGTGCCAGCGGCAGGTCGTGCGCATCGAGCAGGTGCACGACCACGGTGTCGGCGCGGGCGAGAGTGGGCGAGGCCGACGACTGGGCCGAGATCGAGAAGATCAGCAGCGGGGGCTCTGCGCTCACCGAGGACACCGACGTCGCCGTCAGGGCGACCGGGCCTTCGCCCGCATCGGCGGTGATGACCGCGACCCCGCCGGGGTGGCCGCGGAACAGCGCCTTGAAGTCGTCCGCCGACAGTGACGCTCCGAGCGTGTGCGGCGCGGGGGGAGCGGCGGAAGCGGCGATGCCCGCGGCGGGCGAGGTGGTCGACATGGTTCGACGCTAGACGCGGCGTGCGGCGCCGACTGTCGCGCATGAGCCCTTGTGACGGCGTGTGAAGCGTGTGTCAGGGCGGCGGCATCCGGCGTCATCTGCGGCAATGCGACGACGCACACCGACACGCGCGCGCGGGGGCGGGAGGCGATGGCCGACCATGGCGGCATGGGTCTTCATGTCGTCGCCGTTTCGGGCAGCCTGCGCTCGCCGTCCACCTCGACCGCACTGCTGAACGGCGTGCTCGATGAGCTCGAACGGTCTGCGCCGATCGAGCGCTCCGTCATCGAATTGCACGCGCTGGCAGGCGACCTCGCCGTGGCACTGACCGGAGGAGAGAGGTCGGATGCCGCGGCCGCGGCGATCGGGGCCGTCTCGGGTGCCGATCTGCTCGTGGTGGCCACCCCCGTGTACCGCGGGGCGTACACCGGACTGTTCAAGGAATTCTTCGACCTCGTGCATCAGGATGCGCTCGAAGGAACCCCCGTGCTGCTGGCGGCCGGGGGAGGCAACGACCAGCACTCGCTGGTGATCGACCACGGCCTGCGACCGCTGTTCGCGTTCTTCCGCGCGCGGACGCTGCCTGTCGGCGTCTATGCGCGCGGCGTCGACTTCGTCGACGGAAGGATCGACCCCGCGGGGGCGCTGCCCGCCGCGATCACGCGGGCGGTGGATGCGGCTCTGCCGCTGCTGGCCTATTCGACGGTCGGCACGAGGGCGTAGAGGGCCTCTTCGGTCTCGCGGCCCAGGCCCGGTGCGAAGGCCGTCGATCGTGAGACCTCGCTGAAGCCGTTCTTCTCGAGCACCGCGACCGAGCCCTGGTTGTGCGTGGCCACGCGCGCGTACAGCGGCCGGGTCGCCTGGTGCGAGACCAGCAGGCGCAGCGCTTCGGTCGCGACGCCCCTGCCCCACGCGTGCCGGGCGATCCAGTAGGTGACCTCGCGGTCGCCGTCATCGGTCGTCCACGCTCCGACCGTGCCGGCGAAGCCGCCGCGTTCGGTCACGACGTACTGGGTGACGGCGGGGTCGTTGCGCAGCCGCCGCATCCGGGCATCGAAGGCAAGGCGGTCGGACGGATCCTGCGCCGTGAACGCCGCCATGGCGATCGCTTCCCGGTCGCGCATCATCTCGAACACGGCGTCGGCGTCGTCGTCGTCGAGGTCACGAAGCTCGATATGCCCCATGGGCCAACGGTACCCGGCTGCGCACGCCGCCGGAATCCCCGCGTGACGGGGCGCCGGGCCGCACCGCGGTGATCGCGGCCGTCGTCAGCGCCGCAGCGACGACCCACGCCGACGGGTTCGATCCGCCCAGCAGCGCGAGCACGACCCCGGCCACGCCGCACACGACGGCGCCCACGGCGCGGCCCGTGCCGACGGCGGGCCATCCGGCGTCACGCCGCAGCTCGACGACGCCGGCCACGCGGACCACGGCCCACACGGCAGCACCCACCACGGCGAACCACAGCGGACGCGCGAGCCACCAGTCCGGTGTCAGTGGCACGGGCAGGTCGACCGGCAGCAGCAGCAATGCGCCGGCGAGGGCGATGACCACGAGCATGTGCCACGAATAGATCGTCATCGCGCGCAGGTTCATCCAGGCGACGGCGGCGGCCACGCGAGGTCGCTCCGCCCAGTCGCGCAGCCGGCCGCGCACCGACAGGAAGATCATCGTCTGTGCGATGCCGACCAGCACCAGCGCCCCCTGCGGCGGGTTGAGGGCCTCCAGCAGGTTGACGGAGAAGAATCCGGCGAGCATGCCGGTCGCCAACAGCGCGATCGCGCCGGCGACGATCATGGCGCGCACGCGCCCCGAGAGCCCGTCGAACGACCCGTCGGCCAAGGCGAACCCCAGCTGCTGCAGCAGCAGCCACACGAACGCCATGTTGATGAGCCCGAAGGCGGCAGCGCCCGTCGAGACCCCCACGATGTCGACGCCGATCACACCGGCCGCGAGCACTGCGATCGTCAGGTGCGGATGTGTCTCGTGCCACCGCATCATGAACGGCACGAGCGCGCTGCACCCGAGGTACACGGCCAGGAACCACAGGGGCTGGCCGATGTGGAACCCTGCCGTCGCGACCACCTCGGCCGGCACCCCGCAGACCACGAGCGTCGCCAGGAACACCGCCGCCGCGGCCACTGCCGCCGCGGTCGGCAGCAGCAGCCGCCGCAGCCGGCCGGCGATGTACTCCGTGGCGGTGCGTCCGCGGTCGCGTTCGCGGCTGAACTGGGTGTAGGCGGCAAACCCGCCCAGCACGAAGAACAACGGCATGATCTGGGCGAGCCACGTGAGCGCCGCGAAGCCCGGCCAGCCCTCCATCGCGTTGGCCAGCACCGGGGCGCCCAGCGCGTCGCGACTGACGCCGGCCATCAGGGAGTGCAGCAGCACGACGAGCACCAGCAGCATCGCGCGCACGGCGTCCACCGACCCGTCGCGGTGGGCCCGGGATGCCGCGTGCCGCGACGCTGCCGCGGCACGCGACGCGGCAGCGGCAGACGGGGCAGCGCCAGACGTTGCAGTGCTGAACCGGGCGGTGCTGAACCGGACAGTTCTGGACCGAGCAGTGCTGGGCCGGACAGTGCTGGACCGGACAGTGGACGCGGGCTGTGACACGCGTTCGCGCAGGGACATGCGGGCTCCTTCTGGCGACCACGGTCGGTCGCCGCAAGAACCATCGCGTCAGGATGCCCTCGCGCACATCACCCCGAGGAGCCATTCTCCGGGTTACGGGGGTAGGGGTCGCCCGGGCCGGTTCGACCCATGGCAGAGGTCGCCCCGCGCCAATCGCCGATCAGCTCGCCGGGTCGACCAGCCCTGCGTCGAAGGCGAGGATCACCGCCTGCACGCGGTCGCGCAGCTGCAGCTTGGCGAAGATACGGCTCACGTGCGTCTTCACGGTCTGCTCTGCCAGGAACAGTTGCTGGGCGATCTCACGGTTCGACAGCCCCTGGCCGATCAGGACGAGGATCTCGCGCTCACGCTCGGTCAGGTCGGCGAGCCGCAGCGCATGGCGGCTGACCGCGGGGCGCTGGGCCGCGAACCGCTCGAGCAGTCGCTTGGTGATCTTGGGGGCCAGCAGCGCGTCGCCGGCTGCCACGATGCGCACGGCGTTCACGAGGTCATCGGGCGAGGCATCCTTCAACAGGAAGCCGCTGGCGCCCGCGCTGAGCGCATCGTGCACGTACTCGTCGGCGTCGAACGTCGTGAGGATCAGGATCGCCGGCGCAGGCGTGGCCGAGCGCTCAGCGACGGCCAGGATCTCGCGAGTGGCCTCGATGCCGTTCGCCTTCGGCATGCGCACGTCCATCAGGATCACGTCGGGGCGGCTGCTGCGCGCGACGCTGACCGCCTCGAGCCCGTCGCCGGCCTGCCCGACGACGTCGATGCCGTCCTGCGCCTGCAGGATCGCGGCGAATCCCGCACGCACCATGACCTGGTCGTCGGCGATCATCACGCGGATCATTCCGGGCCCTCCTCGGGGTCGATGTCGTGGTCACGGGATGCCGCGGCTGCGGCATCCGCGCGCGGCAGGGTGGCCTGCACCTCGAAGCCGTCGCCGACGGGGCCGGCCTGCACGGTGCCGCCCAGGGCCTGTACCCGCTCGCGCATGCCGCGCAGGCCCTGGCCGCCGCGCTCGCTGCGCGCAGCGAGGGTGCGCAGCGCCGGTCCATTGCGCACGGTGAGGCGCAGCATCCGGTCGGTCTGCTCCCAGTGCACGGTGGCGGCAGCCCCCGGTGCGTGGCGCGACACGTTGGCCAGCGCCTCTTGCAGAACGCGATACGCCGTCAGCCCGAGCAGGGCATCGGCGCGCTCGGCATCGGTCAGCTGCCACGCGCCGTTGACCTCGACGGGGCCCAGCTCGCGCGAGCGCACGATGAGCGCGTCGACATCGCCGAGCCCCGGCTGCGGAGCCGCCTCGGCATGGTCCTCGTCCCGCAGCACTCCGAGGATCACGCGCATCTCGGCCATCGAGGCTCGCGCGGTGGCCGCCAGTTCGTCGAATTCCTGAGCCGCCTCGTCGGACAGCATCATGCGGTACCGCGCGCTCGCGGCCCGCACATGGATCGCCGACATGCCGTGCGCCACGACGTCGTGCAGCTCGCGTGCGATGCGGGCGCGGTCTTCGATGGCCTCGCGACGGGCGACCTCGGCCGCGGAGTGCGCGCGTTCGTCGGCGAGCTGCGCTCGCACCGCGTCACGGCTGCGCGCGAGGATGCCGAGGCCCGCCGCCGCTAGCGACACAGTCGCGAAGGTCACGAGGTTGGCGACCACGGCTCCAGCGGCGACGTCTGCGCCGCCGGCCCGAGACAGGACGAGGACCGGCGCCAGCAGGCTGACGATCCACCCTGTCGCCACGACGTACCAGCGGCCGCGCAGGCCGACGGCGATCCACGTCAGGCAGCACCCGATGAGTGTGGGTACCGCCACCGGCCACGGTGCGGCCGGCGTCGGATCGGCCCAGGCCGTCAGCGCGGCGATGGCGATCAGCGCGGCCGCCGTCCCCACCCGCGGCCACGCCAGGCCCAGAGGGATGGCCACGCCCAGGCAGAGCCCGAACAGCAGCGCGGCCGCCACCGGCGTGCCGTACACGGTGGCCCCGAGTGCCGACGCCGTGGAGGCGATGACGAGCGCGGCCGCCAGAGACAGAGCCCAGACGACGATGTTCCAGCGGCCGGCGACCACGACCCATCGGGACCGGAGCGGCCGTTCGGGTCGCGGCCGCTCGGCTCGCAGTCGTTCTGGCGGCCGGGGTGGCGCGACGCCGCCGTCGGAAGCGGGCGACACGGAGCTCAGCCCAGGCCGTGCTGCATGCGCAGGACGCGCTCGGCCCGGTCGCCGTCGCGGGCGGCCACGGCACCCCGGAACACGCGGTACATGTCGGTGCGTACTTCGCTGTCGTCCACGTGCGGCGACCACCCGAACAGGTTGCGCCGCAGCGCGAACTCGAACTCCTCGAGAACGTTCTGCAGCTGCCGGTTGCCGGTGGTGTAGGTGACGGCGACGAAGAACTCCATGCTCGCGCGCAGCAGTCCCCCGCGGTCATCGGCCAGCGAGGCGGCGATCATCTCGTCGATGAGGGTCAGCTGGTACGCCAGCTCTTGGTCGTCGGCGCGGCCGGCAGACATGCGCACGGCGTTGCCCATCGTGTAGACGATGAATTCGTGCGTCGCGGCCAGCATCGACTCGTCGGGCACCGACACACGCGTCCAGCGGTTGGCGGAGACCTCGACCAGACCCGATCTCTCCAGGCGCTGCAGGGCCTCGCGCACGGGCGTGCGGGATACGCCGAGCCATTCGGCCAGCTCGGTGTCGCGAACGCGTTCGCCCGGCGCGAGCCGTCCGTCCAGGATCGCCTCGCCCAGCACGCGGTACACCTCGTCGCCGAGTATCGCCCCGCGCGGATCGACGGGAGTGAAAGGAGCATCGCTGGTCATCGAACCGCAATATATCAGTACAGTGGGGTGGTCACGTTCGCGTGGCCTATCCGGGGGGATCCGTCGACGCCTGGGCCATTCGGTGCAAGCCGGGCCTGGGCGTCGAACGGTTTTCCTGCGCTGTCCATGCAACATTTGTGTCACCATCTGCGGAGGACTGGCTGTTGCGGGCTTGACTTCGTTACGGTTGATGCAATCCGGCGCACCGTGCGCCGGTAGCAAAAAGAACGGCAGTACATGAGCACGCAGGGCACCGTCAAGTGGTTCAACGCGGAAAAGGGCTTCGGTTTCATCGCCCCCGATGAAGGTGGCGCCGACGTCTTCGCGCACTACACCGCCATCGTGGCGAACGGGTACCGCTCCCTCGAGGAGAACCAGCGCGTCGAGTTCGACGTCGCACAGGGACCGAAGGGTCTTCAGGCCGAGAACATCAAGCCGATCTGATTTCGGCACCTCTCGACAGCAACGCCCCGGTGTCGGGTCGCTGTCGAGGCTGCATCTGCGGCTGAGACGATGACCGGACGTCGGGGCGTTGGTCGTGCCCGCGAACGGGTGCAGCGGCCGGTTCGGTGTTCGGCTCAGCGGCGGGTCAGGCGGTCGTAGTCCGCGAGCGCCTGCGCATCTTCGGCGTGCCGCATCGCGCGCCGGGCGGCGTCGAGGGCCTCGACCGGGTCGGTGACCTGGCGCGCGGTGGCCAGTTCGTCCTGCGCCGAGGCCAGGCGCACGCGGGCGTCGGCTCCGGCGTCTCCGATGGATGCCGCGGCTCGCGAGACCGCGTCGCGCGCGGCGGCGATCGTCGGCGGCAGCGCGGCGCGCGCACCCTGCAGACGCTGCTGTGCGCTGCGGGCGTCACCGAGCGCGAGATCCAGCCGGTCGCGCAGCCGGGCGATCTGGACGATGGCCTCGCGCGGTGTGCGCGCGGAGCCCGGCTCGAGACCGGTCAGCGACGCCTCGACCTGCCGGACCGCCTCGCCCAGGCGGGCTGCGGCATCCGGCTCCACTTCTTCTCTCGTGGTCAGGGCTTGCCGGATGGCGCTGCGCATCGAGGTGAGCTCATCCGGCAGCGCCTGCGCCGCCTGCACCACCAGACGGTGCACTTCTTCCAGACGCAGGGTCGCCTCCTGCGCGCGCCGGATGCGCCGCTCGGCCAGGGCGAGATCGTCCAGTGCGCTGCGCGACGGGTCATCGGCGGCGTCGGCGGCGCGATCGAGCAGCTGCTGGGCTTCGGCGATGTCGGCTTTCGCGGCAGCGGCAGCGGCAGCGGCATCCGCCCACTGCGACTCGTCGAACCGCGCCGACAGTTCGCGGATCAGCGCGTCGGGGTCACCGGTCTGCTCGCGCAAGCGGTCCAGCCGGGTGCGCGCGCTGTCGATCTGCGCTCCCGCCGAGGAATTCTCGGCCATCCAGCGGTCATGGTCGGTGCGGGCGCGTGCGATCGCGGCCATCGCCTCGGCGACGTGCGTGCTGACCGCTTGCGCACGGCGCTGCGTTTCAGCGGGGATGAGCGCCGTGTCGTCGCTGAGCGCCCGGAAGTCCTCGAACGCATCGGCGCGCACATGCTGGGCGACCATGCGGGCCCGGCGCAGCGACGCCGGGGCATTGCCGCCGTACAGCGCACCCGACAGGCCGAGGTCGAGGTCGAGCTCACCGACGGCGTCGTCGAGCCGCACGAGCGCGGCACCGGCTTCAGTTCGCGCGCTTTCGGCCGCAGCCCGCGCGCGCGGCGAGCGACGCCGGGCACGCACGATCAGACTGAGCGCCAGCACCGCGAGGGCCGCGACACCGAAGACGACGAGGGCCGGGATGAGCCAGCGCACGATCTCGCCGACGGTGGCGGCGGCATCCATCTCAGCCGTCTCCGTGGGCGGTGGCGTGTGCGGGGATCGCGGCATCCTGCAGCAGCAGAGCCCGCAGCTCCGCCACGGTCTGCACGACCGCTGCGGCGCCGTTCGCCTCGTCGGGTGCGCTGAAGCCCCAGCGCACGAAGATCACCGGGATGCCGTGCTCGGCGGCCCCCTCGATGTCGTGGTGGCGGTCGCCGATCAGCACCGGGCGGCTGATGTCGGCGCCGGCGACCCGCAGCCGGCGCAGCGCCTCGCCGATCACGTCGGCCTTGGTCGCCAGGGTCTTCTCGTCGGGGGTGGAGCCGGCCAGAGCCTCGAACCGGCCGGCCAGGGCGAAGTGCTCCATGAGCGCGACCACCTGCACCTCGGGCTTCGAACTGGCCGTCGCCTGGGGGATGCCGGCGGCGGCGACCTCGCCGATAAGCGCGGCGATGCCGGGGAACAGGTGCGCACCCGTCGTGTAGCCGTCGGCCTTGCCGACAGTGCGGTAGTACGTGACCGCTTCGGCCGACTGCTTCGGTGTCATGCCCACGTTGTCTTGGAACGAGTCGAACATCGGCGGGCCGATCCAGTGAACGAGGTCGGCGCGCGTGGGCGCGGCATGACCGAAGTGCTCGAGCACGATGCCGAGGCGACGCAGAATGCCGTCCGACGCGTCCACGATCGTGCCGTCGACGTCCCACAGAACACAGGTGTAAGGAGAACGCGCAGGCATGTCTCCAGCCTAGGGCGTCGGTCGGCGCCGACCCTGAGCGTCAGAACAGGCGCGGGGCGCCGGACTCGGTGCCCTTCATGCCCTCGTAGTCCAGCGTCACGCACCGGATGCCGCGGTCGGCGGCGAGCACCTTGGCCTGCGGCTTGATCTCCTGTGCGGCGAAAACACCGGTCACCGGTGCCAGGTGCGGGTCGCGGCCCAGCAGCTCGAGATAGCGGGTGAGCTGCTCGACCCCGTCGATGTCGCCGCGGCGCTTGACCTCGACGGCGACGGTGCCGCCGGCCGGGTCGCGCAGGAGCAGATCGACCGGACCGATCGCCGTGGGGTACTCGCGGCGCACGAGGGTCAGCTCGTCGCCGATCACGTCGACCTGCTCGGCCAGCAGGCGCTGCAGATCGGCCTCGACGCCGTCTTTGACCAGGCCCGGGTCGACTCCGAGCTCGTGCGTGGAATCGTGCATGAGCTCATAGATCTGCACGACCAGTTCGTCGCCGTTCTTGCGGTGCGTGACGCGCCATTGCTCCACGACGCCGGCGGCTGCGGCATCCTCTTCGGGCTCTTCGACCACCAGAGTGCACGGAGGACTCATCCAGTTCAGCGGCTTGTAGCTGAGGGAGTCGGAGTGGATCAGCAGACTGCCGTCGCCCTTGTGCACGAGCAGGCGGATGGCCGGATCGAGATGGGCGTTGAGCCTGCCGTGGTAATCGACGGAGCAGCGGGCGATGACAAGACGCACCCGCTGAGCCTACCCGCGAGGCGCGACGTCAATAGATCGTGTGGCCGGCGAGGTCGGGCACCCCGGACTTGCGGAAGAAGTAGCTGCGCACCTGGTCGCGCCACTCGATCGCACTGCGTCGCTGTTCGCAGAGGAGTTCGCGCATGCGGGCATCCAGTGCCGCCGGCACCGCCGCTGTGCCGACCAGGTCGGCCAGCGACTCCCATGCGGCCTCGACGGCGTCGAGCTCTTCGACGGCATCGTGCCGAGAATCGTAGATGTGCTGGATCACCGTCTTGCCGGCGTGCAGCACGTGCCCGTACGGCACATGGTGGAAGAACAGCAGCAGCTCGTCGGGGCAGGTGTCCACCGACTCGTACCGCTCGCGCCACGGCGAGGGGTATTGTCCGGCATAGCCGGTGCCGGTGGCCACCGAGCGGTCCACGCCCACGCCGTCCCGGTCGGCGAAGTGGTAGGTGCCCCACTTCGAGTACTCGTACGCGTCGACGCCGGGGCCGTAATGGCGCTGTTCGGCCGAGACCATGAAGCCGACCCCGAGCGGTGCCGTATACGACTCGTACCGCAGCCAGGAGCCGTCCATCATTGCGTGCAGCGCGACGCGGATGCGCCGGAAGGCATCGTCGGATGCTGCGGCGAAGGTCAGGCCGATCCACTCGTCCAGCACTGCCGTCGGCGTCAGCGTCGGATCCCACGCCAGCCGTCCGAACGCGTACAGATTCGCCTGCGCCAGCGGATGCCCGGTCCAGAACCGGTCGGTGCCGACGTTGGAGACCCCCACCACCGCGCCGGGGCTGTTCTGCTCGTCGCCGGTGACGATCTCGGCCACCGTGCGTTCGCCGTCGAGCCGGAAGCCGAGGTACTCGCTCCACGCCGACGCGAGGTAGCAGACGTGCCTCTGCTGGCCGGTGTATTCCTGGGTCACCTGCAGTTCGATCGCGAGCCGGGTGCGCGGCATCGCCGCGAGCACCGGCGAGAGAGGCTCGCGCACCTGAAAGTCGATCGGTCCATGCTTGACCTGCACGATGACGTTGTCGGCGAACTGTCCGTCCAGGGGCACGAAATGGTCGTATGCCGCACGCGCGCGGTCGGTGGACCGGTCGCGCCAATCCTGCTCGTGGTCGTAGACGAACGCGCGCCAGAGCACGATGCCGCCGTGCGGACGGAGTGCCGCTGCGAGCACGTTCGCCCCGTCGGCGTGCGTGCGCCCGTAGGCGAACGGGCCCGGCTGCCCTTCGGAGTCGGCCTTGACGAGGAAGCCGCCGAAGTCCGGAACGGCCGCATACACGCCGGCTGCGGCATCCACCCACCAGTCGGCGACCGCAGGGTCGAGCGGGTCGCCGGTGGCCAGGCCGCCGAGGGTCATCGGCGAGCCGAACGACACCGACAGGAAGGTGCGGATGCCGTAGGCCCGGAACTGCGCGGCGATCCTGGCGACCTCGCCGAGATCGTCGGTGAGCAGGCGAGCCTCGCGGGCGTGCACGTTGACGTTGTTGACGCACACTGCATCGACTCCGATGCTTGCCAGCAACCGCGCATAGGCACGCACCCGGCTGAGGTCTGATCGGACCCGCCCCTCGGCGTAGAAGATCGAGCCGCCGGCGTAGCCGCGCTCGACCTGCCCCATCCACGGATGGACCTCGACATTGTCCCAGTGATCGAGCATGCGCAGCGGCGCGGACGGCGCAGAGATCACGGTGCCTTCGGGTCGGACCCGGCCGGTCGCACGGTCGGCGGCATGCTCACGCACCAGCGCGTAGAAGCCCCGCAGCGCTGCGACGTCGGTCGCACCCAGCACCGCGACGCGGCCTGCGGCCCGGACGATCGCGTGACCGTCGTCGGGGATGTCGGGCAGCGCGGGCAGGCCGAGCGCAGAGGGGGCGGCCACCGCATCGGTGCGCGCGATGACGAGCCGTGCCTCGGCGGCGTCTGCCGAGGGCGCGTCGGTGAGCTCGTCGCGCACGGCGTCCAGAGCGGCGCCGGCACCCAACACGCAGACGGTGTCGAGACGGAAAGGAGCAACCGCCGCGTCGGGCAGCCACGCCGGGTGCGGGGGTGTTGCGGGCGTGGAAAAATCGCCGGGGTCAGGGCTCATGGTGCCGGTCTCAGTGCGCGTGCCTGTGCGCGAGCCGGTCGGGCACGGCGAGGGTCTCGATCGACGGGTGCCACAGGGGAGTGGTGTGCCACGTCGCGCGCAGCTCGTTGCCTTTTCGTGTGACGATCGCGCGGTGCGGCGAGGTCGGCACCACCAGCTGGACCACCGTGCTTCCCTCACCGCGGTTCTCGCCCCGGGCTGCGACGACGATCGACCGGGCGGCGTCTGCGTCGGTGGCGTCTGCGTTGTCACCGGATGCGTCGGCAGCCGTGAGCACGGTGCGCTGCCAGCCGTCCGCCGTGACGACGATCCGGCCCCGATCGGTGATGAGCTCCCAGCGGTCGGGTCGGTCTGCGTCGTCGACGAGGGTCCAGGATGCCGCATCCGGCACCGCGTCCGCGGACTGCTCCCACAGCGATCGTGCATCCCAGGAGTCCAGCGACGCGGCGCGGCCCGCGAGTTCGGCAGCGTCGGCAGGGCTGTCATCGACCGCGGCGTCGGAGAACGACTCGATCAGTCGCCAGATCGCCTCCAGTGTGTTCTCGGCCCGCGTGGTCGAGCCCTGGTAGGCAACGACGATGCCGGTCTCGGGGACGACCACGACGAACTGGCCGTAGGCGCCGTCGAGCCGGTACCCGTGCCTGCTGCGCCAGAGCTGGTAGCCGTATCCGCGCGACCAGTCCCCTCCGGTGCCGTCGTCGTCGGGCTCGCGGGTGTCGGACCAGGGTTTCGTCGCTTCCCGGATGAAGCTTTGCGGGATCACCTGGCGGCCGCCGAACCGCCCGCCGTCCGCGAGGGCGATCCCCATCCTCGTCATGTCGTCGATGTCGAGGTGCAGGCCGGAGAACCCCTGGTCGATGCCGTCCAGTGGAATCCACCAGCGGCGTCCGATCCCGAGCGGGCCGAACAGCCGTTCCTGGAGGAGGTCGGTGAGTGATCGGCCGCCGACGGCCGTGGCGATGGCCGAGAGCGCGTAGCTGGCCGGGGAGTTGTAGGCGAAATGGCTGCCCGGCGCGTAGTCGCGCGGACTTTCGAGCACGGCCGGGATGGAGAACGGCAGTGCCGCCGTCTGGTCTCGGCTGTGCCCGGTGTTCATGGTCAGCAGATGCCGCACGGTCAGCCCGTAGGGATTGTCTCCCCCGAGGTAGCGGTCGACCGGCGCTTCGACATCGATCAGACCGTCGGCCTCGAGCAGGCCGATCGCCGTCGCCGTGAAGGTCTTGGAGACCGAGTAGACCAGCGACGGGGCCTCGAGCGACCACGGCTGCCACGCGCCGCGGAACAGCACCTGGCCGGCGCGGGCGATGGTCAGTGCGTGGGGGTCGAGCCCGCCGCGCTCGAGCTCGTCGATCAGACGCAGCACGGACGCTGCCCGCAGACCCTGGCTTTCGGGAGAGGCCACGGGCAGACTCTGCGACGTCACGACTGAGCCCCGGTCACTTCATGGGCGGATGGGGCGCTCGTCGCGCATGCAGTGACCATGGATCTCCTTCGAAACTCTCGGCGAGCGTAGCGGCCGCGATGCGGGGTTGTCACATCCGCTCGACACGTTTCGTGATGCGCGATGGTGTCTACCCTGAGAGAGACCGAGATGGTGACGCGCGTGGGCATTGCCCGGCAGCCGACCGCAGACGACGGAGAGACGTGACGATGGAGCACACCTGGCGCTGGTTCGGACCGAATGATCCTGTGACCCTGGGCGATGTCCGACAGACCGACGCGACCGGCATCGTGACGGCGCTGCACCACATCCCGAACGGCGAGGTGTGGACGCCCGAGGAGATCCACAGGCGCCAGGCCGAGATCGAGGCGGCGGGGCTGACCTGGTCGGTGGTCGAGTCCGTTCCGGTGCATGAGCACATCAAGTGGGGCGGGCCAGGCCGCGACGAGGCTGTCGCGAACTATGCGCAGACTCTGCAGAACCTCGGGGAGGCCGGCCTGCGCACCGTCTGCTACAACTTCATGCCGGTGATCGACTGGGCACGCACCGACCAGCGGTGGCAGCTGCCCAACGGCGGCTACGCGATGCGGTTCGACTTCGCCGCGCACGCCGCGTTCGACATCCACATCCTGCAGCGGCCCGGCGCAGCCGACGATTACAGCGCCGAAGACCTCGAACGCGCGGAGCAATGGTTCGCCCGTGCGGACGATCAGGCGCGCGCGGCGCTCAGCGAGACCGTGCTGATCGGCCTGCCCGGATCCGAGGAGTCGTACGACCTCGACACGCTGCGGGGTGGACTCGAGCCGTACGCGGACCTGGATGCGACCGCCGTCCGCGGCAATCTCGCCGCGTTCCTGCGTGAGGTCGTGCCGGCGGCCACCGCATCCGGTGTGCGCCTGGCGATCCACCCAGATGACCCGCCGCGTCCCCTGTTCGGGCTGCCGCGCGTGGTCTCCGACGCAGACGATGTGCAGGCGCTGCTGGATGCCGCACCCGCCGTCGCGAACGGACTGACGATGTGCGTCGGGTCCTTCGGGTCGGTGCCGACCAACGACGTGGTCGCGATGACCGAGCGCTTCGCGAACCGCATCCACTTCGCCCACCTTCGCAACGTGACCCTCGAGGCGGACGGCAAGAGCTTCTTCGAGGACGGACACATCGACGGCGGCGCCGACATGGTGGCCGTCATCCGCGCGCTGCTGCGCGAAGAACGGCGTCGGTCTCGGGAAGAGGAAGACGCCATCCCCATTCCGCTGCGCCCCGACCACGGGCACTTCCTGCTCGACGACCTCACCCGACGCACCTATCCCGGGTACGCGCTGATCGGACGGCTCAAGGGCCTCGCGCAGCTGCGCGGCATCGAGGCGGCCGTCTCGGCGATGCTGGATGCAGAGCTCGGCGAGCAGGAGGGCCGATCGTGAGCGACTCCGTCGCAGCGCACCGGCTCTTCCCCGCCGACCCGGCGACGCGCGCGCTCGCCGGCGAACTGTTCGCACCGGTCGAGCACGCGCCGATCATCTCACCGCACGGACACGTCGATCCGCTCACCCTCGCCGAGGACCGCCCGTTCGACGACCCCGCAACGCTCCTGATCTCGAAGGACCACTACGTCACCCGGCTGCTGCACGCGTCGGGCGTGGACTTGGCCGACCTGGGCGTCGGCGGCGCCCCCGCCGATCCGCGGTCGGCCTGGCGCCTGCTGGCCGAGCACTGGCACCGGTTCGCCGGCACCGCCTCCGGGTACTGGATCGCAGAAGAGCTGCGGACGCTGTTCGGGCTGACCGAACCCCTCGCCCCCGCCTCGGCGGACCGGATCTACGACGCGATGTCCGCACGACTGGCCGACCCCGCGTTCCGGCCGAGGGCGCTGTTCGAGGCGTTCCGCATCGAGGTGCTGGCCACCACCGACGATCCGCTCGATGGGCTGCAGACGCACCGACGGCTGCAGCAGGAGGGCCTTCGGGTGCTGCCGACGTTCCGTCCGGACGCCTATCTCGACGCCGACTCGGCCCAGTTCGACCAGCGCGTGCATCGCCTGCTCGACCAGACCGGGCACAGCGCCGACTTCGCGGGGTACCTGAGGGCGCTGCAGGACCGGCGGGGGCATTTCGTCGACAGCGGAGCGGTCTCGGCCGACATCGGCGTGCTCGAGCCGACCACCGTCGACCTCGACGGCGCCGAGGCCGAGGCACTGTTCGCGCGGATCCTGGCCGGCCGGTCGACGGCGACCGAGCGCCGACAGTTCCGCGCCCACATGCTCTGGCAGATGGCGCGGATGAGCGTCGATGACGGACTCGTGATGACGCTGCACCCCGGCATCCTGCGCAATCACAGCACCGAGACCCTGCGGCGGCACGGGCCCGACACTGGTCACGACATTCCGGTGACCACGTCGTTCGCGGCCGGACTGCGGCCGCTGCTGGAGCGGTTCGGGCTCGTCCCGGGGTTCCACCTCATCGTGTTCACGGTGGACGAGACGACCTACTCCCGCGAGATCGCGCCGCTGGCAGGTTTCTATCCGAGCGTGTTCATCGGTGCGCCGTGGTGGTTCCTCGATGCGCCCGATGCGATCGGCAGATTCCGCGCGGCGGTGACCGAGACCGCGGGCTTCTACCGCGGCTCGGGGTTCATCGATGACACACGCGCGTTCTTGTCCATCCCGGTGCGGCACGACACGGCCCGGAGGGCGGATGCCGCGTTCCTGGCGCGTCTTGTCATCGAAGGGCGGGTGCGCCGCGCCGAAGCAGAGCGGATCATGACCGACCTCGTCGATGCGATCCCGCGACAGGCGTTCAAACTGTGAGCGAAGTGCCGAGGCTCTCACGCGGGCTGCTGGCCGCGCGCGGCGCACCGGCCGAGGTCGCGCCGGTACGCATCGTCCACCTTGGGCTGGGCGCCTTCCATCGTGCGCACCAGGCCTGGTACACCGCGCTCGCCGACGACGGGGGACAGTGGGGCATCGCCGCATTCACCGGGCGGTCCGCTGACATCGCCGATCGGCTGCGCCCGCAGCAGGGCGTGTACACGCTCGTCGAGCGAGGTCGTGACGGGGACCGGATGCAAGCGCTCACCGGCATCTCACACGTGCACACCGCAGACGATCATGCGGCCTGGGCGCGGCTGCTGGCCGCGCCCACCACGAGCGTCGTGACGCTGACGGTGACCGAAGCGGGGTACGCGTCACGCCTCGGCGGCGGGCTCGATCGCGCGAACCCGCAGGTGGCGAGCGACCTGTCGCGGGTGCGCATCGACGGGATCGCCGCACGGCCGGTGACGCCGGTCGGTCGGCTGGTGGTGGGGCTCGAGCATCGGCGACGGCGAGGAAGCGGGCCGCTGGCGATCGTCCCGTGCGACAACCTGCCCGGCAACGGCGAGGTGCTCCGCAGCGCTGTGACCGAGTTCGCCGCACAGGCCCTGCCGGACCTGGCGCGGGCGCTGCCCGAGACGGCGTCGTTCGTCTCGACGTCGGTGGATCGCATCACGCCCGCGGTCACCGACCGCCTCGGCGCCGAGGTGCGCGAGGCCATGGGCTGGTGGGATGCCGCACCGGTGGCGACCGAGCCCTTCTCGGACTGGACGCTGTGCGGCCGGTTTCCGGCCGGACGACCCTGCTGGGAGAGTGCCGGCGCGCTCTTCGTCGACGACATCGAGCCGTACGAGCTGCGCAAGCTCTGGCTGCTGAACGGCGCGCACAGCATGCTGGCGTGCCTAGGGCTGCTGCGCGGGCACGCCACGATCGCCGACGCCATGGACGACCGGGTCTGTGCCGAGGCGATCCGGGCCTGGTGGGCGGACGCCGTGCGGCACCTCGACCCCGCACTGCACGCGGATCACTATTGCTCAGCGCTCGTCGAACGCTTTCACAACCCGCGGATCGAGCACCGTCTCGGGCAGATCTCACGTGACGGCCTGGCCAAGCTGACAGTGCGCATCGCACCGGTCGCGGTGCGCGAACGCCGAGCCGGGCGCGCCGCGGGCGGGGGCGCGCAGGCGGTGGGCTGCTGGATCGCCGCCGCCGGTGAACGGCTGCTCGGTGAGGACGCGCGCGGCGGCGGCGTGCAGCGGGCGCTGTCGGCCGCCGATCCCGTGCGCGCCATGGTCGCCGCGCTCGACGCGTCGCTCGCTGCCGACGACGGGTTCGTCGGCGCGGTGCGGGGGTGGGTGCGGCGCCGGGGGGCGGCCGAGATCTGATGACGCAGGATGCCGCAGCCCGCCGGGTCGGGTGGACCATCGCCGCGTTGTGCCTGGGCACCACGCTGAATCCGCTGAACTCGTCGATGGTCGCCGTCGCACTGCTGGCCCTGCAGCACGACTTCGGCATCTCGATCGGCGAGGTCACGTGGGTGATCACGGTGTTCTACATCGCCTCGACGGTCGGGCAGCCGCTGATGGGGCGGGTCATCGACGCGTTCGGCGCACGGCGCGTGTTCTGCGGGGGCATGGTGGTCGTGGTCATCGCCGGGGCGATCGCGCCGCTGGGCCTGATCGGCGACAGCTTCTGGATGGTGCTGCTCTCTCGCGGAGTGTTGGCCATCGGCACGTCGGTCGCCTTCCCCGCCGCCGTGGCGCTGGTCGGTCCGCTCGCGGCGATGGCGTCGACGAGCGCTCCGCGGCTGCTGGCGCGGGTGCAGGTGGCGAACACGACCGCTGCGGCGCTGGGCCCGGTGGTCGGTGGCGTGCTGATCACGATCGCGGGATGGCCGGCGATCTTCCTTGTGAACGTGCCGTTGGGGATCGCCGCGCTGATCAGCGTCTGGGTGCTCGCACCGCGCGACACCGCGCGTACGGCGGTCTCGGGGTCCGCGGTCCTGCGTGTGCTCGACCCTGCCGGGGTCGTCGCCTTCGCCGTGGGCGCGGTCACGCTGCTGCTGGTGGTGCTGGGAGCCGCCGGGCCCGCGTCGGCAGCGGCGATGTGGATCACGCTGGCCGTGGGGATCGCGGCAATCGCCGTGTTCATCTGGCGCGAACTGCGGGCGCGCGCCCCGTTCATCGATCTGCGGATGCTGGCGGCCAACCGGGCGCTGTCGCTGAGCTTCATCGGCTTCGCGGTGTTCAGCGCCGTGTATTACCTGGCCTTCTTCGGGTTGCCGCAGATGTTGGAGTCGTTCGCCGGATATTCGACAGCGATCGTCGGACTGCTGATGCTGCCGCTGTCGGGCATGACGATCGCGATCGCTCCGCTGGTCGCGCGGGCGATCGACCGCCGCGGCCTTGCGCCGGTGCTCGTGGCGACCGGCGTGCTGCTGTTGGGCGCGTCTGCGCTGCTCGGCATCGGGGTGCTCACCACCGCACCGGTGTGGATGCTGCTGATGGCCGCGATCATGGGCGTGCCGTACTGCATGGGTTCGCTTGCGATGACCGAGGCGGTACGGCGTTCGGCACCGCCCGAGGCGGTGGGGGTGGCGTCGGGCCTGTTGCAGTCGATGCGCTACATCGGCGCGATCATCGCGACGGTGCTTCTGGGGCGGCTGCTTGCCGGGGGCGTGGATGCCTCGACCTGGGGAGCGGTCGTCATCGCGGCGTCGGCGATCGGAGTGGGACACCTGGCGGTGATGCTGGTGGCGGCAGCGGCGGTGCGCCGTCGCGCCGCGTGATCGCGCGTGCCGCGTCGTACAGCGCGGCACCGCGGTGATCTCGTGCGCTGCCGAAAGAGGTATGTGTTGTTTTTCCGCATTCAACTTCCCGTTCACACGGGGCGCCCTGCGTCGCCGGGCGGCCGGGCTGCGGGGTTGCGGGGCGCCGTGGGCTGCCGGGCTGCCGGGCTG
This sequence comes from Microbacterium terrisoli, assembly GCF_030866805.1. Taxonomy (NCBI): domain Bacteria; kingdom Bacillati; phylum Actinomycetota; class Actinomycetes; order Micrococcales; family Microbacteriaceae; genus Microbacterium; species Microbacterium terrisoli. The sequence goes on from NZ_CP133019.1 coordinate 53,091, forward strand.
CGGGGCTGCCGGGCTGCGGGGCGCCCTGGGCTGCCGGGCTGCCGGGTTGCGGGGCCACGGGGCTACGGGGCGCCCTGGCTCGCCGGGCTGCCGGGCTGCCGGGCTGCGGGGCGCCGTGGCTGCAGGGCTGCCGGGCTGTCGGGTTGCGGGGCTGCGGGGCGCCGTGGCTGCAGGGCTGCCGGGCTGCCGGGCGGCCGGGCTGCCGGGTGTGTGTGAACAGGAAGGTAAATGCGTGTACGAGGGGTGTATGTGTTTTGCGCGGCGGCGAGCCCGGTCGTGACCGGCGGCGGGCTCAGTCGCGGGCGTCGGATCCGGATGCCACGCGCCCGGCCCCGACCGTCGACCCGGCGATCGGGCGCGCGGCGCCCGAAGCCAGGCCCGACAGCACGATCAGCCCGACGATGATGTAGAGCGTGTTCAGCAGGCCGATGTGGTCGCTGATGTATCCGAGGGCGGGGGGACCGGCCAGGAAGGCGACGTAGCCGATCGTGGCGGCGGCGCTCACGCGCGCGGCGGCCTTGGCGGGATCGTCGGCCGCGGCCGACACGCCGATGGGGAAGCCCAGCGACGCGCCCATGCCCCACAGGGCCGCGCCGACGAACACGAGCGGCAGGGTCGGGGCGAGGATGAACAGCAGCAGCCCGCCACCGGCCAGCACTGCGAGAATCCGCAGCGTCAGCACACGGCCGAGCCGGTCCACGAGCGGGCCACCGAGCACACGGACGGCGGTCATGCACACCGAGAAGGTCGCAAGCGCGGCAGCGCCCAGCGCCTCGGGGGCATCGTGCCCGTCGACGACGCCCAGGGCCAGCCAGTCGTTCGCGCCGCCCTCGGCGAACGACATCCCGAGCAGGATCAGACCCAGCGCGTACGTGCGCGGCTCCTTCCACGCCGACAGAGCGAAGGCCAGGCGCTCACGCCAGCCGTGCTTCTGCTCTGCCGGTTCTGCGGCATCCATCGCGGCTTCCCGGATGGGGACGTTCGCGACGCTGAACACTGCGATGACGGCGATGACGGCCGCCACGATCGGCAGGTGCACCGCGGGAACCAAGCCCAGCCCGATCGCGGCGACTCCGAGCCCCGCGCCGATCACGGTGCCGAAGCTGAAGAACGCATGGAACAGCGGCATGATCGTCTTGCCGATGTGCTTTTCGATCGCCGCCGCTTCGACGTTCATCATGACGTCGAGGCATCCATTGCCGAAGCCCCACAGCACGAGGCCGAGCGTCACGACGGTCCAGGAGTGCAGCGCATCGGTGCCGATGCCGATCAGGACCACACCCACGGCGAACGTGAACATCGTCGCGAGCATGCCGCGCCGCGCCCCCCAGCGGGCAAGGATCACCGAGCTGACCGAGAGCCCCGTGATCGAGGCGATGCCGCCGATCAGCAGCATCAGTCCCACGTCGGTGCGGGTGATGTCCAGGGTGTCGCGGATCGCCGGCACACGCGCCGACCACGTCGCGATGCTCAGGCCGCTGGCCATGAAGACCGCGAAGATCGCGGTGCGCCACCGCACCAGCTGCGATCGGGTCAGTGCGAAGTCCATCAGCAGAGTCTATCGAATCGATTCGGCGCTCCGCGCGCGGCGGGAGGTAGCATCGAGGCGATGAGTCAGCGCAGAGCCACCCTGGCCGACGTCGCACGTGCGGCGGGCGTCGCACCGTCGACGGCGTCGGTCGTCTTCAGCGGCAGGACGGCGGTCGCCGATGCCACGCGCCGACGCGTTCTGGATGCGGCGGCATCCCTCGGCTATACGGGCCCGGACCCACGCGCGGCCTCGCTGCGGCGGGGACGCAGCGGCATCGTCGGCGTGGTGTTCCAGGCCCCGCTGGGCACGGTGTTCCTCGACCCGGTGACGCGTCTGATGATGGACGGCATCGCCGACGGGGTCGCGCCGCTGGGCGCCGGCCTGCTGCTGCTGCGCGACGACGAACCCGCACCGGAGCCCGCGTCGGGGCGCGGGGTGCAGGGTGGACCACCGGCCGCGACGCTGACCACGGCGCCGCTGGATGCGGCCGTGCTGATCGGATGCAACTCCGGCATGCACGCTGAGTTGGACGTACTGGCAGCCCGCGGCGTGCCGGTCGTCGTCATCGAGGGCGACGCCGGTGACGAGGTCACCCGCATCACGCTCGACAACACCGAGGCGCAGGAGCAGATGGCCCGCCACGTGAGCCGCCTGGGCCACGTCCGTGTGGCGATGCTGACTCTGCCGCGCAATGCCGCACGCGAGCGCGGATGGCTCGCCGACGATGCCGCTGTCACCGTGGATGTCACGCGGGATCGGCTGGCCGGATTCCGCGCCGTCTACCCCGATGCCTCCGTGTTCACGGCCGCCGCGAGTTCGATCGATGAGGGGCTCGTGGCCGGGCGCGTGCTGTTCGCCGACGCTGCAACCCGGCCCACCGCGGTCATCGCGCAGAGCGACCTGCTCGCCGCCGGCGTGATCCGCGCGGCCGAAGAGGCCGGGCTGAGCGTTCCGCACGACGTCAGCGTGACGGGATTCGACGGCGTCATCGTCGACGGTCTCACCGAGCACGTGCTGACCACGATGGAGCAGCCGGCGTCCGACAAGGGACGTGCGGCCGGCCAGGCGGTCACGGCGATGCTGCAGGGCCGGGATGCCGCATCCTTCCGCTTCACGTGCACATTCCGCGACGGCACGACCACGGCGCCGGCACCGTCACCGGCACCGGCGACTCGCTGAGCTCGTGTTATCGGGGCGTGCGCAGAAAGTAGGATGGGCTGAGACCCCCGACGCCTGAGGAGGCCGGATCGTGCTCGTCCTCCTCGCTGCGTTCGCCCTCGTTCCGCTGACGCTGCCCCTGTTCGTGCGTGCGCTCGGGGTGCGGGCGTTCTACATCGCCGCCGCGGTGCCGGCGATCGCATTCGTGCACACGGTGCTGCAGGCGCCCGCAGTGCTGGGCGGTGGCATTCGGTTCGAGACGTACCGCTGGATCCCGAGCCTCGGCATCCAGCTCTCCATGCGGATGGACGTGCTCAGCTGGGTCCTCACGCTCATCGTCACGGGCGTCGGTGCCGTGGTCCTGCTGTACTGCCGGTGGTATTTCGACGGGTCGACCGAGGGGATGGGCCAGTTCTCGGCCGTGCTGCTCGGCTTCGCCGGAGCGATGTACGGGCTTGTGCTGACCGACGACGTCGTCGTGCTGGTGATGCTCTGGGAGGTCACGAGCGTTCTGAGCTACCTGCTCATCGGCTTCTACCACCGGCGCGGGGCCAGCAGGCGCTCGGCGCTGCAGGCGCTGCTGGTCACGACGATCGGCGGACTCGTGATGCTCGTCGGGGTCGTGCTGCTCGTGGTCGCCTCGGGCACGACGGTGATGTCGAGCATCCTGGCCCACCCCCCGACCGGCCCGCTCGTGGATGCGGCGATCGTGCTGGTCCTCGTCGGCGCGCTGAGCAAATCGGCGATCTTCCCGTTCCACTTCTGGCTGCCCGGAGCGATGGCGGCCCCCACCCCGGTCAGCGCGTATCTGCACGCGGCGGCGATGGTCAAGGCCGGCATCTATCTGATCGCGCGGTTCGCTCCGGCCTTCGCCGCGGTTGCGCCGTGGCGGCCCGTGCTGATCGCACTCGGTGTGCTCACGATGCTGCTGGGCGGCCTCCAGGCGCTGCGTGAGACCGACCTCAAGCGCATTCTCGCCTACGGCACGGTCAGCCAGCTCGGACTGCTCACGGTCGTGCTCGGCTACGGCACCCGCGACGCAGCGCTGGCCGGGCTCGCCCTGCTGATCAGTCACGCGCTGTTCAAGTCGAGCCTGTTCCTGATCGTCGGCGTGATCGACCGTCAGCTGTCCACCCGTGACATCCGTGAGCTGTCCGGGCTCGGGCGGCAGGCGCCGGCGCTGGCTGCGGCAGCGATCGTGGCGGTGTGCTCGATGGCCGGTGTCATCCCGACGATCGGCTTCGCGGCGAAAGAGGGCGCGCTCGCCGCGCTGCTGCACGAGTCCGCCGGCGGCAGCGGATGGGGCACCGTCGCGCTGGTCGGAACGATCGCCGGTGCGGTCTTGACCGCGGCCTACGGCATCCGGTTCGTGTGGGGCGCGTTCTGGCGCAAGAGGGATGCCGCATCACGGGAGCACCTGCCCTCGACGGCGTGGCCGTCGCCCCCGGCGGGTTTCGTCGCCGCTCCGGTGCTGCTGGCGGGGCTGACCCTGGTCGTCGGGCTCGCGGCATCCTGGATCGATCCCGCACTCGCGCTGTATGCCGGCACCGTCCCGGCATCGACGCCCGGCGTCGTCGCGGCCGCTCCCGCGCACCTCGCGCTCTGGCACGGGTTCGAGGCCGCCCTGTGGATCTCGTTGGGCACGCTCGTCGTCGGCGCGCTCGTGTTCGCCGGCGCGCATGCGCTCGGCCTCGACCGCAGGGCGCACGTGCTGCCGTTCACCGCGGTCGGCGCCTACAACCTCGTGCTGCGCGGCATCGCGCGCTTGTCGCTCGCGGTCACTCGCGTCACGCAGCGCGGGTCGCTGCCCATCTATGTCGGCACGATCTTCGTCGTGCTGGTCGCCGCCGAAGGCACGGTGCTCGTCGCCGACCCGCACTGGCGCGGCCAGCTGGACGCGTGGCAGTCGCCGCTGCAGCTGTTCGTGGCGCCGGTGATGATCGTGGCCGGGCTGCTGGCCGTGGGTGCGCGCAAGCGCTACACCGGGGTCGTGCTCGTGTCGGTGACGGGCCTGGGCATGATCACGCTGTTCGCCACGAGCGGCGCACCCGACCTCGCCCTGACCCAGGTGCTCGTCGAGACGGTCACGATGATCACGTTCGCGCTCGTGCTGCGCCGCATCCCGTCGCGCATGGGCCAGCATCACGCCTCGGTCTGGCGGGTCTCGCGCGCCGTGCTGGGCGCCGCGGTGGGCCTGACCATGGCCGCCGTCGTGATCGTGGCCACCGGGGCGCGCGAAGCCGCGCCGATCTCGAAGAGCTTCCCCGAACTCGCCTACCGGCTGGGCCACGGCACGAACGTCGTCAACGTCGCCCTGGTCGACCTGCGCGGGTGGGACACGATGGGCGAGCTGTCGGTGCTGATCCTGGCCGCCACAGGCGTGGCATCCCTCGTCTTCGTCACCCACCGTGCCGATCTGCTGTCGTCGCTGTCGGCACTGCCCGAAGCCGTCGGGCGCTCGCGCCGCATCCTGATCGAGACCGACGAGGGCCTCAAGCGCCAGACGCGCGGTGGGAACGTCGCCGGCCGGCGTGCGTGGCTCGTGGGCGGTCAGCGGGTTCGGGCGGGGGAGCGGTCGATGATGCTCGAGGTGATCGTGCGGATCCTGTTCCACACGATCATCGTCGCCTCGCTGTATCTGCTGTTCGCCGGCCACAATCTGCCCGGCGGCGGCTTCGCCGGAGGGCTGGTCGCCGGCATGGCGCTGGTCATGCGCTACATCGCCGGCGGGGGCTACGAGCTGGGCGCCGCCGCCCCCACCGACGCCGGCCGGCTGCTCGGGGCCGGCATGGTCCTGGCGGTGGTGTGCACCGTCGCGCCGGTGTTCTTCGGCGCGGCTCCGCTGACCAGCGCCGTGTTCGGGGCCGACATCCCCGTGCTCGGGCACCTGGAGTTCGTCACCTCGACGATCTTCGACGTCGGCGTGTATCTGGTGGTCATCGGCCTGGTGCTCGACGTGCTGCGCAGCCTCGGCGCCGAAGTCGACCGGCGGCGGCTGGACCACTCGGACCACCCGGAGCACCCCGAGCACCCCGAGCACCCCGAGGCGGTGAGCACCCGGTGAGCGTCAGCGGCATCCTGATCGTCATCATGGCGGTGCTGTTCGCGTGCGGCGTCTACGCGATGCTCGAGCGCAGCCTCACCCGTGTGCTGATCGGGTTTCTGCTGCTGGGCAATGCCACCAACCTGCTGCTGCTGATCGTGATGGGCGCCCCGGGCATCGCGCCGTTCTTCGGGAGCGGCGACAAGGAACGGTTCAGTGATCCGCTGCCGCAGGCGCTGACCCTGACGGCGATCGTGATCACCTTCGCGGTCTCGGCGTTCCTGCTCGCGCTGATCTATCGGTCGTGGCAGCTCGGCCAGGCCGACACAGTCGAGGACGACGAAGACGACGTGGCCCTGCGCACTCCCGAGCACGGGACCGACGAGGACGCGCTGGACGACGAGGTCGAGGTCGAGGGCGCCGACGAAGAGATCACGACCGACTTCGTCGACATCCGCACGGCGCCGATCACCGTGCTGCACCGCCACGATCTGTCGGCGATCGACGATGACGCGCCCACGGATCAGGCACGCGTCGAGCCGCCCAATGACGACGACGGCCCGGGCGCCGACGGCCCGCACGACCAGAAGGGGGATGACGCGTGAACACCGCGATGGACGCACTGGTTCCGCTGATCGTCACTCTGCCCCTTCTGGGTGCGGGCATCGCGCTGGCCCTGGCCCGGCACCGTCGCGCGCAGATCATGACATCGGTCATCACCCTGTCGGCGGTGCTGGTGATCGCCGCGATCCTGCTGGTGGCGGTGGATGCCTCGAACACGCCGATCGCGGTCTCCGTCGGCGGCTGGCCCGTGCCGTTCGGCATCGTGCTGTACGTCGACCGGTTCGCAGCGCTCCTGGTCGGAGTCTCCGCCATCGTCCTGCTGTCGGTGCTGCTGTTCTCAGTGGGCCAGGGCTCGGCGGACGGCGACGACGAGACGCCGGTGTCGATCTTCCACCCGACCTACCTGATTCTCGCCGCCGGCATCTTCGACGCCTTCATCGCCGGCGACCTGTTCAACCTCTACGTCGGGTTCGAGATGCTGCTGGTCGCCTCGTATGTGCTGATCACGCTGGGCGGCACCGAGTCGCGCATCCGCACCGGCGTCGTGTACATCGTCGTGTCGCTGGTGTCATCGATCCTGTTCCTCGCGGCGATCGCCATGATCTACGGCGCCGTCGGCACGGTCAACATGGCACAGGTCTCCGAACGCATCGCGCAGCTGCCGGCATCCACTCAACTGGTGCTGCACCTGATGCTGTTGATCGCGTTCGCGATCAAGGCGGCGGTGTTCCCGCTGTCGTTCTGGCTGCCCGACTCGTACCCGACCGCGCCCGCGCCGGTGACCGCCGTGTTCGCGGGGCTTCTGACCAAGGTCGGCGTGTACGCGATGATCCGCACCGAGACGCAGCTGTTCGCCTCGAGCGACGTCAACACGCTGCTGCTGATCGTGGGCCTTGCCACGATGGTCGTCGGCATTCTCGGGGCGCTCGCGCAGGCCGAGCTCAAGCGCATCCTGTCGTTCACGCTGGTCAGCCACGTCGGCTACATGGTGTTCGGCCTGGCGATCGCGACGCCGGCGGGGCTGGGCGCCGTCGCGTACTACATCGTGCACCACATCGTCGTGCAGACCACGCTGTTCCTGGCCGTCGGGCTCATCGAACGGCGGGCGGGCTCGACATCCATCCTGCGCGTGCGCGGGCTCATGCGCGCAGCGCCCGTTCTGGCGGTGCTGTTCTTCATTCCGGCGATCAACCTCGGCGGCCTGCCGCCGTTCTCGGGGTTCATCGGAAAGTACGCGCTGTTCGCCGCAGCGGCGCAGGTGGGCACGCCGCTGATGATCGTGCTCATCGTCGGCGGGATCGTCACGTCGCTGCTGACGCTGTACGCGCTGATGCGCGCGTGGAACCTGTCGTTCTGGCGCGAGCATGGCGAGACCGAGCCCGACGTCGAGACCCTCGAGCGCGTCGAGTATCTGAAGACCGCGCCGGCGGCGGCCGTGCAGACCGAGCGGCGCGTGATCCCGCGGATCATGACCGTGGCAACCGCCGGAATGGTGGCCGTCACCATCGCGCTGACCGTGTTCGCAGGACCCTTGTACGACCTGTGTGCGCGCATCGGCACGGGCCTGTCGCAGCCGGTGCACCTTCAGCAATTGCAGCAGGAGGCGGACGAATGAAGCAGTTCGTGCACACCATGTGGCGCCAGCTGCCGTTCTTCGTGTGGCTCATCGCGCTGTGGATGCTGCTGTGGGGCCAGTTCACGGTGCTGGCGGCCGTGACCGGTCTGATCGTCGCGGCGTTCGTCACCCGGGTGTTCCGGCTGCCGCCGGTCGAGCTGTCGGGACGCATCAACCTCTGGTGGGCGCTGGCCTACATCGTGCAGTTCCTGGGCGCCGTCGTCGTCGGGTCGCTGACGGTGGCGTGGCAGACGATCGACCTGCGCCGCCAGCCGGGGGCCGCCGTGATCGCCGTGCCGATGCGGTGCGATGACGACCTGATCATGACGCACGTCGGGGTGACAGCATCCCTCATCCCGGGGTCGCTGGTCGTGCACACCGACCACGACCGGCGCATTCTGTACCTGCACTTCATCGGCGTGCGCTCGATGGCCGACGTCGAGAAGCAGCGCACACGGGTGCTGCTGTGGGAGGAGCGGATCGTCCGGGCGGTCGGTTCGCGGGCGCAGCTGGATGCCCTGCGGGCCGTGAAGGCGGCTGCCGTGCAGCCGGGTGGCGGGGGCGTCGCGGGAGAGGACCGATGATGACGTGGCTGATGGTGGTTATCGCCGCGGTGTTCGCGGCCGCCGCGCTGGTGACCCTGTGGCGCATCGTGCGGGGGCCGTCGATCCTCGACCGCGCGGTGGCCGCCGACGTGCTGCTGACCGAAGTGATGTGCGTGCTGGGGGCCGACATGGTGTTCAACCACCACACCCGGACGCTCCCGGTGCTGCTGATCATCGCGGCGGTGGGCGTGTTCGGCTCGATCGCGATCGCGCGGTTCGTCGCGCGGAAAGACCAGGGGTGAGTGCCGTGGATGCCGTGCTGGATGTCGTGGCCGCGCTGCTTGTGCTGGTCGGGGCGCTCCTGTGCCTGACCGCGGCGATCGGTGTGGCGCGGTTCAAGGACGTGCCCACGCGCCTGCACGCGGCGACCAAGCCGCAGGTGCTCGGCGTGATGCTCATCTGCCTGGCGATCGTGCTGGCGCTGCGGTCGTGGCAGGTGACGGCGTTTCTGGTTCCCGTCGTGCTGATCCAGATGGCCACGGCGCCGTTGGCCGCGCACATGGTGGGCCGGCAGGCCTACCGCAACGGCCGGATCGACCGCCCGTCGATGGTCGCCGACGAGCTCGCCGATTCCGAGGCCGCGCCCCCCGCGCGTGCTGAACGTGAGCCCGGCTCCCGCGGTGGCCCCGAGCCCCGACGGTGAGATGTACTCTCGCGGGTCGGCGGGTCGTCGGCCGGGCGGGTCGTCGGGTCGTCGGGTCGGCGGGCCGGGTCAGTACCAGCCGGTGGACTGGGAGTGGCCCCACGCGCCGCACGGCGTGCCGTAGCGAGCCTTGATGTAGCCGAGGCCCCACGCGACCTGCACGCGGGCGCTGTTCTGCCAGCCGGCACCCATCTTCGACCCGGGGAGGGCCTGCGGGATGCCGTAGGCGCCGCTCGGATTGGCGGCGTGGACGCGCCAGCCGGACTCGCGGTTCCACAGCGAGTTCAGGCACTGGAACTGGTCGCCGCCCCAACCGTAGCGGCTGGCCATGAGGCTGCGGGCGTATGCGCGCGCGGCCGACGGCGAGTTGTCGCCGGTGCCCCCGCTGACCGAAGCCGGCGCAGAGTTCGATGACCGACGCTGGTACGCCTGCTGGGCGGCGGCTGCCTTGCGGGCGGCAGCCGCTTTCGCGGCCTTCTCTTTCGCGGCCTTCTCCTTCGCGGCCTTGATCTTGGCGGCTTTGATCTTGGCGGCCTTGATGGCGGCTGCCTTGTCGTACGCGACGACCTGGGCGGCCACGGTCGCGGTCATCTCGCGCAGTTGATCGGTCAGCACCTGTGCGGTGGCCACCGACATCGTCGGAGACTTCTGCAGGAGCACGATCCGCATGTCGAGGCTCGCTGTGCTGACCTTGCCCTCGGCAAGCTCCGAGGTGCCCTGGGCGACGCTCGCGAAGTAGGCGGCGTTCTGGTCGACGGGGCGGAGTACGGGAATGGAGATGTGGGTCTGTGCGTCTGCGGCAGTCGGCGCGGGAGCCGCGGCGGCAGAGGCGGGGATGGCGATGACGCCGAGTGTGGCCGCGATGGACACGGCGGTGAAAACAGACTTCTGCGGAAGGGTCAGGCTGCGGATGCGCACAAGGTTCCGATGTTCGGGCTGTCCCATCGTGCGTGTCGTCGACCGGGGGGCGACGGGCTACGGGTTCGCACTCAGCGGGTGCGACTCGTGACGGGCTGGTCGTCTCGGCACGGCAGTGATCGCGCGGCGTGTTCGGGAACATGTCGCGTGTCGAACCGACGTCTGTCGGCTGCTGGGGCCGTCCGGCCGCGTGGCCGAACCGGGACATCCACCGCTCGACTCGGGTGCCGGGAGGCGGACCGGTCCACCGTAGGAGCGGTTTCTGGACGGTTCATCCAAGCTTGCTGACCGTCTCATGCACGCGGCACGTACCGGTGATCCGGACCGCCGGTGATCAGCCCCGGGCGGCGCGGTTCTTCGTGTGCTTCGTCGGCGTCGCGGTCCAGGGATCCTCGGGCCACGGATGCTTGGGGTAGCGCCCGCGCATCTGCGCTCGCACCTGCGCGTACGGGCCGGACCAGAACGAGGCCAGATCGTCGGTCGTCGCCAGCGGATGCCCCGCAGGGGACAGCAGCTGGAACAGCACCGGCATCCTGCCGCCGGCCAGCCGCGGGGTCTCGGCCCAGCCGAAGCACTCCTGCAGTTTGACGGCGATGACGGGGCGTGCGGTCGGATCGTCCAGCGGCGGGTAGGCGATGCGGATGCGGGATCCGCTGGGCACTTCGAGTCGTTCCGGGGCGAGCTCGTCGAGCTGCGCCGCGGCGGGCCAGGGCAGCAGGCGCCGCAGCGCAGAGGTCAGGTCCAATCGCTCGACAGGAGTGCCGGTCGCGAGGGCGTCGAGCTCGGGCCCGAGCCATCCGTCCAGATCGCGCAGCAGACCCGCATCCGACACATCCGGCCACGGCGCGCCCAGCTCGCGATGCAGCAGACCGAGCCGTCTGCGCAGGGAGTCGCCGGCATCCGTCCAGGTGAACAGCCCCAGTCCGTCGCGTAGGAGAGCGCGGCGCACGGCGTCTCGACCCTCGCGCGCCGATGCACGCACCGGTGCCGACGAACGCACGATCGCCCCGACACGGCGCTCGCGGCGCGCGTGCACACGGTTGCCTGAGAACTCCGCCTCGACGCGGTCGCTCATCAGATGGCTCGCTGCCTGTTCCATCTGCCGTTCGGTGAGAGGTGCAGCGGCACGGATCACCGCGCCCGAACCGGCGGCGGCGCCGCTGGAGAGACGGGCGACCTGCGCCACGGCCAGCCACTCGGCGTCTGCGAGTGATCCGCGCACTCCGGCCCGTGTGCCCGACGCCAGCAAGAACGTCGCGCCCTCTGCGGTGCGCGTCATCCGCCGTGCGATGCGTTCGGGGAACGCCAGCGCGATGACCAGCCCGACGCCGTCCACCGGTCGTGTGCTGTGCGAGGGCGTGGCGAAGCGCTCGAGCCGGGTGACCTCGCGCGCCCAGCGCGCGGCATCCGCCCCTCGGCCTCCGCGCAGCGCCACGACGGCGTGTGCGACATCGGCATCGGTGATCCGGATGTCGCTCTGCAGCAGCGCGACCACCTCGGCCGCCACCCGCGGGCCGACCAGCGGGCCGCCGTCACGCAGTGCCCGGGCCAGCCGCGGATCGACCGGGATGCGGGCGAGCGCCCGTCCTTCGGCGGTCGCACGCCGGTCGGCGTCGATCGCGCCGAGCCCCTCGAGAACCGCGTGCGCCTCGGCGAGGCTGTCGGCCGGCGGCGGGTCGATCATCCGCAGCCCGGCCCCGCCCGGTGCACCCCAGCAGGCCAGCAGCAGCGCAGCATCGACCAGGTCGGTCGTCGCGATCTCGGGCGCGGGCCGGGCCGGTGAAGCCGCGTAGGTGCGCTCGTCCACGCAGCGGATCACCGTGCCGGGGCCTTGCCGCGTCGCACGCCCGGCACGCTGCACTGACGAGCTGCGGGATGCCGCGGAGGTGACCAGTCCGCTCATCCCCCGCGTCGCATCCCGCCGCGGCTGCCGGGACAGGCAGCTGTCGACCACCAGTCGCACGCCGGGGACGGTGAGTGACGACTCGGCCAGCGACGTCGCCACGATGATCCGCGGTTCCTGATCTGCCGACCGTCCGCGGATCACGGCATCCTGCTGGGCGGACGACAGCTGCCCGTGCAGCTCGCGCACATCGAACCCGTCCGCGAGCCGGCGGATGCGGCTGGAGGTCTCGGCGACCTCGCGTGCCCCGGGCAGGAAGACCAGCACATCGGCCGTCCGGTCATCGACGGCCAGCTCGCGGGCAGCGGTGGCCGTCGTGTGTGCGACGTGATCGAGAAAGGATCGTGTGACGCCGTGGTCGTCGAGGCGTGGACCGGGGCTGGGAGCCCAGCGCTCGGTGAGCGGGAAGGCCGGCACCTGATGGGTGACCACGGCGGCGGGCGCGGCATCCGTTCCGAGAACGCCGGCGATGCGTTCGGCGTCGAGAGTGGCCGACATTGCCACCAGGGTGAGGTCGTCGCGCACCTCGCGCACCTCGCCGAGCATCCCGATCAGCAGGTCGGTCTGCAGTGCGCGCTCGTGCACCTCGTCGATGATGACGGCGCCCGTGCCGTCCAGGACCGGATCGTTCAGCAGGCGGCGGAGCAGCACGCCTGCCGTGACGAACTCGACGAGCGTGCCGGGGCCTGCCTTGCGCTCGCCGCGGACGGTGAAGCCGACTCGAGATCCCAGCGGCGATCCGTCGAGCTGCGCGAGCCGCCGGGCAGCAGCGCGGACGGCGACCCGACGCGGCTGGGTCACGATCACGCGGCCGCGGGTGCGGCCGGCCAGCAGCGGCGGCACCAGAGTCGTCTTGCCGGTGCCGGGCGGGGCGCTCACGACGACCGACGGGTTTGCATTCAGGGCCGCGTTCAGCTCGCGGAGGGCCGATGCGAACGACAGCCCGTCGCCGATCCGGGCCAGGTCGAACCCCGCGTGCACCATCCCCCCAGTCTGCCCGGGGCAGCGCGGCCCCGCCGACGCGCGACTCCCTAGGGAATCGGCGACTTCATACGCGATGGCCTGTTGATTCGCCGACACCCTAGGGATTGAGTACGAGGGTGTGGGTTGCGGCGGCCTTCACAGCCTTCGGTGAGAACGGCCAAGGCAACCCCTCGAAGTGCTGCCAGGCGTCGACCTGGTCGTTGTAGTTCGGGTGGAAGGCGTGGCCGCTCTGGCCGGTGAGGTTCGTCCAGGTCGAAGCGTTCAGATCCGACAGGTCGACCACCATGCGCATCGACGGCAGGGTGTTCACGCCGAAGCCTTCGCCGATCACCCAGCCCGTGGCATCCACCACACTCGACCCGCCGCCGACGGCGAACGGGCCGCGGTTGAAGGCCCATTCCAGCGGCGCGATGCCGCTCGAACCGAACGTCGCATTGGTGAGCGTCAGCGTGTGGATGCCGCCCCAGCTCCATCGGTCCAGGTTGTCGCCTTGGAGCTTCACGAGCCGGTGGTAGGCGTCGGTGGCGGCCTTGACGAGCATCGCCCGCTGATCGCTGACGCCGATCTTCTCGTTGGTCCACCACGACGATTCCGGCTGGCCGAGCAGCGTGTCCACAACGAGGAACAGCCGTCCCTGACCGGTCACCGGCGCCGGGTGCTCGCGCCGCGAGAACAGGTCCTGCGCCAACTCGTCCCAGACGACGTTGGCATAGGCGGCCGCCGCCGAGTTCACGTCGTTGCGGCCGTCCCACATCTTGAACAGGTCGAGGGCGGCCTGCACGTCCTTGTCGTCGACGGCGAGGTCCTGGTAGGCCGCGATGAGCTTCTTGCCGATCCAGAAGTCGGTGTCGGCCTGGATCGCGCGCATGTCGTCGATGGTCAGCTTGTGCGACACCGACGTGCTCTTGATCAGGGCGCCGATGCGCGCAGCACGCCACCCGTAATCCCAGTCGTTGGTGAGGAAGTAGGGGTAACCCGCCCCGACGACGGCGTTGTTGGCCGTGACGATGTATCCGGAATCAGGGTTGTACGACACCGGCAGCTTGTCGAACGGGATGAAGCCCTTCCAGTCGTATTTCGAGTCCCAGCCCGGCTGCGGCATTGACCCGTCGCCGGCGCCGCGGATCGGCAGCTTTCCGGGCGACTGGTAGCCGATGTTGCCCTCCTGATCGGCGTAGATCAGGTTCTGCGCCGGAACGTCGAACTGCTGTGCGGCGGCGCGGAAGCCGGCGAAGTCCTGCGCGAGATCGAGCGTGAAGATGGACTCGGCCGTCGTGCCGGGCGTCAGGGCCGTCCACTTCAATGCCACGGCGGTGTCGCCGGGCGGCATGTTCGCGGGTGGCGTGACCGTGCCGCCGGTGCCGACGTACGGGTCTTCGGCGATCGATGCGTCATCGTCGTTCGTGCTGGAGATGATCGGCCCGTTGTTCGTGGACCGGATCTCGAGGTCGACGTCGTCGCCGCCGGCGACCTCGATCGTCTCGTGCGTCACCTGCAGCGGGACAAGCTTGCCGTCGCGCCAGTACTTGTCGCCCTGCACGCGCTCGAGGTACAGGTCGGCAACGTCGCTGGTCAGGTTCGTGAACCCCCACGCGATCTTCTGGTTGTGCCCGATGATCACACCCGGAACGCCCGAGAACCCGAAGCCTGCCACATCGAACGGGCAGGCCTGCGACACCGTGCGGCACTTCAGGTCGGTCTGCACCCAGATGCTCGGCATCGCCTCGCCGAGGTGCGGGTCGTTGGCCAGCAGCGGCTTGCCGCTCTCGGTCAGATCGCCCGAGACGACCCACGAGTTCGACCCCACGCCTTCACCGACGTTGCCGACCAGGGCGCTGGCGGCCTCGATCACCGAGCCGACCTTCTTCCACTGCAATGACGCGGTGTCGACCGACAGGGCCGGTGACTTCGCCGTGGGCACGTCGGTCGACAGCGTCGGCACGATCACCGGGTTCTTCTCGAACGGGTACTTCGGGTACAGCTCGTTGATCTGCTGCTGCGAGTAGTTCTGGGCGAGCTGTGCGCGTGAGGTCTCTTCGATCAGGTTCGACCGCAGGTCCCAGGCCATCGCCTTCAGCCACGCGAGCGAATCGGCGATCGTCCACTTCTCGACCGTGTAGCCGGGGTTCTGCACACCGAGGATCGCGTACTCGACCGACAGTGCTGCACCCTTGTGGTCGGCGAGGTAGGCATTCACGCCGTCCGCATACGCCTGGTAGTACGCCTTGGCGTCGGGTGAGAGCAGCCCGACCTCCTTCTCGGCGACCTTGCGCCACCCGAGCGTGCGCAGGAACTTGTCGGTGCCCAGCTGCGACTCGCCGAACAGCTCCGACAGACGACCCGCGGTCACGTGCCGGCGGAAGTCCATCTCGAAGAACCGGTCCTGCGCGTGCACATACCCCTGCGCGAAGAAGAGGTCGTGCGTGTCGTCGGCGGTGATGGTCGGGATGCCGCGGTCATCGCGCTGCACAGTCACCTGGCTGTGCAGTCCCTTGGCTGTGACGGCGCCGTCGAGGGTGGGGAACGATCGCTGCACGACATAGACGAGGAATCCTGCTGCCACCAGTGCGATGACGATCAGTCCGGCCAGCACACTGAACAGCGTGATGCCGATCTTGCGGCCTCGGGACATCGTGCGGGTGCTCGTTGCGACCTCGCCCGTGCTCGTGGGGACGGTGTGCGCGGGCGCAGTCGAATGGCGACCGGTGGGATTCTTCGACATCGAAGCACTTTCGGTGTGGGGAACGGCGCTGTCGGGTAGCGCCGGCGTCTTGGCATCGTATCGCCCGACCGAAAAGAAGCCGAACCGTGCTCGGGATCGGTGTGCGGCCGGGGCGGTCAGCTGGCAGACTTCGTCCGCGTCGCTTTCAGAGTCGGAAGATTCATGAGAAGACTCTCGCAATTTCGATCGCAGTACTGATACCGTAACCAGCACAAGCGTGAGGTGGATGAGCAAGGACTTCTGCTTCATGAACGCATGGGGGTCGAGGGATGACTCCCGCGCATGGCCGTCGGGGGATGGTCGAACGGTGACCGATCACGGGGATCGGTCCCGCTGGGGATTTATCTGTCTGCTGGGGAGACATTCGCCAGGAGACCGTTGATGACTGCTCGCACCATCCGTCCACGACCTCGCGCGCTCGGACGGCGCGGCCTGGTCCCGCCAATCGCACTGGGTGCCGTCGCCGCGGTGGTGCTCGCAGGCGCTGTGGCGCTGCCGGCCCACGCTGCTTCCGTGGGCACGTCGAACGCCACCGGCCGATATCTCAGCGGTTCGCTCCTGGACCTCGACACCGATCTGGTCGCAGCGATCGGCGGCGTGTCGGCGTCGAGTACCGGCACCGCGGATCAGACGCAGGCGAATCCGCTGAATCTGAGCGCGCTGGGCAGCACTGTCACCCTCAACGTTCCCGGCGGCATCCAGCTGCCGTTGCAGATCGGCGACATCGGCGCCGTCTCGCAGTATGCACAGGCGCGCTCGGACGGGAGCAGCACGGGCGCATCGGGTCTGATCTCCGGCTCGGGCGGCATCGGGACCGGGGGGGATCCGACGCCGGGACCACTGCATCTCAACCTTGCACAGGCGGTGAGCTCGCTCTCGGGCACGCTGGCCACGCAGGCGGCGCAGCTGGCGAACCTCGATCTCATGATCGGGGCGACCACGGCCATCGCGAACCAGACTGCGCCCGCCGCGGCATCCGGTGACTATCGGATCGCGGACGCGAACCTCACGTTCACCAGCCCAGTGCTCGCCAATCTCACCGCGGACATCGACACGCAGGTCGCGAACGTGCAGAACGTCGTCGACGGGCTCGCCGGGTCGAGCGGCACGCTCGCAGGCGCGCTCGGCGGCCTGCTGAATTCGCTGGGCCTGCTGACGACCACCGTGAGCGTCGGGACGAGTGACCTGAACGCCGCGGTGGCGTCGCTTCTGACCGGCACCCTGTCGTCGCCGACCTACCCCGGCGTGACGATCGACCTGTCCACGGGGACAGTGTCGGTCGATCTCGCGCAGATCACCGCGCTCGAAGGCCTGGCGCCCAATACCGATCTGTTGACCGACACGGTCATCAACGCGATCGGCACCCGGATCACCGGGCTCGTACAAGAGCTGCTGACCAACGTGCAGACGAAGCTGACGCAGGTGACCGATGCGCTGTCCGTGAATGCATCGGTGAGCCTTCTCGGTGCGAATGTCGTGACCATCGACTCGACGATCTCGGCTCTGCGCAACGGCGATCTCACGGGTGTGTCGCTGGGCTCGGTGCCACTGCCGGGGGGCCTCGACCAGAGCGGGATCGTCGCGGCCCTGAATGCTCCACTGACGGCGGTGGGCACCGCGATCGGGGCGGTGGGCACGACGGTGCTCGCGCCCGTGACCAGCACGCTGGTTCCCGCGCTGAAACCGGTGCTGAATGCGGTGGTCACGCTGACGGCCAACAATCAGTCGACGTCCGGCGGCGTGTTCACCGAGACCGCGTTGCGCGCGACCGTGCTTCCGGCGGCGAACGCACTTCAGCTGAACGTCGCGAACGCGACGGTGGGTCCGAACGCTCTTCTGGCCACCCCGGTGATCTCATCGTTGACTCCGACGAGTGGTCCGACGGCGGGTGGCACGACGGTGACGATCACGGGCACCGGGTTTACTGGTGCGACGGCTGTGGACTTCGGTGGTGCTGCTGCCACGTTCACGGTGGTCAATGACACGCAGGTCACGGCGACTACGCCGGCGCATGCCGCCGGGCCTGTGGATGTGACGGTCACGACGCCCGGGGGGACGTCGGGACCGGGCACGTTCACGTTCGTGGCGCCGCCTGCCGCTCCGGTGATCTCGTCGTTGACTCCGACGAGTGGTCCGACGGCGGGTGGCACGGTCGTGACGATCACGGGCACTGGGTTTACTGGTGCGACGGCTGTCGCGTTCGGGACGGATGCTGCTGCCACGTTCACGGTGGTCAGTGACACGCAGGTCACGGCGACTACGCCGGCGCACGCCGCCGGGCCTGTGGATGTGACGGTCACGGCGCCCGGGGGGACGTCGGGACCGGGCACGTTCACGTTCGTGGCCCCGCCTGCTGCTCCTATCATCGCGGATCTGTCGCCGGATCAGGGTCCGACGGCGGGTGGCACGACGGTGACGGTCACGGGCACCGGGTTCACGGGTGCGACGGGTGTGACCTTCGATGGTGCGCCGGGTACGTCGTTCACGGTGGACAGTGACACGCAGATCACAGTGACCACGCCGGCGGGTTCGCCTGGTCCTGCGGATGTGGTGGTGCAGTCGCCGAATGGTGATTCTGCTCCGGGTACGTTCACGTTCGTGGCGCCGCCTGCCATCTCGACGATCGTGCCCGATCAGGGTCCGACGGCGGGTGGCACGGTCGTGATGATCACGGGCGTGGGCTTGGATGCTGCGACCGGGGTGACCTTCGATGGTGTGGCGGGAACGGCCTTGTCGGTTGTTGCTGGTGTCATCACGGTGACCACGCCTGCGCATGCAGCCGGCGCGGTGGATGTGGTGGTGCAGTCGCCGAACGGTGATTCTGCTCCGGGCACGTTCACGTATGTGGCGCCGCCTGCCGCTCCGGTGATCTCGTCGTTGACTCCGACGAGTGGTCCGACGGCGGGTGGCACGGTCGTGACGATCACGGGCACCGGTTTCACGGGTGCGACGGGTGTGACCTTCGATGGTGCGCCGGGTACGTCGTTCACGGTGGACAGTGACACGCAGATCACAGTGACCACGCCTGCGCATGCAGCCGGCGCGGTGGATGTGGTGGTGCAGTCGCCGAATGGTGATTCTGCTCCGGGCACGTTCACGTATGTGGCGCCGCCTGCCGCTCCGGTGATCTCGTCGTTGACTCCGACGAGTGGTCCGACGGCCGGTGGCACGGTCGTGACGATCACGGGCACCGGTTTCACGGGTGCGACTGCTGTCGCGTTCGGGACGGATGCTGCTGCCACGTTCACGGTGGTCAGTGACACGCAGATCACGGCGACTACGCCGGCGCACGCCGCCGGGCCTGTGGATGTGACGGTCACGGCGCCCGGGGGGACGTCGGGACCGGGCACGTTCACGTTCGTGGCCCCGCCTGCCATCTCGACGATCGTGCCCGATCAGGGTCCGACGGCGGGTGGCACGGTCGTGATGATCACGGGCGTGGGCTTGGATGCTGCGACTGGGGTGACCTTTGATGGTGTGGCGGGAACGGCCTTGTCGGTTGTTGCTGGTGTCATCACGGTGACCACGCCTGCGCATGCAGCCGGCGCGGTGGATGTGGTGGTGCAGTCGCCGAACGGTGATTCTGCCCCGGGCACGTTCACGTATGTCGCGCCGCCTGCCGCTCCTACCATCGCGGACCTGTCGCCAGATCAGGGTCCAACGGCGGGTGGCACGACGGTGACGATCACGGGCACCGGTTTCACGGGTGCGACGGCTGTGGACTTCGGTGGTGTTGCTGCCGGTTCGTTCACGGTGGTCAGTGACACGCAGATCACGGCGACTACGCCGGCGCACGCCGCCGGGCCTGTGGATGTGACGGTCACGGCGCCCGGGGGGACGTCGGGTCCGGGCACGTTCACGTTCGTGGCGCCGCCTGCCATCTCGACGATCGTGCCCGATCAGGGTCCGACGGCGGGTGGCACGGTCGTGATGATCACGGGCGTGGGCTTGGATGCTGCGACTGGGGTGACCTTTGATGGTGTGGCGGGAACGGCCTTGTCGGTTGTTGCTGGTGTCATCACGGTGACCACGCCTGCGCATGCAGCCGGCGCGGTGGATGTGGTGGTGCAGTCGCCGAATGGTGATTCTGCTCCGGGTACGTTCACGTATGTGGCCCCGCCTGCGGCTCCTGCCGTCACCGGAGTCGATCCTGATCAGGGTCCGACGGCGGGTGGCACGGTCGTGACGATCACGGGAACAGGGCTGGATGCCGCGACCGGGGTGACCTTCGACGGCGAGCCCGGCACGGACTTCTCGGTGACGGGCGGAGTGATCACGGTGACCACGCCGGCGGGTTCGGCTGGTCCCGCGGATGTGGTGGTGCAGTTGCCGAACGGTGACTCTGCCCCGGGCACGTTCACCTACGTCGCCCCGTCGACCGCGCCGGGGAACGGCGGTTCCGGCAACGGCGGCGCAGGTGGCAGCGGGGTCGGTGCGGGGGGCACCGGCTCCGTGAACGCCGGAGGGACACTGCCGGTCACCGGTGGTGACGCGGGGGTGGCGGGCGGTCTCGGACTGGTCGCACTGATGTTGACGCTGGCAGGTGCGGTGCTCATCATCGCCCGCAGGCGCAGTTCCATCCGGTGAGAGAAGGAGCGGAGAGCGCGACATATCGCGCTCTCCGCTCCACTGTCTGCAGAGCCGGCAGCCGGCAGCAGTGCTCAGTCGGTGCCGGTGTCGAACGCCGCACCCTCGACGGCCTCGTCGACGGCGGCGACGGCTTCTTGCGTGGCGGCGGAGCCCTCAGAGATCTCGTCGGCCGCACCTTGCTCGAGGCGTCCGACCAGGTCGCCGGTCGAGCCGCCGATGAGGCCCTTGGCCGCGTACTGCTCAAGGCGACCGCGCGAGTCGGCGATGTCGAGGTTGCGCATGGTGAGCTGGCCGATGCGGTCGACGGGGCCGAACGCGGCGTCACCGACGCGCTCCATCGACAGCTTCTCGGGTGCATAGGAGAGGTAGGGCGCGGTCGTGTCGAGGATCGTGTAGTCCTCGCCGCGACGCAGTCGCAGCGAGACGGTGCCCGAGATCGTCGACCCCACCCACTTCTGAATCGACTCGCGCAGCATGAGGGACTGCGGCTCGAGCCAGCGCCCCTCGTACATCAGCCGCCCCAGGCGCCGCCCCTGCTCGTGATAGGTGGCCAGGGTGTCTTCGTTAAGGATGCCGTTGACCAGGCGTTCGTACGCGATGAACAGCAGCGCCATGCCCGGCGCCTCATAGATGCCGCGCGACTTGGCTTCGATGATGCGGTTCTCGATCTGGTCGCTCATGCCCAGTCCATGGCGCCCCCCGATGCGGTTCGCCTCGAGCACGAGTGCCACCGGGTCGTCGAAGTCCTGGCCGTTCAGCGCCACCGGGCGGCCCTCGAGGAACTCGACGGTGATGTCTTCTGCGGCGATCTCGACGGCCGGGTCCCAGAAGCGCACGCCCATGATCGGATCGACGGTTTCCAGCGACACGTCCAGATGCTCGAGCGTCTTCGCCTCGTGGGTTGCGCCCCAGATGTTTGCGTCGGTCGAATAGGCCTTCTCGGCCGAATCACGGTACGGAAAGCCATGCTCGACGAGCCACTCACTCATCTCCTGGCGGCCGCCCAGCTCTCCGACGAAGTCGGGATCGAGCCACGGCTTGTAGATGCGCAGCGCAGGATTGGCCAGCAGACCGTAGCGGTAGAACCGCTCGATGTCGTTGCCCTTGTAGGTCGACCCGTCGCCCCAGATGTCGACGTCGTCTTCCTTCATGGCGCGCACGAGCAGTGTGCCGGTGACCGCGCGCCCGATCGGCGTCGTATTGAAATAGGTGCGTCCGCCCGAACGGATGTGGAACGCACCGCAGGCCAGCGCGCCGAAGCCTTCTTCGACGAGTGCACGCTTGCAGTCCACAAGGCGGGAAAGCTCAGCGCCGTACTCGAGCGCACGACCCGGGATGGCGTCGATGTCGGTCTCGTCGGGCTGACCGAGATCGCCGGTGTAGGTGCAGGGGATGGCGCCCTTGTCGCGCATCCACGCGACAGCCACGGAGGTGTCAAGGCCCCCCGAGAAGGCGATGCCGACGCGCTCGCCGACGGGCAGTGACTGAAGGACCTTCGACATGCGATCAAGTCTATCGGCGGGCGTGTCGGCGGCTATTCCGTGTCACACCGCCTCGAAGAGTGAGCCCTGCGCCCGATAAGATGGGGCGTAACCCGTTCGCACACAACCCGGGGGTCCTCTCATGCCAGGAATCGTCATTGTCGGAGTCCAGTGGGGCGATGAGGGCAAGGGCAAGGCCACTGATCTGCTCGGCGATCGCACCGACTGGGTCGTGAAGTTCAACGGCGGCAACAACGCGGGCCACACAGTGGTCGTGGGTGAAGAAAAGTACGCGCTGCACCTACTGCCCAGCGGCATCCTGAGCCCCGGGGTCATCCCGGTGATCGGCAACGGCGTCGTCATCGACCTCGAGGTGCTGTTCGGTGAACTCGAAGCGCTCTCGGCGCGCGGCGTGGATGTCTCGCGGCTGAAGATCAGCGCCAACGCGCACATCATCACGCAGTACCACCGCACGCTCGACAAGGTCACCGAGCGGTTCCTGGGCAAGCGACAGATCGGCACGACCGGCCGCGGCATCGGCCCGACGTACGCCGACAAGATCAACCGCGTCGGCATCCGCGTACAGGATCTGTTCGACGAGAACATCCTGCGCCAGAAGATCGAGGGCGCGCTCGACCAGAAGAACCACCTGCTGGTCAAGGTGTTCAACAGGCGCGCGATCACGTGCGACGAGGTGCTCGAAGACCTGCTCTCGTACGCCGACCGGCTGCGGCCGATGGTCGACGACACCGCACTGCTGCTGAACGACGCGCTGGATGCCGGTGACGTCGTCGTGTTCGAGGGCGGGCAGGCCACGATGCTCGACATCGACCACGGCACGTATCCGTTCGTGACCTCGTCGTCGGCGACTGCCGGCGGGGCGGCCACCGGCTCCGGCGTGGGTCCGCGGCGGCTGGATCGCATCGTCGGGATCGTCAAGGCGTACACGACCCGGGTGGGTTCGGGTCCGTTCCCGACCGAGCTGTTCGATGAGTCCGGAGACTGGCTGCGCTCCCGCGGATTCGAATTCGGCACCACCACGGGGCGCCCGCGCCGCGTCGGCTGGTACGACGCGCCTGTGACTCGCTACGCGACGCGTATCAACGGCATCACCGACCTCGTGCTCACCAAGCTCGACATCCTCACCGGGCGCGAGCAGATCCCGGTGTGCGTCGCGTACGACGTGGACGGTACGCGGTTCGACGAGGTGCCGGTGAACCAGACCGACTTCCACCACGCGACCCCGATCTACGAATACCTGCCCGGCTGGAGCGACGACATCTCGGGCGCGCGCTCGTTCGAAGACCTGCCGCAGGCCGCACAGGACTACGTGCTCGCGCTGGAGGCGATGAGCAACACCCGCATCTCGGTGATCGGCGTGGGCGCCGCCCGTGACGCGGTCGTCGTGCGTCACGACCTCGCCTGAGGCATGCGCTTCTACACAGGCGGCTACACCGCCGACATGAAGGGCGCGGCGACAGGCATCGGCATCCTGCTCGCCGGTGCGTCCGACGACGTGCTCGCAGGCGGACCGCTCGGGTTCGCGGGGGATGCCGCGGCAACCGGCGGGTCGCCCTCGTGGGTCGCGGCCCACCCGACCTTGGACGTGCTGTACGCCGCGCTCGAGGGCGACGGCGCGGTTCAGGCGTTCGCGCAGACGGGCGAGGCATCCTTCGTTCCGCTCGGCGCGCCCGTCGCCGCGGGAGAGCTCGCCTGCCATGTGGCGGTCGCTCCCGACGGGGCGTCGCTGATCGCGTCGTGCTGGGGCGACGGTCGCATCGTGCGAATGGCACTGGATGCCACGGGCCGCCCGTCGTCGCCCACCCTCGCGCCCACTGCCGTCGATCCCTACGCCGACGTCGACCCGTTCGCTGACGTCGACCCGTTCGCCGACGTCGACCCGTTCTCGGGCACCGTCGTCGACCTGTCCCCGGCCGCGAGAGAACAGCGGGCGGACGAGAGCGCGGGGGAACCCCATACTCTCGCCGGCCAGATGTTCTCTCGCGGGTCGGAACGCGGGTCGGAGAGTGGGGCGGGAGGTCGCGGGTCGGAGACCACGGGGCAGGATGCCGCGGCCGAGCGGGTCTCGCGCAGCCACCAGACCGTGTACCTGCCGGGCGGAGTGGTGGCCACGACCGACATGGGGCTGGATCTCGTGCGGTTCTGGCGCCGAGGGCCGAAGGGTCTGCGCGCGGCAGGGCAGGTCGTGCTCCCGCGGGGCAGCGGCCCGCGCCACATGCGCTGGCACCCGAGCGGGCACCTGTACGTCGTGACCGAGCTGTCGCTCGAGGTGTTCGCGCTCGCCGCCGACACGTCCGGCGCCTGGCGCGTGGTCGCCGGCTCGTCGCTGGGCCCCGGACTTCTCGACGGGGATGCTGCGGCCGAGCTCGCGACATCCCGTGACGGCACGTTCCTCTATGCCGGCGTGCGCGGGTCGAACACGATAGCGACCCTGCGCGTGCGCGGCGACGGGTCGCAGCTGCAGCCGGTCGCGATCGCCGAGACGGGAGTGGACTGGCCGCGACACCACCTCATCGAGCGCGACACGCTCCTGGTGGCCGGTCAGCTGTCGAACGAGGTCGCCTCGCTCGGACTCGACGAGCGCACCGGAGTGCCCGGCCCGGTTCGGCATCGCACCGCCGTGCCCTCGCCCACCTGCCTGCTGCCCGTCCGCTGAGCCGCCCGCTCGCCGAGCCGGCCGCGTGCCGAGCCGCCCGAACGCGGGCCTGCGGCTACTGCTTCGCGTCCTGCTTCGGAATCACGACCTGTTTGATGATCAGCAGCACCGAAGCGGTGACGGGGATGGCCACCAGCGCGCCGAGCAGTCCGAGCAGGGTGCCGCCCACGAGGGCTCCGATCACGACCAGCGATCCCGGCACCGAGACCGCCTTGTTCATCACGCGCGGAGTGAGCACATATGCCTCGATCTGCATATAGATCAGGTAGACGATCGCGAAGATCAGCGCAGCGATCGGGCTCGAGAACAGCGCGATGATCGTGCCGATGAACCAGAACAGCACCGAACCGACGAGTGGGATCAGTGTGATCAGGAACGCCACGACCGCCAGCAGCAGCGGGAACGGCAGCCCGAGCACGGTGTACAGGATGAACGTGACGATCGAGTTGAAGAGCGCCAGCACGACCATGCCGCCGAGGTAGCTGCCGATCGAGGTCGTGATCTGCTCGGTCAGCGACGAGACCTGGGCGCGGCTGCGGGCCGGGGCCAGCCGCGTGAACGAGTGCTTCATCGCCGGCAGCGAGGAGAGGAAGTACAGGCTCAGGACGAGGATGATGATGATCCCCGAGATCGTGGTGCCGATCGTCACGCCCACCTGCACGACGCCGCCGCCGATTGCGGCGATGTTGCCGGGGTCGGTCAAGAACTTCTGAATCTGCTGGACGATGGAACCCACCTGGTCGCCGAAAGAGTTCTGCAGCCATGCGTAGAAGTCGGATGCCTGGAAGTTCGTGACGAGGCTCGGGATGTCTTTGATGAACTTCGTGACCTGCGAGATCACTGTCGGGATGATCAGCCACAGCACGCCCACGATGATGACGGCGAACCCCGTGTAGACGATCACGATGCTCCACGCGCGCGTGACGCTATGACGCTCGAGCATTCGCACGAGCGGATCGAGCCCGAGCGCGAAGAACAGCGCGAAGACCACGTAGATGATCACCGTCGACAGGTTCGAGACGGCGAGCCCCAGGAGGGCCGCCACCAGTGCGCCCACCGTGAAGAAGAACCCCACGCCGAACGGGTGGTTCAAACTCGCCCAGAACGTGCGCGAGGGCGGCGCCTCCCCCGACTCGGCGGCGATCTCGTCATTTGCCGGGCCGGTGGGCGCCGCAGCGACAGCATCGTCGGCGGGCTGGGCTGCGTCGGTCATGGTCACACTCTATTGGTGCGTCGCGACGTCGCGGGGGAGGATGCCGCGGTTCCGGCGGCATCGTCATGAACGGCGCTGAGAAGCGGTGGCGAGGTAGTGTCGGTACGCACTGTGACGGACGCGGGGAGGATGGCATGACCGACGTCGAAGACCCGATGGTGACGCTGCGCCGTCTTCGCGGAAGCATCGACAACATCGACGCGTCGCTGATCTATCTGCTTGCCGAGCGGTTCAAGTGCACCAAACAGGTGGGGCGGCTGAAGGCCGAACACTCCATGCCGCCGTCGGACCCGGCGCGCGAAGAGCAGCAGGTCGCCCGTCTGCGGCGATTGGCAGAAGAGGCCGAATTGGACCCGGAGTTCGCGCACAAGTGGTTCGCGTTCGTGGTGGCAGAGGTCATCCGCCACCACGAAGCGGCCGCCGAAGACGCCTGAGCGCGCGCCCAGCAGCGCACGCACTCAGGGCACGAGCCGGCGCAGCATGCCGAACGCGGCGACGCCCAGAACGACGATCGCCACCAGCATCCACAGCGACAATCCCACGGGCGCCGGGGCGCGACGAACATGCCGATGCCGCGACGCTTGTACAGCACTCCCTTGTCGACGGATGTCAAGGCTCCGATTTTCGGGTGAATGCCGAATCCTGCTCGGGTTGCGTCCTTCTACCGACTCACGTAACGTCAATAGAAGGGCTTGTGCGTGCCACGCGTGTGCACACGGCCCCGACGACCAGTCCGCGACCTCGTCGGCTGCCCCTGGGGCGGGTTCGACGTGGGCGTATGGTCGGCGGTCTGGACGACGAACCCGATGTGCGTCGCCATGGCACGACCTCCGGTACTCCGATGACGTGGGCCGAGCGCGTGTCGTGAAGATCGTCACCCGGGCGTAACCAATGCAGCCCCGTCAAGGCTGCCGAGGCCAAGCAAAAGTGACCATCCCACCCGCCGTCGAGGCGAAGAACCTGTTCAAAGTCTTCGGGCGCAGTCCCAAAGACGCCGTTCGTCGATTGAAGGCCGGGCAGACCCGCGCTGATGTGCGGGATGCCGGTACCGCCGCGGTGATCGATGCGAGCTTCACCGTCCAGCCCGGCGAGATCTTCGTGATCATGGGCCTGTCGGGCTCGGGCAAGTCCACGATCATCCGCATGCTCAACGGGCTTCTGCAGCCGAGTTCTGGCGAAGTGCTCGTCAAGGGTGAGAACGTCACGACCGCCAACGCCGCCGAGCTGCGCCGCATCCGCCGCACGTCGATGTCGATGGTGTTCCAGCACTTCGCACTGCTGCCCCATCGCTCGGTGATCGACAACGCCGCGTACGGCCTCGAGATCCAGGGCGTCGGCAGGGCCGAGCGTCGGGAGCGCGCCCGCGAGATCCTCGAGAAGGTAGGTCTGGGCGACCGCGTCGACGCCATGCCCGATGAGCTCTCCGGCGGCATGAAGCAGCGGGTCGGCCTTGCACGCGGTCTTGCGGCGGGCACCGACATCCTGCTCATGGATGAAGCGTTCTCGGCACTGGACCCGCTGATCCGGCGTGAGCTGCAGGAGCAGCTGGTCGAGCTGCAGCAGGAGCTGGGGCGCACGATCATCTTCATCACGCACGATCTGAACGAGGCGATGTTCCTCGGCGACCGGATCGCGGTCATGCGCGACGGGCGCATCGTGCAGAACGGCACACCCGAAGAGATCCTCACCGACCCGGCCAACGACTATGTCGCACAGTTCGTGCAGGATGTCGATCGCGCACGTGTGCTCACCGTCGCGGCAGTCATGGAGCGCCCGCTGTCGGTGCCGGTCTCGGCCGGTATCCGCGGTGCGCTGCGCGTCATGCGCGAAGAGCAGATCGGCGAGGTGTTCGTCGTCGAGAACCGTCGGCTGCTGGGCGTGGTCACCGATCGTGCCGTGATCCGGGCGGTCAAGTCCGGAACCGCCGACCTGCGCGCGATCGCCGACCGCAGCGTGCGCCGACTTGCCGCGGATGATCTGCTCTCCAGCGTGGTCGAGCACGCCGTCGGCAGCCCTGTCTCGCTTCCCGTGGTGGGAGACGAAGGGCGTCTGATCGGGGTCGTGCCGCGCATCACTCTGCTGGCGGCGCTGGGCAACGTGCCGGCGACGACCCAGCCGGTCTCGATCGTGCCGGCGACGGCCCTCCAACTCGCTCGGGAGATCACGGAGCTCGCCCCGGACGCCCTGGCCGCGGCCGAAGGGAGCGTGCGGTGATGAGCGACCTCATCCGTCTTCCGCTCGGTGACATCGTCGAGGCCTTCATCACCTGGGTCATCGACGTGTTCGGCGGCTTCTTCGACGTGATCTCGACGATCTTCGGCGGCCTGTACGACGGCGCCGAGTGGCTGTTCACGACGCCGCCGTTCTGGGTCGTCATCATCGTGATCGCTGCGATCGCCTGGCTGGCCAGAGGGTGGCAGCTCGCGGTCGGCACGGTGATCGGGCTGCTCGTGATCGTCTCGGTCGATCAGTGGGAGAACGCGATGCAGACGCTCGCGCTGACCATCGTCGCGGTGCTCATCGCGGTCGTGATCGCGATTCCCGTCGGCATCTGGGCCGCCCGCTCGCAGACGGTCTCCAAGGTCGTTCGCCCGATCCTCGACTTCTTGCAGACGATGCCGGCATTCGTGTACCTGATCCCTGCGATCTTCCTGTTCGGCATCGGGGTCGTTCCCGGAATGGTGGCCACGATCCTGTTCGCGGTCGCACCCGGTGTGCGCCTGACCGAACTGGGCATTCGCGGCGTGGACAAAGAGGTGGTCGAGGCGGGCAACGCGTTCGGCGCCACGCCGGGGCGCATCCTGCGCCAGATCCAGCTGCCGCTGGCGATGCCGTCGATCATGGCCGGTGTCAACCAGATCATCATGCTCGCCCTCTCGATGGCCGTCATCGCCAGCATGGTCGGCGCTCCCGGCCTGGGCAAGGACATCATCCAGGCACTGAGCCGCACCGACATCTCGCTCGGGTTCGAGGCGGGCTTGGCGGTGGTGATCATCGCGATGATCCTCGACCGGGTCACCAGCGGATTCGGGGCGGCGCGCGGGCCGCGCCGACGTGCGGCGTCGCCCACCTCAAGTGATGAGGTCGGCAAGGCCGACAGTACGGCGCACGTCGACAGCACGGTCGACGCAGCTGCCGATCAGCGCCCCGTCAACGCCTGACGGGTCCGCGGCATCCAGACTTCGGCGCCCTGAGCGCCGAGACAGGCACCCGCGGTACCCCGCGGGTCTCCCCAACGCCCGTGCCACAGCACACGGGAGGAAAGGAATCAATCACATGAAGAAGCGCACACTGTTCGGGGCCCTCGCGATGGGGCTCGCCGCAAGCGTCGCCCTTGTGGGCTGCGCCAGCGGCACCGGCGACAGCGCCGGCGACGGCGGCGACGGCGGCAGCTCGCAGGACAAGAAGATCACCGTCGGAGTGTTCAACGGCTGGCCCGAGGGCGAGGCGGCTTCGTATCTGTGGCAGCAGGTCCTGGATGAGAAGGGCTACGACGTCGAACTCGAGTACGCCGACGCGGGTCCCGTGTTCGCGGGTCTGGCCAAGGGCGACTTCGATGTCGCGTTCGACGGCTGGCTGCCCACGACACACAAGAGCTATTTCGACAAGTACGGCAAGGACCTCGTCGACGTCGGCTCGTGGAATGACGACGCGAAGCTCACGCTCGCGGTCAACGCGGACGCGCCGATCGATTCGATCGATCAGCTCGCGGCCAATGCCGACAAGTTCGGCAACCGCATCGTGGGCATCGAGCCCGGTGCGGGCCTGACCGAGGCGATGGAGAAGAAGGTCATCCCGGAGTACGGCCTGGACAAGATGGAGTTCATCACCTCGTCGACTCCGGCCATGCTCGCCGAACTGAAGAAGGCACTGGATGCCGATGAGAACATCGTCGTCACCCTGTGGCGCCCGCACTGGGCCTACGACGCGTATGCCATCAAAGACCTGAAGGACCCGAAGGGCGCCCTGGGGGCTGCGGAGTCGATCCACACCGTCACGCGCACCGGCTTCGCCGATGACTTCGCCGAGGTCAACAAGTGGTTCACGGCGTTCAAGATGGACTCGGACCTGCTGTTCTCGCTCGAGAACGCGATGTTCCGGGAGGACCACAAGCAGAGCGAGTTCCCCGACATCGTCAAGAAGTGGATGTCGGAGAACCAGGATTACGTGGACTCACTCACGAGCTGACGCGCTGCCCGTCGCTCGTTGAGCGATGGACCGCGGCGAGCGAGTCGAAACGAGCGTGAATGTCTCGTTTCGACTCGCTTCGCTCACTCAACGACCGGATGCAGCATCCGGCGGACGCAGCCGCACGGGTTCGGCGACGGGTCCGCGCGCGGCATCGCCGTGCGCGGTGGCCGGCAGCTGCAGGGCGACCTTCTTCTCGAGCACTTCGACCGCACCGTCCGACAGCGAGATGAGCCCATCGAGCTCTTCACGCACTCTCTTGTACGCCACCTGGCGCTCAGCGGGCGTTGCCGCCTCGTCGATGGCGACCGTCAGCAGCTGCTTGGCCGTGTCGAGCCGCTTGCGCTCGCTCTCGGTGAAAGATGAATCGCGGATCCGACGGGCATCGCGTTCCGCGACGTCGAACGCGACCTCGTAGTCGGTCACGGCGTTGCGGTATTCGTCCAACTGCTCCTTCGTCAGCTTGACTTTGGGCGAGACCGGCCGCAGCCGGTCTGCGACCTTCTTTGCGCGAAGGAACGCCGCCGTCAGCGGCTGCCGCCCGTCGCTCATGGCGGGAAAGGCGATGAGCTTGGCGACGTCGAGCTCGTATTCCAGCCAGCGTTTGGTGACGGCATCCTGCGCGTCGAACAGCTTCTGCAGCTGCTCCTGCGGCGTCGGCGCGCGTGGGACGTCGTCGGCGGACGCGGCGGATGCCGCGATTCGCGGTGCGCCGCGTCCACGCTGCACCGCGCGTGCTTCGGCTTCGGCGGTGCGGATCTCGGCCTTCGCATGCATGACTTCGAGGCGCCGCTGGTGGCGCAGCCGAGAGTTGCGCTCCCATGACCTGGCGAATCCACCGGCGACTCCCATCAACGGGAAGACCAGCCACCAGTAGCTGCCCGCGAAGTTCCAGAAGTCGTGCATCCTGTCATCGTACCCATGGGCGACCGCCGCACCCCGAGTGTCACAGTAGGGGCACAGACAGGGGCTGCCGTCTCAGCCGAACAGCAGTGCGAGGACCGTGGCTCCGCCCGCAACGAGGATCAACGAGATGATGACCACCCACGCGATCACCTTGATGCGGTGCTGGCGGCGCTCGCTGTATGCGCTGTAGTCGTCGTCGTGGGACATGCCACGATTCTAGGCGCCGGCGATCGTCGGGCCGAACACCGCGGGCAGTGTTGCCTCGGTGCGCTCGTTGAGTTCCCCGATCGGAACGGTGAACAGGCCCTGCACCTCGAGTGCCGCGCTCGCACCCGATTCGTCGGTCACACCGATGCGCAGCACCGGGTAGCCGCGGCCCTCGCACAGCCCGCGGAACTTGACGTCGTCTTCGCGGGGGACCGTCACGATCGCACGCGCTGTGGTCTCTGAGAAGAGGGCGGATGCGGCATCCACCCCATCGCGGTCGATGATCTCGTCGAGCCACACGCGCGCACCCACGCCGAACCGCCGCACGCCGTCGGTGAGGGTCTGGGCGAGCCCGCCCTCTGACAGGTCATGGGCGCTGGAGATGAGGTTCTGGTCGTTCGCCGCGTGGATGAGCCCTGCCAACCGCTTCTCGGCGGCGAGGTCGACGGCCGGCGGAAGCCCGCCGAGGTGGCCGTGCACGGTGGCGGCCCAGGCCGATCCGCTCAGTTCGGTGGCGGTCACGCCCAGCAGGTAGATGTTCTGGCCGGAGTCCTGCCACCCGCTGGGAATGCGGTGCGCGACGTCCTCGATGATGCCCATCACGCCGACGACCGGCGTCGGATGGATCGGCACGTCACCGGTCTGGTTGTAGAAGCTGACGTTGCCGCCGGTGACGGGGATGGCCAGCTCGAGGCATCCGTCGGCGATGCCGTCCACTGCCTGCGAGAACTGCCACATGACCTCAGGGTTCTCAGGGCTGCCGAAGTTCAGGCAGTCGGTGACCGCGGCCGGCACCGCACCGCTCACGGCGACGTTGCGATACGCCTCGGCCAGGGCGAGCTGCGCGCCCTGGTAGGGGTCGAGCTGGCAGTAGCGTCCGTTCGCGTCGGTCGCGATGGCGAAGCCCAGGCCGCTGTTCTCGTCCACTCGCAGCATGCCCGCGTTGTCGGGGAACGCCAGTGCCGTGTTGCCGCCCACGTAATAGTCGTACTGGTTCGTGATCCACGACACGTCGGCCTGGTTGGGGCTGGAGATCACCCGCATGAACTGGTCGCGCAGCGCGTCGGGGTCGCTCGGGCGATCGAGGGCGGATGCCGCGTCCTGCTGCAGCGCGTCGAGCCAGGTCGGGTAGGCGACCGGGCGCTCGTACACCGGACCGTCGACGGCCACGGTCGAAGGGTCGACGTCGACGATCTGCTCGCCGTGCCAGAAGATCTGCAGACGTCCGTCGCCGGTGACGTCGCCGAGCACGCTGGCTTCGACATCCCACTTGCCGGTGACGGCGAGGAACGCGTCGAGCTTGTCGGGAGCGACGACGGCCATCATGCGCTCCTGGCTCTCGCTCATCAGGATCTCTTCGGGCGTGAGGGTCGGGTCGCGCAGCAGCACGTTCTCGAGGTCGACGCGCATGCCCGATCCGCCGTTGGCGGCCAGTTCGCTGGTCGCGCACGAGATGCCGGCGGCCCCGAGGTCCTGGATCGCCTCGACGAGCTCGTCGCGGTACAGCTCGAGGCAGCATTCGATGAGCACCTTCTCGGCGAACGGGTCGCCCACCTGCACCGCGGGGCGCTTGGTCGGGCCGCCCGACGAGAACGTGTCGGATGCGAGAATGGATGCCCCGCCGATGCCGTCGCCGCCGGTTCGGGCGCCGAACAGCACGACCTTGTTGCCGGTTCCGCTCGCGTTGGCGAGCTTGAGGTCTTCGTGCCGCAGCACTCCCACCGCGAGCGCGTTCACGAGCGGGTTGCCTTGGTACACCGCGTCGAACACCGTCTCGCCGCCGATGTTGGGCAGGCCCAGGCAGTTGCCGTAGAACGAGATGCCGCCGACCACACCGTGCACGACGCGCGCGGTGTCGGGGTTGTCGATGGCGCCGAAGCGCAGCTGGTCCATGACGGCGACAGGGCGTGCGCCCATCGAGATGATGTCGCGCACGATTCCGCCGACACCCGTGGCCGCGCCTTGGAAGGGCTCGATGTAGCTGGGGTGGTTGTGGCTCTCGACCTTGAAGGTGACAGCCCAGCCCTCGCCGATGTCGACGACGCCGGCGTTCTGGCCCATGCCCACCATGAGGCGGGTCTTCATCTCGTCGGTGACCTTCTGGCCGAAGCGGCGCAGATAGATCTTGCTCGACTTGTAGGAGCAGTGCTCGCTCCACATGACGGAGTACATCGCCAGCTCGCCGCTGGTGGGGCGCCGACCGAGGATCTGCCTGATCTGTGCGTACTCGTCGGGCTTCAGGCCGAGGGCGGCGAACGGCTGCTCGCGCTCAGGGGTCGCCTTCGCGTTGTCGACGGTGTCGGCGGATGCCTGGGTGGGGATGGTCATACGGCTGAGCTCCATGGTTCGTGCCGCGAGAGATCGCGGGCGCCGGACGTACCGATTCTAGTTGGCGGCGGCAGGCGTATCCCGCGGGGTGTCCTTCGGACTGTCTGCCGTCGGTGCGGCGGAGTCCGCGCGCGAAAGGTATATGTCCAAAATCGGTGTTCAACTTGCGGTTCACACGGGTCAACGGGCGATCGCGGCTGGGGTGGGAACCACCGGCGAACCAGGCGTGGGCTGCGGACCCGCGGCGGCATCGACGAAGTAGTGCAGGTCATGGCCGGCCAGCGGGCTGGTGCCTGCGACCAGCTCGGCCACGTGCCAGCCGACGTCCGAGGCGGGGATCCAGTCCGGCTGGTCGATGCCGGCCTGCAGTCGCGCACGGGTGCGGATCATGCCCAGGACCACTTCGTACACGCGCGGTCCGCCGCCGCCGAGTTCGGCCGCGATCGTGCGGGTGAGGGATTTCTGTGCCGCCGCGGTCAGCGCGCGCCCCGCCGCCCCCGGGAACGGGATCTCGGCGCTCATCCCGTTCAACTGCAGCAGGATGCCGCGGGCTGCGATGTGCGGCACGAACGCGCGGTAGAGGCGGAACACGGCGGTCAGGTTCGACGCGAGCAGGGCGTCCCATTCGTCATCGGTCAGCTCGAGCGCCGGCTTGCGCCCTTGGTCTCCCCACGATGCAACCGACACGATCACCG
The DNA here is from genome assembly GCF_030866805.1 of Microbacterium terrisoli. Taxonomy (NCBI): domain Bacteria; kingdom Bacillati; phylum Actinomycetota; class Actinomycetes; order Micrococcales; family Microbacteriaceae; genus Microbacterium; species Microbacterium terrisoli. The sequence goes on from NZ_CP133019.1 coordinate 87,062, forward strand.
CGTCGAACGGCCCGTGCTGATCGGCCAGCTCCGCGGCGCGCGCTGTCACGTTCGGCGCGAGTGCATCGATCGTGTCGACCGTGAGCCCCGGGTGTGCCAGGCGCGAGGCCAGGTCGTCAAGCCGTTCGCGGCTGCGGCCGAGCGCCACCGCGTGGGCACCGGCATCCAGCACCGCGCGCACCACTCCCTCGCCCACGCCGCCGGCGCCGCCGATGACGAGCACTGTCGTGCCGGCGAGGCCGGTCTTCTCCTGTGCCCACTCGGGGCGTGTCGACAGGTCGGTCACTGTCGTTCCTCCTTGTTGTTGCCGGGTTGCGGGTCGCTCGCGGCGGCCGCGGTCTGCTGATCGATGTGCGTCTGGATCGCCGTGAGCGCGTCGTAAAGCTCGTCGATCTGGGAGTCGCTGAGTGCTTGGCCGAACCACTGGTCGGCGGCTTCGAGGTGAGGGCCGACCGCGCGTCGGTAGGCTCGGCGGCCCTCGGTGGTGAGCGCGACGACGCTGGCTCTGCCGTCGCCGCCGGCCAAGGAGCTGCCGCCGGTCGCGCCGGTGTCTGCACCCGCGCGACGTGCGACGTATCCGCGCTGCTCGAGCCTGCGCAGCTGGTGCGACAGGCGGCTGGTGTCCCATCCCATCGCTCGCGCGCAGGTCACCGACCGCACGCCGTGCGGTGTCGGCGCGAGATGTGCGAGCACGGTGAACTCGGCCTCCGAGAGCCCGGCCTCGTCCGACAGCACGCGCGCGGTCTCGCGGCGCAGCTGCGCGGTCACGGTCTGCAGCTTCTGCCAGGCCAGCAGTCGCTGCCCGCTCAATCTCTCTGACACGTCAGCAACAGTAGGGCATTGTTGACGTGTCAGCATCTTTATGACGATGGATGTCGAGCACCGGCGCGTTGTCGGCCGTCGGTGCGCGGGTAGGCTCAGATGCCATGGCGACCGGAGCGACGATCTACACCTTCGACGTCGAGCTGGCCGATGTGGACCGCGGAGTCTATGAGTCGCTCACCTTGCGCGTGGCGCGGCATCCCTCCGAGACCGACGCCTTCATGATCACGCGTGTGCTCGCGTACTGCCTCGAGTACGAAGAGGGCATCGCGTTCAGCGAGGGCATCTCGGCGGCCGAAGAGCCCGCTGTGCTGGTGCGAGACCTCACCGGTGCGATCACCGCATGGATCGAGGTGGGCGCTCCGGATGCCGCCCGCCTCCACTTCGGCAGCAAACTGGCCGGCCGCACGACGGTCTACACGCACCGCGACCCCGCGAAGGTGATCGCGCAGTGGCAGGGCAAGCGCATCCACGATGCCGAGAACATCGTCGTGCACACCTTCGATCGCGGGTTCATCGACGACGCCACGGTGGCCCTCGCTCGGCGCAGCACGCTCACGGTCTCGGTGACCGAGCACCATCTCTACTTCGACCTGAACGGCACGAGCCTGAGCTCCGACATCCACGATCACGCGATCGTCTGAGCGGCCCGCCCGGGGGCACACCTGCATTAGCGTCGCTGATGCAAGACCCAAGTAATCGTCATTCGACTTATGCGGCGCTCGTTGCCATGCTCGAAAACAGCGCAACGAAGCGGAGGGCAACAGCATGGTTCGTCAGGTCACGGTCGCCGAAGCGGTGGGCCGCACACTCGCCCAGCTTGGCGTCAGCCGCGTTTTCGGGGTCGTCGGCAGCGGCAACTTCCACATGACGAACGCCCTGCTCACCGGAGGGATGCCGTTCGTGGCTGCTCGGCATGAGATGGGTGCGACCTGCATGGCCGACGCTTACACTCGCACCACCGGCGAGGTCTCAGTGGTGAGCCTGCACCAGGGCTGCGGCCTGACCAACGCCATGACCGGCATCACGGAGGCGGCCAAGGCTCGCACACCGATCATCATCATGACCGGTGACACTCCGGGCTTCGCGAAGACATCCAACTTCTACATCGACCAAGACGGCGCCGTCGCCGCCCTCGGCGCCGCGGCGATGCGCGTGCACCGCCCCGAGACGGCCGTGGCCGACGCTTATCGCGCCTACCTGCATGCCGTGAAGGACCGCCGCACGGTCGTGCTCTCGGTGCCCATCGACTTGCAGACGGCAATGGTCGACTGGGATGAGGATGCCGTTCCCACCGTGCCGACGGTGCAGCGCGCCGGTGCGGGCGGCGAGACGATCGAAGCGCTCGCCGACCTGCTCGCCAGCGCCGAGCGTCCGGTGCTGGTCGCCGGCCGCGGCGGTTGGCATGCGAAGGAGCAGATCGCGCGCATCGGCGAGCAGGTGGGCGCGTTGCTGACCACCTCTGCGGCGGCGCGCGGACTGTTCCACGACGACCCGTGGCACATCGACGTGATGGGCGGCTTCGCCACCGACGGCGGGGCTGAGCTCATCGCCGCAGCCGACGTCCTGGTGGCGTTCGGCGCCGGTCTGAACCGCTGGACCAGCCGAAACGGTTCACTCTTGAAGAACAAGACTATCGTGCAGATTGACGACACTCCCGATGCCCTGGGCAGCCACCACCGCATCGACCTCGGGGTGCTCGGCGACACTGCTGCGGTCGCGGAGGCCGTCGCCGACCTGCTCGCCGCACGCGCGGTGGCGCGCAGCGGATACCGCACCGACGATGTGCAGCGCAAGCTCGCCGATACCCTGCTCTGGCGGGAGCAGCCGTTCGAGGACCGCAGTGACGCCGAGCGGATCGATCCGCGTGCGTTCACCAACGCGGTCGACGCGATGATCCCGGCCGCGCGTGTCGTCGTTCCCGACGGCGGCAACTTCAACGGCTATCCCGGCGCGTACCTGCGGGTGCCGGACGTGCACGGCTACAGCGTTCCCCTCGCGTTCCAGTCGATCGGGCTCGGGCTGGCCAGTGCCATCGGGGCAGGACTCGCCCATCCCGACCGCCTGCCGATTGCCGGTGTCGGCGACGGTGGCTTCATGATGAGCCACGTCGAACTCGACACCGCCGTCCGGCTGCGGCTGGGCCTGCTCGTGCTCGTCTACAACGACAGCGCCTACGGCGCCGAGGTGCAGCACTTCAAGCACGTTACCGACCAGCTCGACACTGTGAGCTTCCCCGAGACCGATATCGCCGCCATCGCCCGTGGCTACGGGTGCGAGGCGATCACGGTGCGCTCGGTGGACGACATCGCACCGCTGCAGGACTGGCTGAACGGCCCGCGCGATCGGCCGTTCGTGATCGACGCCAAGACGGTCGCGTTCCCTTCGTGGCTGCTCGGCCACTCCATGGATGAGAACTGATCCCCCACCCCCTAGGAGAACGACGATGTCCTCACTCACCACCCGTCTGACCACCGCGGCCGCGCTGCTGGCGGCATCCCTGCTCGCCGTCACGGCGTGCTCGTCCGGTTCCCCCGGCGGCGGCGACCATCAGACACCCGGCGAACCGGTCGCCGTCACGGTGGCCTCGTTGCCCACGGCAAACCTCGCCTCGGTGCAGCTGGGCGCCCAGCAGGGCTTCTTCACCGACGAGGGACTGGATGTCACGATTCAGAACGTGCAGTCCGGCAGCGCAATGATCACCGGGCTGCTCGGCGGCTCGTTCGACTTCATCGCGTCCGGCTACGTGCCCGCTTTCACCGCACAGTCGCAGGGCCTGCCGCTGAAGTTCATCGCCGGCAACGACACCGGCGCCGACACGCCCGACAAGGACTGGCAGATCGTCGTGGCAGGCAAGGGCAGCTCGGTGAAGACTCCACAGGACTTGGCCACCGCCACCGTCGCGGTGAATGCGCTGAAGGGCGTCGCCGAGGTGCAGGTACGGGCATCCCTGGAGAAGCAGGGCATCGACGATTCGAAGATGAAGCTCACCGAGATCCCGTTCCCCGAGATGCCGGTGGCCCTGGCCCAGGGACGAGTGGGTGCCGCGCTGGTGCCCGAGCCGTTCGTGACGGCCGTGCTGCAAGCCGGCGGTCATGTCGTCGACACACCGTATGTCGTGATGGGCAAGCACTTTCCCAACGGCGCGTGGGAGACATCCCAGCAGATGATCGACCAGCACCCCGACACCGTGGCCGCCTTCACCCGCGCGATCACCAAGGCCGTGGAATACGCCCGCGACCACCCGGACGCGGTCCGCGCGATCATCCCCAAGTACACCTCGGTGACCCCGGAGATGGCGAACGCGATCCGGCTGCCGGTCTTCAGCCCAGACCTGAACGTCGACCTGATGCAGGAACTGATCGGCTACACGAAGAAGTACGGCACGCTGGAGAAGGACCTGAACGCGGCAGACCTGATCTACAAGCCGAAGTCGTAGGTCGCGCCCGATGATGACGGTCATCGCGAAGTCCGCGTCCCGCGGATCGATCCGCCGGCGCCACGCACCCGACCGTGCGCGCCGGTGGATCGGCTCGCTGGGGGGTGTCGTGCTCGTGCTGGTGCTGCTCGAACTGGTCATCCGGCTCGAGATCCTGCCCAGCCGGTTCCTCCCGCCCCCGACCGTGGTCGTGGCCACGCTCTTCACCGAACTCGGCACCGCGAACGCGTGGTGGGCGACCCTGGACACGCTGCGTGGCTGGGCCATCGGTCTCGGACTGGCCGCGCTGATCGCAGTTCCGCTGGGTCTGCTGCTGGGCTCGAGCGAATTCGCCTACCGGGCGACGCGACCTATCGTCGAGTTTCTGCGCCCGGTTCCCTCGGTCGCCCTCATTCCGCTGGTATTCCTGCTGTTCGGACGCAATCTCGGCGACGGCAAGATCTTCCTGGCCGTGTTCGCCGCGGTCTGGCCGCTGCTGATCCAGACCATCTACGGAGTGCGCAACGTGTTGCCTACACAGCTGGACACGGCACGATCGTTCCAGATCCGCCGCCGCGACGTCGCGCTGCACGTCGTGCTGCCCAGTGCCCTCCCTTACCTTGCCACCGGCGTCCGGATCGCGTCGACAGTGTCATTGATCCTTGTGCTCACCGGCGAGATCGTGATCAACGCGGGCGGTATCGGTGAGCAGATCAACCTTGCACGCGAGGGCGGTGCGGTAGCGGTGATGTACGCGTTCGTCGTGCTCTCGGGCATCCTCGGCCTGCTGCTGAACACGATCTTCGCGCGGCTGGAGCGGCGCCTGCTGCGGTGGCATCCGTCCCAGCGGAGGGCCCAGTCATGAGGCGGCGCGAGGGGCTGTACATCACCGCCGAGGTGCTGGTTCCGGTCCTGGTCATCCTCGGTGTGCTGATCTTCACCAACACGGCCGGTGGGTTCTACTTTCCGCCCCTGCAAGAGGTGCTGGTCGCCTTCCAGAAGAACTGGCTGTTCACGCGGATCCCGTTGGATCTGGTGCCGTCACTTGTGCGCCTGCTCAGCGGGTTTCTGATCGCGGTGCTGATCGGAGTGTTGCTGGGTGTCCTGCTGGGCAGGGTCGCCTGGTTGCGTCGCCAGACGTCCCCGATCATCGAGTTCCTGCGCGCCATCCCGCCACCAGCATTGCTGCCGTTCACGATCCTGGCGATCGGCGTCGACTCGTCGGCGAAGGTGGCACTGATCGCGTTCGTGTGTGTGTGGCCGATCCTGCTGAACACGATGGACGGCGTGGCGGGCATCGAACCGACGATGGCCGAGACCGCGCAGGTCTACCACATCCCGACCATCGATGCGCTCCTGCACGTGCAACTGCGGGCCGCATCGCCGCAGATCTTCGCCGGCATGCGCACGGCGCTGCCGCTGGCGATCATCATGATGGTCATCAGCGAGATGGTCGCCTCCACCGACGGGCTGGGCTACTTCGTGCTGCAGGCCCAGCGCACCTTTGCACTGGCCGACATGTGGTCAGGCATCCTGCTGCTGGGCATTCTCGGCTACCTGCTGAACCTTGTCTTCACCCTCATCGAACGCGGTGTGCTCGCCTGGCACCGTGGTGCCCGCGCTGCGGCGCAGTGAAAGGAACAAGATGCTGACACTGAACGGCGTGAGCAAGCGTTACGGAGATGCCGGCACAGGCACCCCGGCCGTCGAAGACCTTTCGTTCACGATCGGCGGTGGCCAGATCGTGACGATCGTGGGTCCGTCCGGGTGCGGCAAGACCACTGTGCTCAAGCTGATGGCGGGGCTGCTGACACCCACGTCCGGAACCGTCGAGGTCGACGGGCACGTCATCTCAGGGCCGCCGGAGCAGATCGCGCTGGTCTTCCAGGATTACGCCAACTCGCTGTATCCGTGGATGACAGTGGCCGACAACGTCGCGTTTCCGCTGCGGCGGCTGAAACTGTCGCGCTCGGCCCGACGAGAACGCGTGGCGCACGCGCTGCAGTCGGTGGGCTTGGCGGGATTCACCGGCAAGTACCCGTGGCAGCTGTCCGGCGGGATGCAGCAGCGTGTGGCGATCGCACGCGGGCTGGCCTATCAGCCCGAGATCCTCTTGATGGACGAGCCATTCGGGGCACTGGATGCCCAGACCCGCGCCGATTTGGAAGATCTGGTGATGAAGATCCGGGACGATTTCGACGTGACGATCGTGTTCGTCACGCACGACATCGACGAGTCGATCTACCTCGCCGACCGCGTGTTGGTGATGGGGCCCCGGCCGACGTTCATCGACGAGGACCTTCCGGTGACGCTGCCCAAGCCGCGTGATCAGCTGCTGACCAAACAGCATGCCGAATTCGGCGAACTGCGCGCGCACCTGTACCGCAACATCAAGGCATCCAGCCAGCTGATGGCGCAAACCGGGACAGTTCCCACGACGTGAGGGTCCGGGACGGCCAATATGGGGTGATGGACCTCAATCTGCTGCGCACGTTCATGGCGGTGTATGAGGCGCGCAGCCTGACGGGCGCGGCATCCGCACTGCATGTGACACAGTCCGCAGTCAGTCAGGCGATGAGTCGCCTGCGGCGCGATGTCGCCGACCAGCTGTTCTATCGATCCGGCCGCGTGATGCTGCCGACGCCATATGCGCAGGAGCTGTTCCCGGTGGTCCGAGACGCGCTCGGCCGTATCGAGAACGCCGTCTCCGCACAGGCGTTCGATCCGGCCGCCTCGGGCCGCAGGTTTCGGATCGCACTGTCCGAGCTCGGCGAGATGCACTGGCTGGCCGGGATCGTCGAGCGGGTCTGCGCGGCGGGTCCCGGGCTGAGCGTGGATGTCTTGAAGCTCGATCCGACCAGCATGGCCGATACGCTCGCGCGCGGGGTGGTGGATGTTGCAATCAACTCGGCCAATGTGCCAGGCGGATTCCAGACCTGGACGCTGAAGTACGAGCGATATGTCGTCTTGATGGCGGCGGGCAATCCGCTTGCGACAGGCGAGCTCGACATGGATGCCTATCGGTCGGCACCGCACGCGGTGGTGACCGGCGAGTCGGGACACGTGAACATCGAACGCGCGGTCGAGGCGCACGGTGGCGCCGGTGATCCGGTCGCGGTGCTGAATCACTTCGCCGCGTTGCCCGCGATGCTGTCGGCGACGAACCTGATCGCGACGATGCCGCAGAGCCTGTCCGCGCTGTGGGTCCGGGACTGGCCGCTCGTGATGCGCGACCTGCCCTTCGCGCTGGACCCGGTGCAGGTCCGCCTGTACATGCGCTCGGCGCATCAAGAGGCCAGTTCGCTGCTCTGGTTCCGCGACGTCGTGCTGGCGGCGACCGAAGCGGAATCGGGCTTCGCTCCGGTGCCGTCAGAGCCTGCCTTGCCGGGGCACCCTTAGCCGGTCTTGCACCTTCGTACCGATGCGCGAGCACGGCGGCGCTCGCTGCGCGCCCGCGTGCTCAGCCCACTCGGGCGGCGGCGCGCCAGGCGAGGACGGTCCCGACCAGCATCCCCCCGATGACCAGCACGCTGGATCACGAATGCGGTCCGCGCGAACCACGGCACCGCGAGAGCGCCGATCGACGTCGCCACGGCGCCCATGGCCCCGATGATCGTGACGGGCAGTGCGGCGTGATGTCCCGCCTGCCACGCCTGATCCGACGCGAACAATGACGGGATGCGGATCGCCACGATCGGGTTGCGTCTGATCACGCCGATCGCGCACAACCACATGAGGACGGCGACCGCGAGCGATGCGCCGGCGAGGATCCAGACAGCGGCCATGGGGCCGACTCTGCGCCGGGCGATCCAGCCGGGCACACCTGCGGGGATCGTGGGTGACACGCCGGCGAGGGATGCCGCGGCCCGGCGTGTCGGTGAAGATCCCCGCAGCTGTGCACGGCCGAGCGGGTGAGGATCTCAAGCGGGCAGGCTCGCACGGGCTAGCGGGTGAGGAACTCAGGCGGGCAGGCTCGCACGGGCGAGCGCATCTTCGAGCGCGACCCAGGCGAGCATCGCGCACTTCACACGGGCCGTGTACTTCGAGACTCCCGAGAGGGCTGCGGCATCGCCGAAGCGCTCCTCGTCGAGGGGGATCTCCCCGCGCGAGCGCAGCGCGGTGCGAAAAGCGTCGATGAGACTGGATGCCTCGGCCCGCGGCATCCTGTTCTCCTCTGCCAGGAGCACGGCGAGCATCGACGCCGACGCCTGCGAGATGGAACAGCCCTGGCCCTCCCATGTGACATCGCGCACGACGTCGCCGGCATCGCCGGACAGACGCACGCGCAGCGTGATCTCGTCGCCGCATACCGGGTTGCGCTGGTGCGACTCGGCCGAGCGGCCTTCGGCCTCGGCCAGTCCGAAGCCGTGCGGATGCTTGGAGTGATCGAGGATCAGGTCCTGGTAGAGCGACTCGAGTCCGCTCATGCGCCGACTCCGAAGAAGGATCGCACGCCTGAGACGGCGTCGAGGAACGTGTCGATCTCGGCCTCGGTGGTGAACACCGACGTGCTCGCGCGCACCGAGGCGGTGATGCCGAACCGGCGATGCAGCGGTTGGGCGCAGTGGTGTCCGACACGCACCGCGATGCCGCGGGCATCCAGCACCTGGCCCACGTCGTGGGCGTGCACGCCGTCGACGTCGAACGCGCACAGCCCCACGCGCTCGATGGCCGGGTCGCTCGTGTCGCCGAGCAGCCGGATGCCGTCGATCGCGCGCAACCCGTCGCGCAGGCGCCGCTCCAGCATGCGTTCGCGCTCGTGCACGGCGTCCATGCCGAGGCCGGCGAGATACTGTGCGGCGGCGGCGAGGCCCACCGCCTGCGACACCGGCTGGGTGCCCGCTTCGAACTTCTGCGGTGCCGGCAGGAACTCGGCGGTCTCGAGGGTGACGGTGGTGACCATCGATCCGCCCGTGAGGACCACGGGCAGGGCTTCGAGCACCTCGCTGCGCCCGTACAGCACGCCGATTCCGTACGGGCCCAGCATCTTGTGACCCGAGAACGCGGCGAGATCCACGCCGAGGGCGGGCAGATCCAGCGCCAGGTGGGGCGCGGACTGACAGGCGTCGAGAACCGTGAGGGCGCCGGCATCCTTCGCCAGTGCGACCAGGCGCTCGACCGGATTGACGATGCCCAGCACGTTCGAGACGTGCGAGAAGGCCACGACGCGCGTGCGCTCGCCGATCAGCTCGGCGGCGGCGTCGAGATCGAGCGTGCCGTCATCGTGCACCGGGATGTGGCGCAGGGTCGCGCCGGTGCGCGCGGCCAGCTGCTGCCACGGGATGAGGTTCGCGTGGTGCTCGGCCTCGGTGACGACGATCTCGTCGCCGGGACGCAATGCGTAGGGGGATGCTGCGGCCCCGGCCACGCTCGCGTTGCCGATCGAGTACGCCACGAGGTTGAGGGCCGCCGTCGCCCCCGAGGTCCAGACGATGTTCTCGGCAGCCGCACCCACGAAACGGGCCACGTCGGCACGGGCGTCTTCGAACGTGTCGGTCGCCTCGGCGGCCAGCGTGTGCGCACCGCGATGCACGGCGGCGTTGGCGTGTTCGAGGAACATCCGCTCGGCGTCGAGCACGAAATAGGGCTTCTGGCTGGTTGCGGCCGAGTCGAGGTACACCAGCGGTGCGCGGTTCACCGACTCGGCGAGGATCGGAAAGTCGGCTCGCACGGCCCGCACGTCGAACGGGGTGGTCTCGGCCAGAGAACTCATAGGTTCCAGGCTACGCCGCGGGCGCCGGCCCGGCCCCGGTACGAGGGCTCGAGCGCCCCGCCCTGTGGATAACTTTCGAGGCGCGCTCGCCGTTTGCGGAAACATCGTCGCCATGTTCGGTGATGCAGATGAGGCGATCGCACGGGTGGAGCAGGACGTGCGCCGTGCGCAGCGGCGTGCGCAGCAGATGGGGCTGCTGCAGCAGGTGACGGCGGCGACGCGCGGGATGGCGCGGCGAACCGAGGTGACGGTCGAGGTGGATCACACCGGCCGGCTCACCGAGTTGCGGATCGCAGATTCGGCGCTGAGCCGCGGTGGTGCCGGTGTGGCGCGGCTGATCCTGGAGACCGTGCGGCTGGCACGCCGGGATCTCCAGCGAAACCTGCTGACCGAAGCGAGCGACCTGCTCGGTGAGGACGACCCGGTGCTCGCGGTGCTGCGTGCGCAACTCGAAACCGAACCTGTCCACTCGGGTGCGGCGCGGGTCGGTCTGCGGGCACGGCTCGAACCCGAGGTCGTCCGGTGAGCGCCCGCATCGCGTGGGACTTCGATCTGCTGCGCGACCACGCACGCGCCGTCGTCCGGATCGGCGGCGACGTGGAAGAGGCGGCGTCGGCCGTGCGCTCGTTGAGCCTGTCGGGTGGGGCATTCGGCATGCTGTGCTCGTTTCTCGTGCCGCCCGCGGCGGCGATCACACAGGTGGCGGCGCGGATGATCGACGGCTCGGAGGCGCTGATGCAGCGCACGGGCACTCAGCTGCGCGGGCTGGCCGGCGACGCTGAAGCGTTCGAGCAGGATGTCGTCGACGCCGTGAAGATCCTCGACGGCGAGCTGGGGTGATCGGGGCATGACGCTGGTCGCAGATCCGGTCGACGTGACGAGCCCGTTCTCGGGCGCATTCCTCATCGAGGACGGTCAGTCGCTGGTGGATGCTCTGCAGTCGGGCGATTGGGTGCAGGGCGGTGTTGCGGCCTTCTCGAGCCTGGTCGACACCGCGGTGGCGGTGATCGACCCGATCGGCACCTTGATCGCGAACGGCTTGGGCTGGGTGCTCGACCACCTCGAGCCGCTGAAGGGGTGGTTGAACGACTTCACCGGCGATGCGGGCGAGGTCGAGTCGTTCGCGCAGACCTGGGACAACGTTGCGGCCCGCATGCGCGAATCGGGGCACACGCTGATGCGACGCGCGGACGACGTGGCCGCCCTGTCGGGCGCGGCCATCGATGCGTACTTGGCTTACGTGGCCGACGCGTCGCGGCACCTGTCTGCGGTGGGGGATTGGGCGGCCGCGATCGGTGCCGGCATGCGCATCGCGTCGCAGCTCGTGCGCGTCGTGCATGACCTGGTTCGGGATGCCGTCTCTCAGGTGGCAGGCACGGCCATCGCGGTCGCGGCAGAGACGGCGCTCACGCTCGGGATCGCAGCACCGTTCGCGTTCGGACAGATCGCGGCGCGCGTCGCGTCGGTCGCATCGCGGGTCGGGCAGGCGATCACCCGACTGCTGCGCGGGCTGAAGGAACTGGTTCGGCTCGTCGGCGAGCTGCGGGCGCTGTTCGCCCGCGGCAGCGCGACGATGGCCCGGATGCTGCGCGGCGAGGGCAGCGCGGCGTCGGTGGGGCGTGCGCCTGAGGGCGTCGCTTCGATGGTCGGTCGCCGAAGCGGAACGGACCCATGCGAGACACGGTTTTCTCAGAAGACGGTGTCGTACCGCAAAATCCGAGACGGGGTTGAATACACGTATGACGACATCGTCGAGAGTATGTCGACACGGGGATGGGACGGCGAGCCAATCGACGTTGTGAAAATGGATGACGGCCGCTTGACCAGCTTGGACAACACTCGACTACGAGCAGCGGTTGAGACCGACACGAGTGTCTCGGCCAACGTGCACAGACCAGACGATGCACTCACTGCTGATGAGCGGGAGCGGTTCTACTGGCGCGGGAAGACGCCCGACACCTGGGGAGATGCGGTACTCATCCGTATCGAGAAGCAAGGCAAGGCCTGGGCCGAGGAATTTCCGAGCGGCTCCTTCGAGCTGCCTCGAGTGACAGGAAGGCCGGAATGAGGGAACGTAAACCATCCACTATCGAAGAGCGGATAGCCGGATTTGAAGCCGTACGCCCGCCGGGATTCATTGCTCCGAGACGTTTCGAAGAGTTGCTTCGACAGGGGGAGCTGCCCGACATCGACCCGTGGTGGTGGCTGATCGAGTTTGATGAGTCGGTCCGGTGGTGGTCGGAGACGATCAAAACGCAGTACCCGTCGCGGCCGCCCCTCGTGCCGTTCGCCAAGCATGGCGGCACCGATGACGTGTTCTGCTTCGACGGGGCGGATCTATCCGGCAATCCCCGTGTGTTCATCGTGCACACATTCGCCTCACCCGGGTGGGAGAACCGTGGCTACTGGGACGACTTCGATGTGTTCATGGAGGCGGCAGAAGAAGAGCATGCCGACTGGCTGCGCGAAGAAGCGGAGGATGACACGGAAGGCTGAGTCGATCTGACCTGTGGACAACTTCCCGGCCGGGTCTGCTCGTTCGGCGAGGATGGATCTCATGGTCAATGACGTCACGCTGAGCAAGACCCTGTCGCACGCGTTGCGGCATGCCCCAGAGGACTACGGGCTGCAGCTCGATGGCGGCGGTTGGGCTGATCTTGAGCAGGTGCGAAATGCGGTCTCTGCCGCGGTGGGCGCACCTGTCGCGCTCGACGACATCGAACGGGTGATCGATGAATCACCCAAGCGTCGCTTCGAGTCCGACGGAGTATCGATCCGGGCCGCGTACGGGCACTCCATCGAAGGCCGGATCGGGCACCCCATCGCGACGGAGGTGCCGGAGACGCTCTTCCACGCCACGGCTCCAAGGGTGCTGCCGGCCATCCTCAGTGAGGGCCTGCGCACGATGGGGCGGCAGTACGTCCACCTCGCCGTCGATCGTGATGTCGCCGTTCGTGTGGGCCGGCGCAAGTCCGCCGATCCCGTTCTTCTGTCCGTCGATGTCGCGACGTTCCAGGCCGATGGTCACCAGCTGTTCACCGCCGGGCCCTACATCTTCCTTGCGGACAACGTGCCCGCAGAGTATCTGGTCGTCGAGGGCGGTGAGAGCGCGGCATAGCGATAGCCCGAGGGAACGGGTTGACCGACGTCGGGCATCCCTCTAATATTCAACCAATTGGTTGTATATCGAATGGAGCCGCAATGTCCGCCACCGAGGCAGCACCTGCTCTCACGCAAACCGTGGGCGATGGTGACGACGCGATAACGTATGACATCCGTGGCGATCTCGCCGCAGCGACACCGGAGCGGCCTGCGCTGTTCTTGTTCGGCGCGCCGATGGGTGCCGACGGGTTCGAACAGCTCGCCGCGCACTTCACCGATCGGCCGGTGATCACCTATGACCCTCGCGGCGCCGGCCGCAACCCGACCGCCACGACTGACATCAGCGTCGAGCAGCACGTCGATGATCTGCATCGGGTCATCCAGGCTGTTGGCGCCGGGCCGGTCGACGCGTTCGGCTCCAGCGGCGGCGGAGTCAATCTGCTCGCCTTGGCCGCCGCACACCCCGAGGACCTGCTGCGCGTCGTCGTGCACGAGCCGGCCACTGCGGCGGAGCTGCCCGACCGCGAGGCCGTGCTCGATGTCGTCGCCGATATGAAGAAGACGTATGCCGAGCGCGGCGACGGCGCGGCGATGGCCGCGTTCATCCAGTTCGTGATGCTCGAGGGTCCCGTGCCCGATGGCTATCTGGAACGGCCTGCGCCCGATCCCGCCATGTTCGGCATGTCGGGCGACGACGACGGCAGCCGCACGAACCCGTTGCTGCGCAACATGCCGGCGGTCATCGAATACCGTCCCGACGAAAAGGCGCTGCGTGCGCTCGGCGACCGGCTGGTCATTCTCGCCGGGGTCGAGTCCGGCGAGACCATGCCCGCCCGCGCCGCCCGCGCTGTGGCGACGCGCGTCGGTGTCGAGGCGATGGATGCTCCGAGCAATCACGGTGGGTTCACGTCGCAGCCCGGCATGCCGGGCGATCCGGACGGCTTCGCCCAGCGGCTGCGCGGACTGCTGGGGGAGCGCACGTCGTAGTGCGACATGGTGGGCAGGCGCCTTCCGGCGCTGCCGAGATCCTGAAGCGAGAACACGGTGGCACGACCGCGCCCGAGCGCCTCACGTCGGCAGGTGAGGGTTGACACCGGCCGCGGCATCCCGTAATCTACAACCAAATGGTTGCACAAAGAGAACTCAGTGACGAAGAGGTGGACCGGGTCTTCCGGGCCCTCGCCGACGCCACGCGCCGCGACATCCTGCGCCGCACGATCGATGCCGAGCAGTCGGTGTCGGCGCTCGCCGCGGACTACGACATGTCGTTCGCGGCCGTGCAGAAGCACGTCGCCGTTCTCGAAGCCGCCCGCCTGATCGTCAAGCGGGCCGAGGGAAGGGAGCGTCTCGTGCGCACGGATCCCGCAATGATCGCCCGGGCGCAGCAGCTGCTCGAGCGCTACCAGGAGCTTTGGCGCCACCGCATCGATCGCATCGACGCGCTGCTGGCCGAAGACCCCGAGACCTCACGGCCCGCGCGCTGAGCCGGGTCACCCCACAAGGAGAGATCATGCCCGTCACCGACATCCACAGCGACCCCGAAGCGCTGACGATGACCATCGTCGCCGACTTCAACGCCGCACCCGAACGCGTCTGGAACGTGTTCACCGACCCGCGTCAGCTCGAGCGCTTCTGGGGTCCGCCCGGGTGGCCGGCCACATTCACGCGCTTCGACTTCGCGCCGGGCGGTCTTGCGCAGTACCACATGACCGGCCCCGACGGTGAGACCTCGTACGGGCGGTGGGAGTTCCTCACCATCGACGAACCCCGGTCGTTCGAGGTTCTCGACGGGTTCGCCGACGAGAACGGAGACCTGAACGGCGACATCCCGACGATGCGCATGGTGTTCGCGTTCGAACCGACCGCGACCGGCACGCGGATGGACGGCGTCACGCACTTCGCATCGGTCGAGGCGCTCGAGCAGGCCGTCGGGATGGGCATGGTCGAGGGCATCACGCAGGCGATGGGCCAGCTCGACATCGTGCTGCAGCAGCTGCGCGACTACGCGGCCGGCAAGGGCACGCAGGTCGAGGTGCTCGACGACCAGCGCGTGCGCATCACTCGACTGATCGAGGGGCCGCGCGAACTGGTCTGGCGCGCGCACCAGGAGCCCGAGCTGATCAAGCGATGGATGCTGGGGCCTGACGGATGGGCCATGACGGTGTGCGAGGTCGACCCGGCGGTCGGCGGCGCGTATCGGTACTGGTGGGAGCCCGCAGAGGGCACCAAGGGTGAGGCGTTCGGCTTCGACGGCACGACGCTGCTGTCGGACGCGCCGCGGCGCGCGGTGACCACCGAGCACATGACCGGCACGGACTATCCGTCGACCACGAACGACCTGCAGCTGTACGAAGAGGACGGCGCGACGCTGATCACGCTGCTGATCACGTACCCGGATGCCGCGACCCGCGACCTCGTGCTGGCGACCGGCATGGCAGACGGGATGGAGATCAGCTACCAGCGTCTGGAGCGCGAACTGCTCCCGGCCTGACCGGCGGGGTCGAACGCACAGCGCGCGGCGGTCAGTGCGGGTCGGGCGCGTCGTCCTTCGGGCCGGCGGTCGGCCCGGTGTCCGGACCGGTGGACGGACCGGACACTGACCCGGCATCGCCTGCCTGGCCGCCGACGCGGTGCAGCTCGACGTTGAAGCGCGCACCGGGCTTGAACGGGCGACCGGCACGCTCCTGCCCGGGGATCGGGCGCGAGCGGCGGCCGTAGATGAGCTCCGACGAGTCGAGCATCCACGGCACGAGAGTGATCGTCACCCCGTGCACGAGCATGAGCTGCTGGGCGATGCGGCGGGCACGGCGGTTGTGCAGGATGCCTTCCCACCAGTGCCCGACGATGTACTGCGGCAGGTACACGGTGATGACGCTCGACCCGTGTTCGGCGCGGTACTGCTTGATGAATTCGATGAGGGGACCCGCGTAGCTGCGGAACGGCGACTCGATCGTGACGAGCGGCACCGGCATCCCGTGCGCCTGCCAGTCCTTCTGCAACCTCGACAGGTCCTCTTTCGTGACGGCGACGTGCACAGCGATCGTCTTGTCATGACGGGCGGCCAGCGCGTAGTCGATGGCCTTCACGACCGGCTTCTGCAGCTTGTTCACCAGGATCAGGGCGACATCGCCGTCCGAGCCGAAGTGCAGGGTGTCGTCCATCTCGATCTCGTGCTCGACGTCGCGATAGTAGCGGTACACGCCCATCATGAGCGTCGAGAGGATCGGGATGGCCAAGAACACAAGCCACGCGCCGTGGGTGAACTTGGTGATCGTCACGATCACGAGCACCAGCACGGTCATCGTCGCGCCCAGGCCGTTGATGACCAGTCCCTTGCGGAAGCTGCGCACCTGCATGCGCGCCGACTGCTGACTTCGCGCTTCGGGCGGCAGGCCCGCGACGCGTCTGAGGCCTCGGATCCAATGTCGGATCATGCCGATCTGGCCGAGCGAGAACGAGACGAACACGCCGATGATGTACAGCTGGATCAGATTCGACAGGTTCGCCTGGTAGATGACCAGAACGCCCATGGCGGCGATGCCCAGCACGATCATTCCGTTGGAGTAGACGAGCCGGTCGCCGCGGGTGTTCAGTGCCTTCGGGGCGTATCCGTCGCGCGCGAGCACCGCACCCAGCAGCGGGAAGCCGTTGAACGCCGTGTTGGCGGCCAGCAGCAGCACGCATGCGGTGGCGGCCTGCACGATGAAGAACGGCACCGAGTTCATTCCGAACGTGGCCGCCGCAAGCTGCGCCATGAGGCTCGGCTGGGGGGTGGCCTTGCAGTCGAAGCCGACCAGGTCGCACGGGTTCTCGGCATACTGCACGTGCGAGATCAGGGCGATCGTGACCAGACCCGCGAACATGATCGCGGCGATGGAACCGAGCAGAGCGAGCGTCGTGCGCGCATTGCGGATCTTGGGCTTGCGGAACGCCTGCACGCCGTTGGCCACCGCTTCTACACCGGTCAGGGCAGAACATCCGCTCGAGAACGCCCGCAGCACCAGCAGGATCACCGCTGCCTGCGAAATGCTCTGCGAATGCAGTGCGTACTGGGCGCTGGAGGCGACCGGCGCGTTGCCGAGCGCGACGCGGATGAGTCCCGTGATCACCAGCACGGCCACCGACCCGATGAACACGTACGTCGGGATGGCGAAGGCGCGGGATGCCTCGCGCACGCCACGCAGGTTCACCAGCACGATGAGGGCCACGCACGCCACCGACAGTTCGACGCGCCAGCCGTTGAGGAACGGCAGTGCCGAGATGATGTTGTCGACCCCCGACGCGGTGGAGACGGCGACGGTGAGCACGTAGTCCACGAGAAGGGCGGATGCCACGACCACACCGGGGATCTCACCCAGGTTCGTGCGTGCCACCTCGTAGTCGCCGCCGCCGGACGGGTACGCGCGGATCAACTGGCGGTACGACAGCACGACCACTGCCAGCAGCAGCACGACGGCGGCGGCCACCCACGGCGCGAACACGAGGAACGCCAGCCCCCCGGTCAGCAGGATCATCAGCATCTCCTGCGGGGCGTACGCCACCGACGAGAGTGCGTCAGACGCGAAGATCGGCAGAGCCATGCGCTTTGCCAGCAGGTGCTCGTCGGCTTTCTGTGACGCCAGGGGGTCCCCGATCAGGATGCGTTTCGCGATCGGTGACTCAGGCGTCTCATCGCGATTTTCGCTGGTCACGGCGGGTGACACTACGCCGGTTGGAGGTGGGTTGCAACGCGACACGGTTCTGCGGGGCGTTGTCACCGCTGCGTTCCCCTGCGCGACAGGGGTCGCGGCGTCGCATTGCCGACGCGGCCCGTTCAGTCCGCGGTGTTGAGGCGGACCATGGCGTCGTAGAGCTGGCTGTCCGTCATCGGCGGTTCGGGGAGCGGATGCGCGCGCTCTGCTCGGTAGGCGTCCAGCATGAGACGCAGCTGGCGGCGCCAGCCGTCGGGCGCTGTGTCGCGGGTGGCATCGATCATGCGGCCGTTCGTCCAGATGAGGATGACGATGTCGGCCAGCGCGATGTCTGGGCGCGCCTGCCCGGCTTGTTGGGCGCGGGTGAGCACGTCGCCGATCTGGTGGCACACCAGATCGTGGATCCGCTCGGCTTCGGGGCTGTCGGGAAAACGGCGGGAGAGGAAGTCATTGAATCCGCGGTCGCCCACCTGCGTGCGGAAGAGATTCTCGAGGTAGCAGGTGAACGCCTCCCACGGATCCTCCAGCCGCATGGCCTTCTCGGCGCCGCGCAGGAATTCCTCGAGCCGTGGCTCCAGGGCCGACATGAGCAGATCCAGCCGCGTCGGGAAGTGCCGGTACAGCGTGCCGATGGCGACTCCGGCATCCCGAGAGATCTGTTCCAGCGAGGCCGACACTCCTCGACGGGCGAACTCTCGCTGTGCCGCGTCGATCAGTCTGTCGTGGCGCTCCTGGGCGTCGCGGCGCCAGGGCTTGCGTGTTCGCGCGACCTCGCTGGTGGTCATGCTTCCACTGTAGCGGAATACAGGAGGCTACCCTCCGGTTCTACCCCCAATCGGAGGGTAGCCTCAGCTTGAGATTCGATCGACTGCTCGGCGACAGACCCCGGTAACCACAATGAACATCTCGAAGGAGCACGTCATGAGCAGCATCAGCATCATCGGAGCCGGGAACATGGCCCGGAACTTCGCGTCGCGGGCCCTGAGCACCGGTACTTCGGTCCAGGTCATCGGTCGCAACGCCGAGCGCACGAAGGCGCTGGTCGCAGAGCTCGGCAGCGGTGCGACGGCGGGGACGTGGGGTGCGGCACCCACCGGCGACATCGTGATCCTCGCGGTGCTCTACCAGGCGGCAGTGCCGGTGGTCCGTGAGTTCGGCGACGCGTTGGCGGGCAAGGTGATCGTCGACATCACGAACCCGTTCAACGCCACCGCCACCGGGCTGGCCGTGCCGTACGACACCTCGGTCGCGCAGCTGGTCGCCGAGGTGGCGCCCGAAGACGCGAGCGTCGTGAAGGCCTTCAACACGCTGTTCAGCCACATCCTGGCGTCGGGCGCCCCGGTGGACGTCTTCTTCGCCGGCGATGACTCGGCCGCCAAGAAGAAGGTCGCGGAGTTCATCACGAGCATCGGCCTGCGTCCTCGCGACGTGGGCGAGCTGGCCATGGCGCATTGGGTCGAGGGGCTGGGTCTGGTCGAGATGGGCCTTGCCCGCAACGGTCTCGGATTCAACTTCGCAATGGGCGTGAACCTCGCTGCGCAGGAGTGATCGTGGCACAGTCGGATGGCGGGCGCGGCGCACCGCGCCCGCCATCCGGTTCTCCGTCGGCGACTCAGCCGGCGGCGGGACGCGCGGTCGACCGGCGCACGACCAACTCGAACGGCAGGTGATCGGGTGACGCAGCCGATGCGCTGCGTCGCGCGGTGACCTGGCCGTTCAGCGCGTCGAGCATCGCGTCGGCCGCACGCACTCCCTGCGCGGCGGGGAACTGGTCCACCGTGGTCAGCCCGAAGAACGCGCCGAGCTCATGTCCGTCGACGCCGACGATCGACAGGTCGGCGGGCAGGCGATAGCCGAGCTCGCGCGCGGCAAGGATCGCCCCGATCGCCATCTCATCCGACGCTGCGAAGATCGCGGTGGGGTGCGCGCCGGGGCGTCCGAGCAGCTGCTTGGCGGCACGGAACCCGCCTTCGATCGTGAAGTCCGCCGGCTCGAAGAGCTTCGGTCGCACCTCGAGGCCGGCCTGCTCGAGGGCCTGCGCGAAGCCCTGGCGGCGCTGAGTCGGGATGTGGAAGTCCAGGTCGAATTCGGGACTGGCTCCGATGTGCGCGATGTCGCGGTGCCCCAGCGCCAGCAGGTGCTCGGTGGCCAGGCGCGCGACCGCGACGTCGTCCACGGTCAGGGTGCGCAGGCGCGGATCAGGTCCGCCGATCGCGATCACCGGCATCTCCAGGGCGAGCAGGCGCTCGATCTCGGCGTCGCCGAGGGCGATCGACACCGCGATGATGCCATCCACGCGTTTGCGGCGCAGCAGTGTGTCGAACACGTTGCGGCGCAGCTCGGCATCCTCCGTCACGCTGTACAGCGTGATGTCGTAGCCGTGCCGCATGAGCTCGGCCGAGGTGCTGGCCAGCACCGTCGAGAAGAACCAGCGCTCCAAGAACGGCACGAGCACGCCGATGTTGCGCGCGCGCCCAGACGCCAGGCTCGACGCCGGCGCCGACACGACGTAGCCGAGCGAGTCGGCGGCCGCTTCGACGCGCGCCTTGGTCGTGTCAGACACGCGGCCGCGGCCGCTGAGAGCGCGTGAGACGGTCGCGGTCGAGACGCCTGCCACGCGTGCTACCTCGTCGATGCTCACCATTGCACGCGCCCGTTCTGCTGGTTGTCGGGGGTCAGTCCGTCTCGACCCAGACGGTCGTGTCGACGGGGACGAGCCCGTCGACGAGGCTGCCGCTGGAGGTGATCAGCCGGCCGCCGGGCACGGCCACCGGCCGCTCGCCGATGTTGGCGAGCACGGTCACCGAGCCGTTGCGGAACGCGACGACCCCGGCCGGCGAATCGAGCCACTCCAGGCTACCGGCACCGAGCCTCCGCTCGCGGCGCTCGTCGAGCAGCGTCGTGTACATCGACAGGGTGGATGCCTCATCCGCGGCCTCGACGTCGCGGGCGAGGTCAGCCCACTCGGCGGGCTGGGGCAGCCAGGTCGCTCCGGTGTCGTTGAAGCCGTACGCGGGGGCGTCGGCGACCCACGGGATCGGCACGCGACAGCCGTCGCGCCCGTAGCGCTCGTGGTCGGTGCGGAACCACGTCGGGTCCTGTCGGGCGTCGTCGGGGATGTTGATGACCTCGGGCAGCCCGAGCTCTTCGCCCTGGTACAGGTAGGCCGAGCCGGGCAGGCCCAGCATCAGCGCGGTCGCCGCGCGGGCGCGGCGCAGTCCCACCTCGGGGATGGGCTTGCCAGGGGAGTTCGGGCCGATTCCGGTGCCCTGCGGGTTCTCGGCCGTCAGGGCCAGGCGCGACGCATGCCGTACGACGTCGTGGTTCGACAGCACCCAGGTGCTGGGAGCACCCACCGCGGCGTAAGCCGCGAGCGACGCATCGATCACCGCGCGCAGGGCCGCGGCATCCCACTTCGTCTCCAGGTAGGCGAAGTTGAAGGCCTGATTCATCTCATCCGGGCGCACCCACAGCGCGGTCTGCTCGATGGAGGGCAGCCATGCCTCGGCGCACAGTGCCCGGTCGCCGTCGTATTCGGCGAGCACCTCATGCCACTCGCGGTAGATGTCGTGCACGGCCGGCTGGCCCCAGTAGGGCACGTCGGCGGCGTCGCCGCCCATCGAGCCGCCGTCGGCGTCGGGGAAGTAGTCGGGCAGGCCCGGCTTCTTCATCAGGCCGTGCGCGACATCGACGCGGAAGCCGTCCACCCCCCGGTCGAGCCAGAAGCGCAGGATGCGGCGGAACTCGGCACGCACCTCGGGGTTGGTCCAGTCGAAATCGGGCTGCGACGAATCGAACAGGTGCAGGTACCACTGACCGGGCTCGCCGTCGGCTTCTCTCACGCGCGTCCACGCGGGGCCGCCGAACACCGATTCCCAGTTGTTCGGGGGCAGCTCGCCGTGCTCGCCCTTGCCCTCGCGGAACAGGTACCGCCCGCGTGCGACGCTGCCCGGCGCTGCCGCCAGTGCCTCACGGAACCACACGTGCTGGTCGGACGAGTGGTTCGGAACAAGGTCGACGATGACCCGGATGCCGCGCTCGTGCGCCGCGGCGAGCATGTCGTCGAAGTCGGCCAGAGTGCCGAAGATCGGGTCGACATCGCAGTAGTCGGTGACGTCGTAGCCGGCGTCCTTCTGCGGACTGGTCATGAAGGGGCTCAGCCATACGGCATCCACGCCCAGGGTCTTCAGGTCTTCGAGGTGCGACGTGATGCCGCGCAGGTCGCCCAGCCCGTCGCCGTTCGCGTCGGCGAACGAACGGGGGTAGATCTGGTAGATGACGGCAGAACGCCACCACTCAGCCCCAGGAGCAGAAGCCAGCGCGATACGGGTGTCAAGCGCGGTCGAAGTCATGCGATCAGCGTAGTGCAAGCGCTTACATATGTCGCCCCGGACGGGTTCTGTGACAAGACCGCCGGTGGGTCGGCGGCGGGCTGCGCCTCAGATCGGGTAGCCGGCGTGGCCCTCCTGCTGGATCGTGACCCAGCGGGTGTTCGTGAACGACGCGATGCCGTTCTGTCCGCCGAACCTGCCGTAGCCCGAGTTGCCGACGCCGCCGAAGGGTGCCATCGGCTCGTCGGCGATGGGCTGGTCGTTCACATGCACGATGCCGGTCTTCAGCCGCTGCGCCACCTGGATGCCCTCGGAGATGTTCTCGGTGATCACCCCGGCGGTCAGGCCGTAGGGCGTGTCGTTCGCGAACGCGACCGCCGCCTCGGTTCCCTCGACCGGGAAGACGGTGGTCACGGCGCCGAAGATCTCGTCGCGGTAGATCTTCATGTCGTCGGTGACGCCTGCGAGCACCGTGGCCGGCACGATGCCGTTGCTGCGCCTGTCGCCGCCTGCCAGCACCGTCGCGCCCTTCGCCGTCGCGTCGTCGATGAGTCCGAACTGGCGCTCGGTCGAGGCGGTGTTGATGGCGGGGCCGATCACGGTCGCCGGGTCCTTCGGGTCGCCGGCCGGCAGTGCCGCCGCGCGGGCGGCGAACTTCTCGGTGAACTCGTCGGCGATCGATCGGTCCACGACGATGCGGTCGGCCGACATGCAGATCTGGCCGGCGTGCATGAACGACCCGAAGATCGACGCGTTCACCGCGTGGTCGATGTCGGCGTCCTTGAGCACCACGATGCTGTTCTTGCCGCCGAGCTCGAGCACCGCGGGCTTGAGGTTCTGGGCGGCCAGCACGCCGATCTGCCGGCCGACGTTCGTCGATCCGGTGAAGTTCACGCACCGCACGCGGTCGTCCGAGATCAGGCTCTCCACCACGGCGGCGCCGTCTTCGCGGGCACTCGTGATGACGTTGATGACGCCTTCGGGCACTCCCGCTTCGAGCAGGATGTCGGCGATGAACAGGCCGCACGCGATCGGGGCGTCTTCGCTGGGCTTGAGCACGACGGTGTTGCCCACCGCAAGGGGGATCGCGACTGCGCGCGTGCCGAGGATCAACGGCGCGTTCCACGGCGAGATGGCGGCGACCACGCCGTACGGTTCGCGGACGGCCAGCGAGTACACACCGCTCATGTCGGTGGCCAGAACATCGCCGCGCGGGGCGGTGGTGGCCGCCGCCGCGGAACGGAAGATGTCGGCGGCGAGGCCGACGTTGAAGTGTCCCCAACCGTTCACGCCACCGGTCTCTTCGGCCATCAGCTCGACGGCTTCGGGCCGACGCTGTTCGAAGATCTCGGCCGCGCGCGTGAAGATCTTGCCGCGCTCGGTGGGGCGCATCCCGGCCCACGCGTCGAACGCCCCTGCCGCTGCATCGACCGCGCGGCGCACGTCTTCGGGGCCCGCTGCGGCCACCTGCGCATATGCCTCACCCGTGTAGGGGTTGAGGTCGTCGGTCGTCTTGCCGGACGCCGCATCGACGTGTTCGCCGCCGATGATGAGCTGACGCCTGATGGCCATGTTCTGCTCCTTCGCAGGCAGAGGCACTCGGGTGGTGCCGCCTTGATCCGGAGTCTAGTCGTCGCCTACGGCACCCGGACGCTCGTGCGCGGGGCCGGGCGCGGGCCCGCGCGCTGCGTCCGCGTAGTGTTGACGGGTGCCCGATCCACAGCTGCAGCGCGCGGAGAGCCTGATCCGCAGCATCCCCGACTATCCCGAACCGGGGGTGCTGTTCCGCGACATCACGCCGCTGCTGGCCGATGCCGTCGCCTTGCGCGCCACGATCGATGCGATGATCGAGCCGTTCGCCGGCACCTTCGACGTGGTCGCCGGCATCGAGGCGCGCGGCTTCCTGCTCGCCGGGGCGGCGGCGGTGGCCGCGGGGGTGGGGCTGATCCCGATCCGCAAAGCAGGCAAGCTGCCTCGGCCGGCGGCGGCGGTCGACTACTCGCTCGAGTACGGCACGGCGACGATCGAGGCGCACGACGACATCCGCCCCGGCATGCGCGTGCTGCTCATCGACGACGTACTGGCCACCGGCGGCACGCTGCAGGCCGCGCACTCGCTGGTCAGGCAGCTCGGGGGAACCGTGGTGGGCACGACCGTGCTGATGGAGCTCGAGGCGCTGGGCGGCCGGTCCCTCGTCGGCGACGTGCACGCGCTCTTCTGCGTCTGACCCGCACAGCGCGCCCGCACAGCGCGCCCGCAGAGCGCGCCCGCACAGCGCGAATCCATAGGGACTCGGCGGATCCATAGGTCAAGGTGTGTGGACCCGCCGAGTCCCTATGGATTGGGTGGCGAGTGGGGGGTGTGGGGAGTGGAGAGTGGGCGGGGGGATGCGCGTGGGCGAGGGGATGCCGGTGCATGACCCGCCGCAGCCGCGTCACACTGGAACCATGCGCGCACGCATTTTCGTCCCACTGGTGGCAGCGGCCCTGCTGCTCTCCGCGTGCGCGCCGACGACCGCCTCACCGGCCCCGTCGCGCAGCGACGTGCGGGTGACGGCCTCGCCGCCGCTCGAACCGCTGCAGACTCCGACGCCGACTGATCCCATCGCCGGTCTGACCCTTGCGCAGCGCGTCGGGCAGCTGTTCATGGTCGGCACACCCCGCGACGCGGCCGCCGCCGGCTCGTTGAAGGCGATCGCCGCCCGTCACGTGGGCAGTGTGTTCCTGCACAGCAGCCCGCGCGCGGGCGCGGATCAGACCGCCGCCGTCGTGCAGAAGTTCAGGAATCTGGTATCGCCGCAGACCACCGGTGGGGTGCCGCTGTGGGTCGCGACCGACCAGGAGGGCGGCGACGTCCAGGTGCTCCAAGGAGCCGGTTTCGACCCGATCCCGTCGGCTCTGAAGCAGGGGGGCATGCCCCCGGCGACGTTGCAGCAGGATGCCGCGACCTGGGCATCGCAGCTGCGTGCCGCGGGTGTCGACATGAATCTGGCACCGGTCGCCGACATCGTCACGAGTGCGGCGGTCGCCCGTCAGAACAAGCCCATCGGGTTGCTGAACCGCCAATACGGCTACGACGAGAAGGCCGTGTCGGCCGGCGCCGGAGCGTTTGCCGCCGGCATGCGCGAGGGCGGTGTGATGCCGACGTTCAAGCACTTCCCGGGCCTGGGGCGCACGACCTCGAACACCGACTTCGCGCCCGCGTTCGACACCGTCATCACCGCCTCGTCGCCCGATGTCGACGTCTACCGGTCGCTGCTCGCGCACGGGCCCGCGCTGGTGATGCTCTCGACGGCCGTGTACAAGAAGATCGACCCGTCGGCACCCGCCGCATTCTCGTCGAAGATCGTCACCGGCATCCTGCGCGACGAACTCGGCTTCGACGGCGTCGTGATCACCGACGACCTGTCGGCCGCGGCCGCTGTTTCGGCCTTCACCCCCGCCGCTCGGGCGATAAAGGCGATCCAGGCAGGGTGCGACATCGTGCTCGTCTCGTCCGGCCCCACCCTGCTGCCCGAGATGTACGACGCGGTGCTCGCCGAAGCCACGTCCGACCCGGCGTTCGCCGCGGAGGTGGATGCCGCCGCCCGCCGCGTCGTCGTCGCCAAGCAACTCGGGGTCGGCTGACCCGCGCGTGGTCCGCCCAGCCGGTCAGCCGCCGATGACGACGTTCAGCGGAGGCTCGCCGGCGAGCATCCTGTCGATCTGGGTGCGCACGAGCCGTGCGATGCGCGGCATCATCGCGGTCGATGCGCCGCCGACGTGCGGCGAGATGAGCACACCGGGCAGCGACCACAGCGGATGGTCGGCCGGCAGCGGTTCGGGCTCGGTGACATCCAGCGCCGCACGGATGCGTCCGCGCCGCACGTGGTCGACGAGGGCATCGGTGTCGATGAGCGGCCCGCGCCCGACGTTGACGACCAGAGCGCCCTCGGGCAGCAGCGACAGCGCGGCGTCATCGATGAGGTGCCGCGTGGCGGCGTTGGCGGGCAGCGTCGCGATCACGATCTCGGCATCCGGCAGCAGCGACGAGAACTCGTCGATTCCGTGCACGTGCACATCACCCTCGTCGCGGGCGCGGCTGGCCAGCACGGTCAGGTCGACCTCGAACGGCGCCAGGCGCGCGGCGGTCGCCTTGCCCACCCCGCCGTATCCGAGCAGCAGCACACGCCGGTCGGCAAGGCTCGCAGCGAACTCCGTCGCCCAGTGATGCCGGTCCTGCGCGCGCACGAAGTCGGCAAGCCGCCGCTGCGCGGCCAGCGTCAAGGCCACCGCGAGCTCGGCGGTCGAGGCCTCGTGCACGCTCGCGGCGTTCGCGAACACGTGGCCGGCCGGCAGTACCGGCACGACTTCTTCGTAGCCGATCGACTGGCCCTGCACGAGGCGCGTGCGCAGCCCGCGCAGCGACGGGTAGATGTCGCCCGCGTTCATGTAGGGCGGAACCACGATGTCGATCGCATCGCGGTCGGCTGCGGCATCCATCGTCCAGACGATCACCTCGACGCCGTCGGGCAGGGGGACAAGGTCATGGGCGAGTTGCTCGGTCGGCACCGAGACCACGAGACGAGGCATGGCGCCCACGTTACCGCCCGGCGCAGCCGGGCCGGGCTCGGATTGCGAGCGGCCCGGACCCGCCTCAGAACGCCGGCGGCACCCCGAGGCCGGTGAGCTTCTCACGCACGTGGTCGCTCGTGATGGCCTTCACCAGTGCCGCGATCGCGGGGGACTTCTCGTTATCGGCCCTGGTCACCAGGGTCACGGCGAAGCGCGGGTCCTTCTCGACGGCCAGTCCATCCTTGTCGGGTGTGAGGCCCAGCTGCCGCGCGAACGACGGCAGATCGAACACCGCGTCGGCCTCGTCATACGCCGTGTTCAGCTGCAGCAGGTCGACCTGCGTGAGCTTGAGGTGGCGCGGATTGGATGCGATGTCGTCGGGGGTCGCGGTGAACGGTGCCGTGCCGTCCTTCAGTGTGATCAGGTGCGCGTTCGCGAGCATCTGCAGGGCGCGCGCGGCGTTGGACTTGTCGTTGGGGATCACGACGCTGCCGCCGTCGGGCAGATCGTTCAGGCTCTTGTGCTTCTTGGAGTAGAACGCGACCACGGTCGAATACACCGGCTGCACGGCGACGAGGTCCGCACCGTTCTTGTCGTTGAACTCCTGCATGAACCCGGGGAACTGCACGAGGTTCGCATCGATCTCCTTGTGCTGCAGGAGCACGTTGGGCTGGACGTAGTCGGAGACCGGCACGAGCTCGATCTTGTAGCCGTCGCCGATCACGTCGGCGGCGGCTTCGACCGCGTCGGTCATCGGCGTCACGGTCGCGGCGACCTTGATCGTCTTGGATTCGGCGTTGTCGCCCGAGGCGCCGGCGCATCCGGTCAGCAGAAGGAGGGATGCCGCGGCCAGCGCGGCGATCGTGCGCATTCTCATGGGTGCCTTTCTCGAGCCGGTCTGCGGCTCACGGGGTGGGGTGCAGAGCGTGCTCAGGGTTTGTCGGTTCAGGGTTTGTCGGTTCAGCGTTTGTCGAGCAGGGCCGATGCCTTCTCGCCGGCGGTCTGGATCAGCAGCACGCAGACGATGACCAGCACGATGGTCGTGTACATGAGGGGGTAGTCGTACTCCTGGTAGCCGTAGCGCAGCGCGAAGTCGCCCAGCCCGCCGCCGCCGACGATGCCGAGCACCGTCGAATACGAGATCAGGCTGATGGATGCCGAGGTCAGCGCATACACGAGTCCCGAGCGCGCCTCGACCAGCAAGAAGCGCCCGACCAGCTGCGGCGTGCTCGCGCCCATCGCGTGCGCGGCGCGCAGCACGCCCGGCGAAACCTCGAGCAGGATCTGCTCGACCAGCCGCGCGTACAGCGCCACGCCCACGAAGCACAGCGGAAAGGTGGCCGCCGGTGTGCCGAACGTCGTGCCGAACACGAGCCGCGTCACCGGGATCAGGAACACGACGAACAGCAGGAACGGAAACGAGCGCACGACCGTCACATACGTGTTCGCCACGAACCAGACCGGCCGCAGTTCGCGCACCCCGCCGGGCCGGGTGAGGTAGATCACGACGCCCAGCGGCATGCCCAGCACAATGGCGGCGGCCAGCGAGAAGGCGAGCATATAGCCGGTCTCGGCCAGCGCGATGCCGATCTTGTCGGCGTTGGCGAGGATGTCGGCGATGTACCCGTTCATGCGCCCAGCACTCGCCTCACGTGGTCGAGATAGCTCGCATCGTCGGTGCGCTCGGGTCGATTCGTCACCGGCAGGATGTCTTTGAGCACCCCGCGTTCGAGCACGGCGGCCCGGTCGCACACGGCGGCAACCGCGGGCAGTTCGTGCGTGACCAGCACGATCGTCGTGCCGAAGTCGCGTCGGGTGCGCGCCAGCAGGTCGAGGATGTCGGCCGCCGTGCGATTGTCCAGGGCGCTGGTGGGCTCGTCGCACAGCAGCAGTTCCGGACGGGTGACCAGTGCCCGGGCGATGGCGACACGCTGGCGCTGGCCGCCCGACAGCCGCGCCGGGAACGCGTCGCCCCGCTCGGTCAGGCCGACGTAGGCGAGCAGACTGTCGACGAGAGCGGCATCCTTCTTCGCCTGCAGCTTCAGCGGCAGCGCGATGTTCTGCCGCACCGTGCGGTTGGCGAGCAGATTGAAGCTCTGGAAGATCATGCCGATGCGGTGCCGCAGCAGCCGGCGACCGCGCTCGCCGAGCGGTTCGGGGTCGACGCCGCCGATCAGCACGCGGCCGCTGGTGGGGTGCTCGACGGCATCGAGCAGGTTCAGCATCGTCGACTTGCCGGCGCCGGATTCGCCGACCACGCCCAGGATCTCGCCCCGCTCGATGGTGAGGTCGATGTCGCGCAGGGCCGTGGTGGCGCCGTAGCGCACCGTGACGCCTTCGAGCCGCGCGACGGCGTCGGGGTCGGCGACGTGGCCGGATTCCGGCATGCGTCGCTCCTTGATACCCGCCGTTTATGGACTGAGTTCAACTATACCGGTAGCTGGCCGGTGAAAGCGCTCGCGTGCCGGCACGCTCGCGAGCGGGAGGGGAGGGGGATGCCAGGGTCAGGCCGCGGCGGAGACCGTCGCGGCGATCGCCGAGGTGAAGAACGTCAGGCCGTCGACGCCGGAGCGCATGGCCGCGGAGGTGTCGGGGCCGAAGCCCGGCTCTGTGGCGTGCTCGGGGTGCGGCATCAGGCCCACGACGTTGCCACGCTCGTTGGTCAGACCCGCGATGTCATTCAGAGATCCGTTCGGGTTGACGCCGAGGTAGCGGAACGCGACCAGGCCCTCGCCTTCGATGCGCGCGAGCGCGTCGGCGGCGGCGACATACCCGCCCTCGCCGTTCTTGAGCGGGATGACGATCTCCTGGCCCTTGTCGAACCCGCTGGTCCAGGCGGTGTCGGAATTCTCGACGCGCAGCCGCTGGTCTCGGCGCACGAACTGCTGGTTGGAATTGCGGATCAGCCCGCCCGGCAGCAGGTGCGCTTCGACGAGCATCTGGAAGCCGTTGCAGATGCCGAGCACCGGCATGCCCTTGCCTGCGGCATCCTTGACCGCCGCCATGATCGGCGAGAGCGCCGCGATGGCGCCCGAGCGCAGGTAGTCGCCGTAGCTGAAGCCGCCCGGCAGCACCAGGGCGTCGACCCCGTCGAGGTCGTGCGAGCCGTGCCACAGAGCGACCGGCTCGGCACCGGCGTGACGGATCGCGCGCTGCGCGTCGCGGTCATCGAGCGAGCCGGGGAACGTGATGACCCCGATGCGGGTGGTCATTCGACGACCTCGATGCCCACGACATCCTCGATCACGCCGTTCGAGAGGATCTCGTCCGCGATGCGGCGGGCCTTCGCGAGCGTCGCTTCGTCGACCTCACCTTCAACGGTCAGTTCGAACCGCTTGCCGATGCGCACACCGGTGAATGCATCCTCACCCAGCCGCGCGAGCGCGCCGGCGACGGCCTTTCCCTGCGGATCGAGCAGTTCGGCCTTGGGCATGACGTCGACGACGATGGTGGGCATTCAAAGCTCCGGATGTCGCGGATAGGGTTCCCCTTCATCCTACGGTGCCCGCCCAGCCCTGAACCTCTGCTCGCTCGCCGCCGCTCAGATGCAGTCTCACGGATCTCTGAAACCGGGGTTGACATTCGTGGGAGCGCTCCCATAGAGTGCATGATCGTGACGTGGGAGCGCTCCCACAGCGAGACGGAGCGCCATGCGGCACAGCACCCATCTCTTCCACAAAGGAGTGACACCCGTGAGAACGCAAGCACTGCGACGGACCGCAATCGTTGCGGCCGTGGCATCCACCGCAGCCGTCGTGCTGGCCGGCTGCGCCGGCAGCACCTCGGGCTCCGACGACGCCGGTCAGAAGATCACCCTGACCGTCACGACGTTCGGTGCCATGGGCCTGGACGGACTGTACAAGCAGTACGAGTCGGACCACCCGAACATCACGATCAAGGCCACCAACATCGACACGGGCGGCAACGCACTGACCGACTGGCAGACCAAGCAGGCCGCGGGCGCAGGACTCCCCGACGTGCAGGCTGTCGAAGAGGGATGGCTCAGCAAGGTCATGCAGGTGAGCGACTCGTTCACCGACCTGCGCAAGTACGGGGCCGACAAGATCAGCGACCAGTGGGTCGACTGGAAGGTCAAGGAGGCCACCGACAAGGACGGCCGCATCATCGGCTACGGCACCGACATCGGCCCCGAAGGCCTCTGCTACAACAGCAAGCTGTTCGCCGCCGCCGGTCTGCCCACCGACCGCGCGGACGTCGCCAAGTACTTCGGCGGCGCCGACGCGACGTGGGAGAAGTTCTTCCAGATCGGCAAGCAGTACCACGACAAGACCGGCAAGGCCTGGTATGACCAGTCCGGCTTCGTCTGGAACTCGATGGTCAACCAGCTGCCCGAGGGCTACTACACTGCCGACGGCAAGCTGAACGTCAAGGACAACGCGCAGCTGAAGGCTCGCTGGGCGCTGCTCGCGCAGGGCGCGGCCGACGGCCTGAGCAGCAACCAGACCCAGTGGGACTGGGGCCAGGGCAAGGCGTTCCTCGACGGCTCGTTCGCGACATTCGTGTGCCCGGGCTGGATGCTCGGCAACATCAAGGGACCGGCCGAGGCCGCCGGCGGCGGCGCCGACAGCGGTTGGGACTTCGCCGACGTGTTCCCGGGCGGACCGGCGAACTGGGGCGGCTCGTTCCTGACCGTGCCGACCACCTCGAAGCACCCGAAGGAGGCTGCGGCGCTGGCCGAGTACCTGACCAGCGAGAAGTCGCAGGTCGCCGCGTTCCAGGCCGCGGGCACGTTCCCGAGCAACCTGGCCGCGCAGAAGGACCCGGGCGTGACCGGTCAGAGCGACCTGACGAAGTTCTTCAACGGTGCTCCGGTCGGCCAGATCCTGGCAGCCCGCGCGCAGGGTGTCGTGGCCCAGTACAAGGGCCCGGACGACTCGGTGATCCAAGAGCAGGTCTTCGGTCCCAGCGTCCAGCTGCTCGATTCGGGCAAGGCGAATGGCCAGCAGGCATGGGATAGCGCCATGAAGCTGCTCGACCAGCTCGTCGTCAACAAGTAGTCCCCCTTTTCTCGGCGGCCCCCGCCTTTCCCCCCGATACCGCGGGGGCCGCCGAGAAAGACCCAGACGATCGAGAAGGCCATGACCACCACGCTCTCGTCGCCGCCGCGCCCCGCTGCCGGCGACGCCGCCCGCCCCGCCGGCACGTCGCCGCGATCCGCATTCCGTCAGCGGCTCAGCCGCTGGGATGTGCGCTATTCGCCCTACGCCTACGTCGCCCCGTTCTTCATCCTGTTCGGCCTGGTCGGCCTGTTCCCGTTGCTGTACACGTTCGTCGTGTCGCTGAACGACTGGAACCTCTTGACCGGCCCGGGTGACTGGGTGGGCTTCGACAACTTCGCCGCCGAACTGACAGATCCGCTGTTCTGGAACTCGGTGTTCAACACCTTCAGCATCTTCTTCCTCTCGGC
Source organism: Microbacterium terrisoli (assembly GCF_030866805.1). Lineage (NCBI taxonomy): Bacteria > Bacillati > Actinomycetota > Actinomycetes > Micrococcales > Microbacteriaceae > Microbacterium > Microbacterium terrisoli. Next base: position 119,120 of record NZ_CP133019.1, read on the forward strand.
GATACCGCAGCTGATCGCCGCGATCGTGCTGGCGGCAGTGCTCGACCAGCACCTGCGCGCCAAGACTTTCTGGCGCATCTCGGTGATCCTGCCCTACGTGGTCACCCCGGTCGCCGTCACGCTGATCTTCAGCAGCATGTTCAGCGAGAAATACGGCCTCATCAACAACCTCCTCGAGGTCATCCACCTGCCGGCCGTGATGTGGAAGACCGACACCCTGCCCAGTCACCTCGCCATCGCGACCATGGTCAACTGGCGCTGGACCGGCTACAACGCCCTGATCCTTCTGGCCGCGATGCAGGCCGTGCCGCGCGACATCCACGAGTCGGCCGCGATCGACGGAGCCGGAGCGGTGCGCAGGTTCTTCTCGATCACGATCCCCAGCATCCGTCCCACGATCATCTTCGTCGTGATCACCGCCACGATCGGCGGACTGCAGATCTTCACCGAGCCGAAGCTGTTCAACGCGGCAAGCGCGATCCCCGGTGGTCCACAGCGGCAATATCAGACCACCGTGCTCTATCTCTGGGATCTCGCGTTCAACCGTCAGTCGTTCGGAAAGGCCTCCGCCGTCGCGTGGATCCTGTTCCTGATGATCGTGGCGATCGGCGTGATCAACTTCCTCCTCTCGCGCAGCATCGCCGGAGCCGAGACACGCGCATCCTCGCGCCGCGTGCAGCGCCGCCTCGCGCGCGCCGCGGCCGCCCAGGCGGCCGCCCAGGCGGCGACGGAGGCACGAGTCCCGGATGCCGCGACCGTCGCGTCCGCATCTGAAAGGGGCATCGAATGACCGTGCAGGCACCCACCGCCACCTCGACGGTGACGGCACACGCCCGTGCTCCGCGGCCGGCCCCGCGTCGCCGCGGCCGCGGCCGCATCGGCATCGACCGCCGCCCCGGCTGGTTCGCCTACACGCTGGTGTCGGTGTTCTTCATCGCCGGCGCGTACCCGCTGTACTGGTCGTTCATCATCGGCGCGACCGGCAACAAAGCGCTCACCGAGACCTGGCCCCCGCTGCTTCCCGGCGGACAGTTCTGGAAGAACACAGCGGCCGTGTTCGACACGGTGCCGTTCTGGCTGGCACTGGGCAACTCCGTGATCGTGTCGACCGTGATCGCGGCATCCGTCGTGTTCTTCTCGACCCTGGCCGGCTATGCGTTCGCGAAGCTGCGGTTCCGGGGGCGTGAGGGCCTCATGGTGTTCGTCATCGCGACGCTCGCCGTGCCCACGCAGCTGGGCATCATCCCGATGTTCATGGTCATGAAGGAGCTCGGCTGGACCGGCACGCTCGGTGCGGTCATCGTGCCGACGCTGGTGACCGCGTTCGGTGTGTTCTTCATGCGCCAGTACCTGGTCGATGTCATCCCCGACGAGCTCATCGAGGCCGCGCGCATGGACGGCGCGAGCATGATCGGCACGTTCTGGCACGTCGGCATGCCCGCCGCGCGCCCCGCCATGGCGATCCTCGGCCTGTTCACGTTCATGACCGCCTGGACCGACTACCTGTGGCCGCTGCTGGTCGTGCCGCAGAACCCGACCCTCCAGGTGGCGTTGAGCCAGCTGCAGTCGGCGCGATACGTCGACTATTCCATCGTGCTGGCCGGTGCGGTCCTTGCCACCCTGCCGCTGCTGGCGGTCCTGATCGTTGCCGGAAAGCAGCTGGTCGGTGGCATCATGGCCGGAGCGGTGAAAGGTTGACCGTGCGCCGCAGTCCCGTATCGCTTCGCACCCGCCCCGAGAGAGGAACCCGCCCCGCATGAGCGCGAGCACCCGCCCCTTCCCGTCCGACTTTCTGTTCGGCGCCGCCACCGCGGCGTACCAGATCGAGGGCGCGCACGACGAGGACGGCCGCCGTGACTCGATCTGGGACGCGTTCTGCCGCGTGCCCGGAGCTGTCGTCGGCGGTGACAACGGCGACGTCTCGTGCGACCACTATCACCGCTATCGCGAGGACGTCGCGCTCATGAAGCGCATGGGGCTGCAGTCCTACCGGTTCTCGACGTCGTGGGCGCGTGTGCGCCCGGACGGCGGCGCGCTGAACCCTGCAGGGGTCGCGTTCTACGAGCGCCTGGTCGACGAGCTGCTGGATGCCGGCATCCGGCCGTGGCTGACTCTCTATCACTGGGACCTGCCCGACGCGCTGCAGGCTCGCGGCGGCTGGACCGTGCGTGAGACCGCCGACCGGTTCACGGAGTACGCCCTGGACCTGCACGACGCGCTCGGTGACCGGGTGGACGTGTGGACGACCCTGAACGAGCCGTGGTGTGCGTCATTCCTCAGCTACACCGGCGGTGAGCACGCCCCCGGCCACACCAGCGTCGAGGAGGGCCTGCTGGCAGCGCACCACATGCTGCTCGGCCACGGGCAGGTCGTGCGCGAGCTGCGTTCCCGCGATGCGGGGCTGAACCTGGGCCTGACGCTGAACCTCACCGTCGCCGACGCGGTCGACCCGGCCGACCCGGCCGACGCCGACGCGGCGCGACGCATCGACGGCCAGTTCAACCGCTGGTTCCTCGACCCGGTGTTCCGCGGCGCATACCCCTCCGACGTCGTCGAAGACATCCGGCAGGTCGATGCCGGGGCGGTCGGGCGGTTCGAACAGGCGGTGCGTCCGGGCGACCTCGCGGTGATCGCGGAACCGATCGACACCCTCGGCGTGAACTACTACCACGGCGAGTACGTCGGCGGCCGGCCCTCGCCGGAGCCGGTGCCGGCCGGCGACGCCCCCAGCACGCGGGAAGTGGCATCCCCCTTCCCCTCGCACGAGGGCATCTTCTGGCACGAGCGCGGGCTCGCCCGCACCGCGCAGAACTGGGAAGTGCAGCCCGAAGGGCTCACCCGTCTGCTGCTGCGCGTGCACGAGGAGTACTCCGCCCCGGCGAACGTCGCCCTGTACGTCACCGAGAACGGCTCGGCGTACGAGGACGAGCTCGTCGTCGAGTCGGGCCAGCGGCGCGTGCACGACAGCGACCGGGCCGCGTATCTGACGGCGCACCTGGGTGCGGTGCTGGATGCGGTGGATGCCGGAGCCGACGTGCGCGGCTACTTCGCCTGGTCGCTGCTGGACAACTTCGAGTGGGCCTGGGGCTACGCGAAGCGGTTCGGAATCGTCCACGTGGACTACGACACGCTCGAGCGCACGCTCAAGGACAGCGGGCGCACGTACGCCCAGGTCATCGCGGCACGGGCGCTGGACGACGCGGCAGTGCCCGCGTTGGACAACGCCGCCCGGTAGCATCCCTCACGGGGGAAGAACCGATGGCGGCAGCAACGGCACGAGCGACGGTGACGATCGAAGAGGTCGCCGCCGCCGCCGGAGTGTCACGGTCGACGGTCTCGCGCGTGGTGAACGGGTCCAGCGCGGTCAGCCCTGAGGCGCTCGAGGCGGTGCAGCGTGCGATCGCCGCGTTGAACTACGTGCCCAATCGCGCGGCCCGGTCGCTGGCCAGCAGGCAGACTCTGGCGATCGCGCTGGTCGTGCCCGAAGACACCGCGCGGTTCTTCGGCGACCCGTTCTTCGCCTCGATCGTGTCGGGCATCAACGACCGGCTGATGCTCAGCGACTACGTGCTGAACCTGTTCATCGCCAGCGATGACCCCGGCCGCAAGATGACCAGCTATCTGCGCGGCGGCAACGTCGACGGCGCCATCATCGTGTCGCACCACACCAGCGACGTGTTCGTCGGTCTGATCAATGCCGCCATGCCCGTCGTCTACGGCGGCCGGCCTGTGCGCCACCACGAGGACGACTACTACGTCGACGTCGACAACGTCGCCGGCGGGCGGGACGCCACGGCCTACCTGGTCGGGCGGGGTCACACCCGCATCGCCACGATCACCGGGCCCCTGACGATGCAGGCGGCCATCGACCGGTTGCAGGGCTTCCGCGAGGTGCTGGCCGCGGCGGGGCTGCCGGTGGCCGGTGTCGCCGAAGGCGGGTGGACGGCGTCCGGGGGAGCCGACGCGATGCGTGCCATCCTCGACGCCGGGCCCGCGCCGGATGCGGTGTTCGTCGCCAGCGACCTGATGGCGGAGGGGGCGATGCGCGCCCTGCGCGAGCGTGGCCTGCGTGTGCCCGATGATGTGGCGATCCTCGGCTTCGACGACTCGCCGATCGCGACGTCGGTCACGCCCGCGCTGAGCACGATGCGTCAGCCCTCGCACCACCAGGGCGAGCAGATGGCCGACGTGCTGCTGCAGGTGCTGGCCGGGGGCCGGCCGCCGCACGCGACGATCCTGCCGGCCGAGCTCGTGGTGCGCGCGTCAGCCTGACCGCCCGCCCGTTCCGCCCGCTCGCCCCGCGTCTCCCGCGTCGAAATCATGTGTGTTCGACGCGCACACACGGGTTTGACGTCAATCCGATGTGTCGCCGACGAACACACATGATTTCGACCCAGGGAGGGATGCCGCGGCCCGGTTGTCGCGTCAGCCCGCGGCGCGCGTGACCAGCTCGGCGAGGCGATCCTGCTCGGCCTGGCCCACGCCGAGGATCGCGTACGAGGTGGGCCACATCTGACCGTCGTCGAGCTGCGCCGCCGACTCGAAGCCGAGCGTTGCGTAACGGTCTTTGAACTTCGCCGCCGGCTTGAAGAACAGCACGACCTTTCCGTCGCGCGTGTAGGCCGGGAACCCGTACCAGGTCTTCGACCCGAGCTGCGGGGCGACCGAGGTCACGATCTCGTCGAGCTTCTCTGCGATCGCGCGGTCGGCCGGCTCCATGCCGGCGATCGCGTCGAGCAGGTCCTGCCGGTCGATCGCGGCCTTCTCGGCGGGCGACTTGCCCTTGCGCTCCTGCGCCTTCAGCTCTGCGGCGCGCTGGCGCATGGCGGCGCGTTCGTCGGCGTTGAATCCGGATTTCGTGTTGCGTTCAGGGCTCATGACGGCAACGATACGGATGCCGCGATCCGCCCGCTTCTCGAATCCTGCTCAGCCGGTGAGAGATGTGAGGATGGGGGAGTGCTCGACTCACTCGCCCTGCCCACCGACCTCGCGCTGCCCCACGGATCCGTGACGGTCCGGCGTGCGACAGCGCGCGACCTGCAGGCGATCATGCGTCTGCTGGCCGACGACCCGATCAGCGCGGCGCGCGGAGATGAGAACAGCGGCGCCGACGAGCACGTGTACGCGCGAGCGCTGGCCGCGATCATCGATGATCCGTCGAACGAGCTGATCGTCGTCGTCGAGCCTGACGGAGAGATCGTCGGCACGTTGCAGCTGACGTCGATTCCGGGTATGTCGCGTCGCGGCAGCACGCGCCTGCTGGTCGAAGCGGTGCGTGTGGCCGGCGACCGCCGATCCGAAGGCATCGGCGGGGCGGTGATGCACTGGGTGATGGATGCCGCAGCCCCCGCGCTCGGTGCAAGCCTGGTGAAGCTCACATCCGACGCCGCCCGCACCGACGCACACCGCTTCTACAGGCGGCTCGGCTTCGCCGAGTCCCACGTCGGCTTCACATACCGCGTCGCCCGCTGACGGGCCGCGCAGCAATCCTGCCGCGTCGCCCGGTGCCCGCGCACTACGGGGCAGCGTCGTCGGCAGCGTCGTCGGCAGCGTCGCCGGGCGCGTAGCGCCGCAGCGAGCTCTCGACGTTCTGCGTCGCTGCGCGGGCGCTGGGCACGTATCCGAGCACCGCGCCGGTGAAGCATTCTGCATCGAGGGTTCGCAGGGTCAGGTCCGTGCGGGCGGTGACCGTCGCGGTGCGCGGCGTGCTGCGCAGCAGCGCGATCTCGCCGAAGCCTTCACCGGCTCCGAGCGTGGTGATCCGTCGTCCCGCACCCCAGACATCCGCCTCTCCGGACTCGATGACGTAGTAAAGGTCGCCCACGTCGCCCTGTGCGAACACCGTCTCGCCGGTGGATGTCGTCACCGTCTGCAGCCCGCGGGCGAGCTGTTCGACGGCGGGCAGCGGCAGCGGGTCGAGCATCGGCACGTTCTGCAGCAGTCCGATCTCGGCGTCCAGCGCCGCCACCGAACGGTCGAGCGTGCGCAGGCGCCACCACGACGCGACAGCCAGTGCCGGGCAGAGCAGCCCGATGGCGATCAGCGCGACTTCGATGCTGAACCACTGGATCAAGGCCGAGGCGAGCATCGATCCGGCACCCGTGGCGATCGCGCCGAGGCTCTCGAGCAGCGTGAACACCCGGGCCATCGCCGTGTCGGGTGCCAGCCGGCCGATCAGCGTGAAGCCGGCCGCGTCGACCAGCGCGTTGCCGGCACCGACCAGCGCCAGCATGGATAGGGCGGTCGCCTGCTGTGGAAATACGCCGATCAGGGCGAAAGGCAGGCCCCAGAGGCCGATGCCGATCGCGAACCAGGCGCCCAGCCGCCACGTGCTCACCAGAATCGATACCGCGAGCGAGCCGATCACCGCACCTGCGCCGAGGGCGGCCATGAGGGTTCCCGTGCCGGCCTCGCCCATGCTCAGCAGCTGGACGGCCACGACGACCGAGAAGACGATGAGCGCACCGCGGGTGAGGATCTGTGCGGTGGTCAGCGTGAGCACCAGGGTCAGGTCGCGGCGGTGGATGACGACCTGGATGCCCTCGATCGCCTCTCGCACCAGGGCGGGTCTTCGCTCCGGCGTCTGCCGCGCGGGCGCGTCATAGCGCAACCCGAAGACCAGCGCCGCGGCGCACAGTCCCGCCGCCCCGGAGACCGCCATGACCGCTGCGACGTTCACGGTGGCGATCAGCACGGCAGCCACAGCCGGACCGATGAGGTTCGCCGTCGAGTCCAGCAGCCCCCGCACGACGTTCGCACTGGTCAGCTCGCGTCCGCTGCGGCTCAGCGTCGGCAGCAGTGCGGAGTGCGCGGGCCGGTACAGGGTTGCGGGCACCGCAGAGGCTGCGGCCAGCAGCAGCACCACGGCGAGTGGGCCTGACATCGCCACCACGACGGCGGCGGCGATGAACGCCACCCCGCGCACGGCTGCCGCGAACACCAGCACGCGTTCGCGGCGTCCGCGATCGGCGAGCGGTGCCAGCAGCGGCGTCAGAAACGCCGACGGGGCCACCGTGATCAGTCCGACCAGGCCGACGGCGAGGGCGCCGCCAGAGGTGAACGCGACCACGCTCAGCGCGACAGTGAACGCGCACCCGGCGGTCCACTCGGCGAAGAAGCTCAGCTGTGCCCGGCGCAGGCTCGGGTTGCGCCAGTTGCTGGCGAACGCCGCGGCAGCTTCACCCAGTCTGCCGCGCGTCGGCCTGCGCCCCATGCGCACACTCTAGGACCTCGCGGCCCGCGGTGGCGAGCATGTATCGTGGCCGGCGGCCCACTCGCCGCGGCCGGTCGGCCGGCTCGCCGCGCTTCACACGCCCAGCCGGCGCCGTGTTCGCCCGTTCAGCCCGCTGCGTGCTCGGCTGCCGTCGCGTGCAGCGCGTTGTTCCAGGGGTCGCCGAAGCTCAGCGTGCGCCCGTCGTCGTGCACCTCGAATCCGTGGTGGCGCAGGCGCTCGCCGAGCTCGCCCAGAGCGTCGCCGCTCGGCAGTGCGAGGTCGATGCGTCCCAGGCCCAGCGCGGGCATCCGGGGTCCCGCACCGCGCGACCCCCAGACGTTCATCGCCATGTGGTGGTGGTAGCCGCCGGCACTCACGAACAGCGCCTGGTTGCCGAGCGTCGCGGTCGCATCGAACCCGAGGGCGTCGACGTAGAAGGCGCGGGCGGTCGCGACATCCCCCACCGACAGATGCACGTGACCGACGGATGCCGCGTCCTGTGCGGTCGATCCCGCCAGCGCCTGCTCGCTCAGATGCTCCTGCAGGTAGTGGTTCGGGTCGAGGAAGATCGTGGCCATCTCGACCTGGCCGTGCGTCCAGGACCATTCGCTGCGGGCGCGGTCCACGTACAGCTCGACGCCGTTGCCCTCGGGATCGGTGAAGTAGAACGCCTCGCTGACGAGGTGGTCGGCGCTGCCGGTGAACGTACCCGGCGCGCGGCGCGCGGTCGAGTACAGGGCGGCTGCCACCGCCTCCTGCGACTCGAACAGGATCGCCGTGTGGTACAGCCCCGCCGACCCGGCAGCGGCGTGGCGAAGGCTCGGCTCGTGGCGCAGGATCACGATGGCGCGGCCGGCACGACCGAGCGTCACGGTGTCGCCGTCGGCGCTCAGCACCTGCAGCGTCACGGCATCCCGGTAGTAGGCGGTCATCGCGTCGAGGTCGGCGACCAGCAGCGTCACTGCCCCCATCGCGGTGTCGGCGGCCAGTCGATCCGGGCGCTCGGTGCCCTGCGGAGCGAGGGGCGCTACGGAGAAGTCATTCATATGAATACATAACGCGCGGCATCCTCGCTCCATTCCCGCCGCGTCGACACCTAGGCGCCCTAGGCGCCCTGCGCGTCGACAGGGTCGCCGCCCAGCGGGCCGACCGCCGGGATCGGGCCGCCGTCGTCGGCGCCGGTCTTGCGCCACCGCGCGATCGCGTTGCCGCCGTGGTAGATCACGAGGGCGGCGGCCGCTCCCAGCACGATGCCGTTGAGGGTGAAGTCGCCCCAGCCCATCGTGAAGTTCGCGATGGCGACCACGAGCGCCACGGCACCCGTGTACTGGTTGACCGGGCGGGAGAAGTCGACGCGGTTGTCGACCCAGATCTTGATGCCGATGATCCCGATCAGGCCGTACAGCGCCGTGGTCGCCCCGCCCAGCACGCCGGCGGGGATCGTGTTGAACAGCGCGCCGATCTTCGGCGAGAGGGCGAGCAGGATGGCCACGAACCCCGCCACCCAGTACGCGGCCGTCGAGTACACGCGGGTCGCGGCCATCACGCCGATGTTCTCGCCGTACGTCGTGGTGCCCGAACCGCCGAACGTGCCGGCGATGACGGTGGACACACCGTCGGCGATCAGCGCCTTGCCGGTCTGCTCGTTGACCGACGTGTCGGTCATGGTCGCGACGGCCCGCACGTGTCCCACGTTCTCGGCGATGAGCACGAGCACCACGGGCAGGAACATCGCGATCGCAGCCCACGTGCCCGGGGCGGTGAAGTTCGCGAAGTGGAACTCGGGCAGCCCCACCCAGGTGGCGTCGTTCACGGCCTTCCAGTCGATCTGGTTCTGGAAACCGGCCACGACATAGCCGGCGACGACACCGAGGAAGATCGAGATGCGACCGAGGAAGCCGCGGAACAGCACGCTGAACAGGATGACCGCCGCGAGCGTCACCATCGCCGTCAGCGGCTGCTTCTGCACGTTGCCCCACGCTGCCGGCGCGAGGTTCAGGCCGATCAGGGCGACGATGGCTCCGGCGACCACGGGTGGCATGAAGCGGTCGACCCAGGCGATGCCGGCGAACTGCACGACGAAGCCGATGATCGCCAGCAGCACTCCGACCGCGACGATGCCCGCGAGGGCCGTGCCCATGCCGCTGGATGCCGTGGCCGCCGTCACCGGTGCGATGAAGGCGAACGAGGACCCGAGGTAGCTGGGCAGCTTGTTGCGGGTGACCAGCAGGAACAGGATCGTGCCGATACCCGAGAACAGCAGCGTGGTCGAGACCGGGAACCCGGTCAGGATCGGCACGAGGAAGGTCGCCCCGAACATCGCGACGACGTGCTGCGCGCCGATCGCTATCGTGGCGGGCCAGTTGAGACGTTCGCCGGGGTGCACGACAGCGCCGGGTGCGACGGTGCGGCCGTTGCCGTGCAGGGTCCAGAGGGGCATGCGGGCTCCAGAAAGGTCGGGGCGGAGGAGAGGAAGGCGGAGGTCGAGAACAGTGCCGCCGGGATGACTTTATCGGGGCCCACCCCCTTCGGACGGCACTAACGTCGAAGGTGCCTCTATGAAAGGAGCTCCATGAGCGAGTCCGAAATCCTCGATGTCCGAACGATGGTGCCCGCGCAGCGCCACGTGACCATCTTCGAGAAGTACGGCGCCCTGGAACCGGGCCAGTCCTACATCCTCGTCAACGACCACGACCCGAAGCCGCTGTACTACCAGTTCGAGGCCGAGCACGCCGGTCGCTACTCGTGGCAGTACCTCGAAGAGGGTCCTGAGGTGTGGCGCGTCGAGATCGGTCGCCCCGCCGCCGAGTGACCTCGTCCGCGTCGTCAGTGATGCGGTGCGGTGAGCCGTTCGATGAGTTCGCGATAGCGCGCAGCCGTCTGCTGCACGATCTCGGCGGGCAGCGTCGGCGGCTCACCGGTCTTGTCCTCCCCGCGCTCACTCGCCGCATCGCTCACGCGCGGCGCCGAGCCTCCGGGCGCGTGGGTCCAATGCGCGGCCAGCCAGTTGCGCACGATCTGCTTGTCGAAGCTCGCCATGCGCTCGTCGGGTGTCGACCCGGTGCGCCAGGCCTCGGCATCCCAATACCGTGACGAATCCGCCGTCAGCACTTCGTCGGCCAGCGTGATCGTGCCGTCGGCGGCCACGCCGAACTCGAACTTCGTGTCGGCCAGGATCAGCCCGCGGTCCAGGGCCGTCGCCGCCGCACGCCGATAGACGTCGATCGACAGGTCGCGGATCGCCGCTGCGTGTTCGGCCCCGACCAGGTCGACCGTCTGGGCGAACGTGATGTTCTCGTCGTGTTCGCCCATCGGCGCCTTGTGCGCGGGCGTGAAGATCGGCTGCGGCAGCCGGTCGCCGTTCGACAGGCCCTCCGGCAGCGGGATGCCGCAGACAGTGCCGCTCTGCTGGTATTCGGCCCATCCCGACCCGGTGATGTAGCCGCGCACCACGCACTCGACGGGCAGCATGTCCAGGGCCTGCACGACCATCGCGCGCCCGGCCACGGCATCCGGAACAGTCGCGCCGTCCACCAGATGGTTCGGGATCGGCGTGCCTCCGTCGGCGCCGGCCAACTGGTCGAACCACCACAGGCTCAGCGTCGTCAGCAACGCGCCCTTGTCGGGGATGCCCGGCGACAGCAGGTAGTCGAACGCGCTCACGCGGTCGCTGGCGACCACGAGCAGGCGCCCGGTGCCCGCGCCCTCGTCGCCCGAGGGCGTGTACAGATCTCGGACCTTGCCGGAGTAGGAGTGAGTCCAGCCGGGCAGTTCTACGGGAGTGGTCACATGCCCATCTTCCCATCCTGGTGTCCGGGCGAAGGTATATAGTCCAGGCGGACTAATCGACCTGGAGTAACCGATGGCGAAGGATGCTGCGCTCACCCCGTTGGCTGTGATGGTGCTCGCGCTGCTGCGCGAGGGGGACATGCATCCGTACGAGATGATCCGGTTGCTGCGCCATCGACGCGCCGACCGTATGGTCACCTTCACCAACGGGACGTTCTACCACACGGTCGCGCGGCTCGAACGCGACGGGCTGATCGCCGAGGTCGGTGTGGATCGTGAGGGCAATCGTCCTGAACGCACGACCTACACGCTGCAGGACGAGGGCACCGAAGCGGTCGCCGGCTGGGTGCGCATGCACCTCGGGAACGGTGCGCGATCGCCCGACTTGCGCGTCGCGCTCGCCGAGGCCCACAATCTCGAGCGCGCCGAGGTCGTCGCGCTGATGACGACCCGCCGCAGCGAGTTGAGCGCAGAACTGGAGACGCTCGAAGCAGGGCTCGCGTACGTCGAGCGCATGCAGATCGCCGACCAGTTCGTCGTCGAGGTCGACCGGCAGGCCGCCCTCGTGGCCGCAGACCTGGCCTGGACCGACTCGTTCCTGGAGCGCCTCGCGCGCCCCGATTTCCTGTGGGGGATCACCGATCTTCCACCCCGACACCGCGATGCCCATCTGGCTCTGCGAAAGGCAGCACAGCAATGACCGAGACTTCCGCCGCCGCACCGGGTGCGGCATCCTCGCTGCGCGGCCATCAGCCCCGCAGCCCCTGGCCCGCACTGTGGGCGATGGTGGTCGGGTTCTTCATGATCCTGGTCGACACCACGATCGTGTCGGTGGCCAACCCCGCCATCAAGGCCGCTCTCGACCCCGACACGAACAATCTCGACAATGTCGTGTGGGTCACCAGCGCCTACCTGCTCGGCTATGCCGTGCCTCTGCTGATCACCGGGCGACTGGGCGACAGGTTCGGGCCGAAGAACCTGTACCTGATCGGTCTCTCGCTGTTCACGCTGTGTTCGCTGGGCTGCGGCCTGTCGACGTCGCTGACGATGCTGATCGCGTTCCGGGCCGTGCAGGGCGTGGGCGCATCGATGCTGACCCCGCAGACGATGGCCGTGATCACCCGCACGTTCCCGCCGAACCAGCGCGGCGCGGCGATGGGCCTGTGGGGCGCCACTTCGGGCGTCGCGATGCTCGTGGGCCCGCTGGCCGGCGGCCTGCTCGTGGACGGCTTCGGGTGGGAGTGGATCTTCTTCGTCAACCTGCCGGTCGGCGTCATCGGCTTCGTGCTCGCCGTGATCCTCGTGCCCAAGCTCCCCACCCACCGGCACCGTTTCGACATGGTGGGCGTCGTGCTGTCGGCGGCGGCGCTGTTCTTCATCGTGTTCGGTCTTCAAGAGGGCGAGAAGTACGACTGGGGTGCGATCTGGGGTCCGATCACGGTGTGGCAGCTGATCGTGTTGGGCGTCGCGCTGCTGGGAGTGTTCATCTGGCAGCAGGCCAAGACCCGCAGCGAGCCACTCGTGCCGCTCAGTCTGTTCCGTGACCGCAACTTCTCGGTGTCGAACCTCGGGATCGCACTGGTCGGGTTCACCGTGACGGCGATGACGCTGCCGATGATGTTCTTCATCCAGCTGGCACGGGGCCTGACCCCGACCGAATCGGCATTGCTGATGATTCCGATGGCGGTGCTGGCGGGCGTGCTCTCACCGTTCGCCGGTCGCCTGCTGGACCACGTCGACTCGCGCCTGCTGCTCGTGCCGGGGATCGTCCTGTTCTCGGGCGCGCTGTTCTGGTACGCGGCGCTGAGCAACATGGACACCCCGGTCTGGATGTTCCTGCTGCCCTCGGCCGTGATGGGCCTCGGCAGCGCCGGGCTGTGGGGGCCGCTGGCGACCACCGCGACGCGCAGCCTCGAGCCGCGCCAAGCCGGCGCAGGGTCGGGCATCTACAACACGACCCGCACGATGGGTTCGGTGCTCGGATCGTCGGCGATCGCCGCGTTCATGCAGGCGCGTCTGACGGCGAACCTGCCTGGCGCCGCCGACCACGCCGGTGGGTTCGGTGATGTGAAGCAGCTGCCCGACATGATCGCGGGACCCTTCGCCTCGGCCATGGCGCAATCCATGCTGCTGCCGGCCATCGTGATGGCGATCGGTGTGATCGTCGTGCTGTTCATGAAGGACCCGACGGCGCGCGCGGCCGCCGACTGGCAGCACGCGCACGCGGATTCGTAGGCCGGTCAGTCCATGTCGGCGGGGTCGATCGGGGCGTGGTGGTCCCATGCCTCGACGCCTTCGCGCCAGTAGCCGGTGACGGTGAACTGCTCGCGCGGCAGGTTCAGGGTGTGGCGCAGGTGCCGTCGCAGAGAGAGGAGAGTGGATGCCTCGCCCGCCGCGAACACGTAGGTCGAGGCATCCACTCCCACCGCCGTGAGGGCGGCGACGAGGTCGGCGCCGGATGCGGAGGTGCGGGCCGAGTGCAGGCCGAACCCACGGCTCTTCGCCTCGGCCGTGCTGTGCGCGTCCCTGCTGAGCGCCTTGTGCAGGTAGGAGCGGCCGGCATCGAGGTCGGGCACGTCGGCGATGATCTCGACCGCTGTCGTCGCGGGCAGCTCGGCCAGCCACCGGGCGGCCGACGGCAGGGAGGTGCCGTCCACGATGAGCACCACGCGGGGTGCGTTGCGCGTCACGGCCTTCGAACCGCGGGGACCGACCAGAACCAGCGTGTCGCCGAGCTTCGCCTGGACGATGTAGCGGGCCGCGGGACCCGGCCCCTGGTGGATGAGGATGTCCAGGTCGACGAGGCGCCGCCCGTCCTCGTCACGCACGTTCAATGGGGTGAAGTCGCGGCCGAACATCTCGGCCTGTGGCCGGATCACGCCCTCTTCACCGGGGCCCGCGGCCACCGGGGCGACGACCCGGCCGGTCACGGGATCGGGAAAGAACGTGCGCGTGTGATCGCTCGGCCCGTCGCTGCGGAAATCAGCGAAGTCGGGGCCCGTGACCGTCACGCGGACGTAGTCCGGCGTGAGCGGCTCGAGGGCGACGATCGTCGCCTCGCGTGCGGTGAACCGGTGCCGGGCACCACCTCGGTAGAAGGGCCCGTCGGCCTCCGTCGTCGGCGCGGCTGCGGCATCCGTCATGGGTGTTCTCCTTCGTTGCCGCGTGTGCGTCGCGGCGCACTGACCAGCCTATGGCGTGGTTCTTGCGGCGGGCATTGCGCGGGCCAGGCTGGCGCGTGCAGAGCTCAGAAAGTGCGGATCGGGCTCGTGAACGCCGCGTCCGACTGCCCCGAGGCGATCAGCGCGTCCAGTTCGGCGATGACCTCGGTCGTGTAGGCGGCGGCATCCAGCGTGCTGGGCGGCACGTCGCCGCGCAGGAATGCGAGCATGCCGTCTCGCAGCGCATCGTCGGACTGCTCCACGATGCGGATGGTGTCGCCCGGCAGTGCGTCGCGCACCGATCCGAACGCCGTCGACACGATCGGCAGCGAGCACAGCGCGGCTTCCAGGAGCACCATGGGCTGCCCCTCGTACGTGCTGGAGAGCACGAAGCAGTCGGCCGCGGCCAGGATCGGGAACGGATTGCGCCGCAGGCCCGTCAGGAACGCGGCATCCGTCAACCCCGCCTCCGAGACCTGTCGCGAGAGATCGGCGAACAGCGGGCCGGCACCCACGATCGCCAGCCGCGCCTCGGGGTGCTGCGCGTGCACCTGCGCGAATGCACGCAGCAGGCGGGCGTGGTTCTTCTCGGTCGACAGGCGCCCGACCGACACGAACCACCTCGTCTCGTGCGCGGGCGACGAGAGCTCGCTCACCCACGCCGGGGTCGGTTCCTCGGGCTCGAGCACGCTGGCCAGCGGCTCGGCCGCGCTGCGCACGACCCGCTCGACGTCGGGCAGGTTGCGCACTGTCGTGAACCGCTCGGGCGGCGCGTATGCGGCCAGGCCGGCACGGTTGAGCCGGGTCAGCTCCGGGGCCACCGAGACCAGGTGATCGAACGACCGGTACATCGAGAACACGAGGCCCAGCGCGCGCTTGAGATGCTGGCGGCCCGCGACGGTGCGCTCACGGTCGGCCGCCATCTCGTTGTGCAGCCACACGGCCCGCGGCGCGTTCGGCGAGTGCAGCAGCAGATTCGTCCAGATGGGGCTGTATCCGCTGAAGTCGGCGACCCAGTCGAACCGTGCCGAGCCGAACACGCGTGACCACTCGGCATCCCACAGTGCCGTGTGCCAGCGCTCGTCTCGCGGGGCAGGCGGCAGCCCGCGGCGGTTGCGGGCGTGCCGGCGCAGCTGCACGGCCTTGGACCCGTTCATCCCTCCGATGCGGAAGACCTGCCGCACCGCGGGGTGGATGCGCGTGCGGTTGAGCAGCGGATCCTCGGCGCGGAACAGCGGCATCAGCGCCGTCACGTCGTACTTCTCGTGGTCGATCGCATTGAGCAGGTTCACGATCGAGGTCGTGATGCCGTTCGAGCGCATGCCGCCGACATAGAAGAGCAGGCGCTTGCGTCCGTCGGCACGGGCCGCGCGCACACGGCGGCCGGATGTCACACCCCGGAACACGATGTCCACCACGCGCTGGGTGACCTGGCCGTCCTCGAACGGCGTGAAGCGCTCGACCCATTCGGCGTAGCGCTCGTGCGCGTCATGCGTCCCGTCCAGCAGCCCGCGCACATGCGCGCCGGCCTCTGCGGCGTCGGCGGTGACCGGACCGGGCAGCTGGTCCAGCGGCAGATACGTGCCGCGGCCTTCGGCATAGGCGTCCGCATCGGGAGTGAAGAAGACGATCGGCCGGCCCGTCGCCAGATAGTCGAAGAAGATCGACGAATAGTCGGTGACCAGTGCGGCGGCGGCGCCCAGCGTCACGTTGGTGGGGATGGTGTTGGGAACCAGGATGCTGCGCAGGCCCGGCCGCGATGCCGCCAGGGAGTGCACGATCTGGTGCGTCTTCAGCAGCACGACCGCCTCGTCGCCGAGGGCCGTCTGCATCGCGGAGGTCTGCGCGGCCAGATCGTCGAGTCCGTCGGCGGGATCGCTGAACGAGGCTCCGCGCCAGGTCGGGGCGAACAGCACGATCGGCTTGTCGTCGACCGCGATGCCGGCGCGCGTCAACTCCGTGCGCACATCCCCCAGCTGCGCGTCGGTCAGGCGCTGCCGATCGATGCGCGGGTAGCCCTCTTCGATGATGCGACCCTGATAGATGTTGCGCAGGCGATAGGCGTCTTCGTACATGGTCTCGGCCATGAACGGGTTGGCGGCCAGCACGAAATCTGACGCCAAGAGGTTGCGCAGCGTGTTGGCGGACTCGATCGCGCCATTGGGCATGTCGAAGCCCATCAGCTTCAGCGGAGTGCCGTGCCACGTGTTCAGGTACACCTGCCCCGGCCTCTTTCCGAAGGCGGGCGGGAAGGTCGCGTTGTTGACCAGGTATCCGGCCGTGGACAGCTCGCGCCAGTAGCCGAACGACCCGCGCCGCACGCAGCGCACCCGGGGGTTCGCGGCGAACTCGGCCTCGAAGCGGGCGATGGCCTGCTCGTCGTCGATGGACCACACGTGCGTGAGATGGTCGAAGTCGGGCCGGTTCAGCAGATGACGGAAGATCGCCTCGGGGTTGCACAGCACTCCGTTGCCGGCGAACGACTCGTACAGCACGGTGTCGTGTGCGATGGGCTTCGATCGCGCGTACGCGATGCGTTCGGCCCGTACCGCCTTTCCGGCGCGCGACACGTAGCGATTGAGGCGGCCGGGCAGCGGAAGGTTCACGACATTCGAGCGTAGACCGCGTGCCCTCCCGGTCCCTGGGAACCAGGGTGAGGGTTACGCGCTCGTTACTCCGCACGCGCCTGGACGGTTGCTATGAGTACCGGTGCGGGCGTGCGGGGGAGGGCATAGCCTGACCCCATGCGCGCAGGCATCCACCTCTGGAACTACACGATGCCGGGGCAGCCGGCATCCATCCCCGCGGCCGTCGCCGAGACCGCCCGCACTGCCGAAGACGGCGGGTTCGACCAGTTCACCGTCATGGACCACTGGTTTCAGATGGAGAGATCCGGCGACCCCGCCCAGCCGATGCTCGAGGCGTTCTCGACGCTCGCCTTCGTGGCGGCGCAGACGCAGCGGATGCGGCTGTCACCGCTCGTGGTCGGTGTGACCTACCGGCATCCAGGCCTGCTGGCCAAGACCATCACGACGCTGGACGTGCTCAGCTCCGGGCGGGCGGCGCTCGGCATCGGCGCTGCCTGGTACGAGCGCGAGCACCACGGGCTGGGCGTGCCGTACCCGGTGCTGTCGGAGCGGTTCGAGCGGCTGGAAGAGGCGATCCGCATCGCGCTGCAGATGTGGAGCGACGACGACGGAGCGTTCGAGGGCGCGCACTACCGCCTGGCCGAGACCCTCAACCGTCCGACGGCGGTCAGCACCCCGCATCCGCCGATCATGGTGGGCGGCAAGGGTGAGCGCAAGACGCTGCGCATCGCCGCGCAGTACGCGCAGATCGTGAATCTGATGACCGCCGACCCCGACGAGGCGGTGCACCTGCTCGAAGTGCTGCGTCGGCACTGCGATGCCGTCGGCACCGACTTCGACGCGATCGAGAAGCAGGTCATGGGCACCCGGCTCGACCCCGCCGACGCGGACTTCTGGCCGCTCATGCAGCGCTTCGCCGATGCGGGCATCGACCTGGTGGTGTTCGGCGTGCGCCCCGGCGCGCAGGTGGAGTCGACCGAGACGCTGGCCACCGACGTCGTGCCGCGCCTGCGGGAGCTGTGAGGCGTGGTCGATGACCGGCTCGCGCAGTCGTTCCGCTTGATCGGCGCGGACTACCACCGTTACCGGCCGGGGTTTCCGGATGCCGCAGCCGCGGCGATTCTGCCGCGACGAGTCGATGCGGTGCTCGACCTGGGTGCCGGCACCGGCAAGTTCACCGGGCTTCTCGCGGGGCGCGCCCGGCGCGTGTACGCCGTCGAACCGTCGGAGCAGATGCTCGCCGTGCTGCGCGCCACCCTGCCGGCGGTCGACGCGCGGATCGGCAGCGCCGAGCACATCCCGCTCGCCGACGCGAGCGTGGATGCGGTGACCGTCGCTCAGGCCTTTCACTGGTTCGACCGAGACCCGGCGTGTGCCGAGATCGCACGGGTGCTGCGCGCCGGCGGCGTGCTCGGAATGCTGTGGAACGACGCCGATCCGGCGTGCACGTGGGACCGTGCCTGCCACCGCATCGCGCACCCCGGTCTCGTGGGCGAGGGCGGTGAGCCGTCCGCGGCATCCGACCTCGCCGTGGCAGCTGAACCGCCCACGGCGTCCGATCCGGCCGCGATCATCGGCGAGTTGCCGGGTTTCGCATTCGAGCGCATGACCACCCACCCCTGGTCGGAGCGCATCACCCGCGACGACTACGTGCAGCGATGGCTCACGGTCAGCTCCTTCCTCGCGGCTGATCCCCCGATGCGCGCGCAGATGGTCGCGGCCGTCGAGCAGGTGCTCGACACGGACCCGGCCACTGCCGGGCGGGCCGCGTTCACGTTGCCTCAGATCACGGACGTGTTCGTCTACCGCGTGCTCAGCTGACTTTGAGGTTCACGCCTTCCCGATACTGTTATGGTGTCTATAAACAGTAGAAGGGAAATCGGTGCACATCGTCGTCTCGAGTTCGAGTGCCGTGCCGATGTACGAGCAGATCAAGGCTCAGATCAGCGACGCGATCCTCGGCGGCGAGGTCGGCGTGGGCGAGATGCTTCCGTCGCTGCGGCAGCTGGCCGCGCAGCTGCGCGTGAGCATCATCACGGTCACGAGGGCATACAACGAGCTGGTCGCCCTCGACCTGGTCGCCAATGAGCACGGGCGCGGATTCGTGGTCTGCGCCATCCCTGCGGCCACCGCCGCGGGGATCGTGGCCGAACGAATCGATGACGCCGTCAGAGACGTCGTGGACGCCGGGCGGGCAGCCAGGCTGGACCTGGCCGCGCTGGTGGGAAAGGTGGAGGCAGAGTGGAAGACACGAAAGTAGGCGTTGAGCGTATGAACGACGTCGCGCGCGTGCGCGGGTTGCGAAAGCGGCTGGGGGATTTCGAGCTGCGAGACGTGGACCTGTCGCTGCCGGCCGGCTACGTGACCGGACTGGTGGGGCCCAACGGATCGGGCAAGACGACGCTGATCCGCAGCTTGCTCGGCCTGGCTCTGCCGGACGCCGGCGAGGTCACAGTCCTGGACTCCCCGCACCCGCAAGCGGTGATCGACCGGATCGGCGTCGTCCTCGATCGGGTCACCGCCGTGCCGGAGTGGCGCGCGGGAAAAGTGGGAGCGCGTGTGCGGCCGCTGTTCGCCCGCTGGGACGAGGCACGTTTCGGTGAGCTGTTGGATCGGTTCGACATCCCGAAGCGCACGCGCGTGGGCGACCTGTCCCGCGGACAGTCGGTGAAGCTGGCGATGGCCATGGCCCTCGCCCATGACCCGCTCCTTCTCATCCTGGACGAGCCGTCCAGTGGGCTGGACCCGGTGGCCCGGCGGGAGCTGGCCGATGTGATCCGCGAGTTCATGCTCGACGGCGCCCACACGGCACTGTTCTCGACGCACATCACCACCGACCTCGACAATCTCGCCGATCATCTGATCGTGATGTCGCACGGCGCGATCGCCTACCGGGGCACCCTCGAACAGGCCCGGGACGAGTTCGCGGTCGTTCGCGGTCGCGGCGGGCTCGCACCGGATGCCGCAGCCGCTGTGATCGGCATCCGCTGGGGCCTCGGCCGTGAGTTCGAAGGCCTCATCCACATGGCCGACTCTGCGCTGTTCGGCCCGGACATCGACCTGCTGCCGGCCACCACCGACGACATCGTCGTCGGCTTCGCCGGTGGGGGCTCAGGCAACGCCGACGGTCGCGCGCCACGCCGGCAAGGAGGCGCGGCATGATCGCCTTCACTCGATTCGACATGCGTACCGTGATCTCGGCGGCACCGGTCCGCGTTCTGCTGTTCATCATCGTCGTCGCGATGATCGGAGCGACGATCCCCTTCTCCGGCGCCGCGATCGTGTGCGGCGGATATATGAGCACCATCATGCTCACCTATGCGTTCCTCATCGACGAGCGCGGCAACATGAACGCGCTCTACGCGCTGTCGAGCGTCGGGCGCACGGCGGTGGTCATCGGCCGGTATCTCACGGGTGTCGTGTTCGCGCTGGTGGGCAGCGTCATCGGACTGGTGGTCGCGTTCGTGCTGGCGCTGGTGCGCCGGCAGACGCTGGACTGGTCGACCATCGGCTTCATGGTCGTGATCACCGTCGTGGTCACCGCGATCGCGATCGCCCTGCAGCTGCCCTGGTTCTTCCTGGTGGGGTACACGCGAGGACGGCCGATCCTGTTCGTCCTTCTCATCGTGTTCCTGGCGTTCGCGTTGCTGGCCAATAAGACGCATCTGCTCGACGGCATCGCGACGTGGTCGAACGCCACGGCTCCGGCCGGCCTCGTGGTGGCGCTCATCGCCGGCGCGGTGGTGCTGATGGTCGCATCGGCGGCTTTCGCGAACAGGCTGTTCGCCCGGCGGGACCTGTGACCGCCGCTGCGGGCGAGGAGCGGGCTCAGTCCTCGACGACGCGGGCGGCGATGTCGGTGCGGTACTGGCCGCCGTCCAGCCCGATCTTCGCCAGGGCCGAGTAGGCGCGCGACGTCGACTCGGCGAACGTCGTGCCCACGGCGACGACGTTCAGCACACGCCCGCCGGTGGCGACCACCCCCTCGTCGCTTCGGCCCGTGGCCGCGTGCGCGAGGTGGACCCCCTCGACGGCGGCTGCAGCATCCAACCCTGTCAGCAGTCGGCCGGTGATCGGGGCCGACGGATATCCCTCGCTGGCCAGCACCACGCTCACCGCAGTGGCCTCGGCGAACGCGGGCCGCGAGAAGTCCTCGAGATGGCCGGATGCCGCAGCCAGCAGCAGCTCGCTGAGCGGATCGACCAGCCGCGGCAGCACGACCTGCGTCTCGGGGTCGCCGAAGCGTGCGTTGAATTCGATGACCTTGACGCCCTGCGGGGTGAGCACGAGCCCGGCGTACAGCAGGCCGATGAACGGTGTGCCCTCGGCGTCGAGCTGATGGATCACCGGCTCGGCGATGGTCGTGGTGACCAGGTCGACGAACGCGTCTTCTCCGCCGAACTGCTCGAGCAGCCACGGCAGCGGAGAGTAGGCGCCCATGCCGCCGGTGTTCGGCCCCTCGTCGCCGTCGCGCAGACGCTTGTAGTCCTGCGCGGGACTGAGCGGCAGCACGTGGTCGCCGTCCGACAGGAAGAACAGCGACACTTCGGGCCCGCCCAGGTACTCCTCGACCAGCACGGGCGCCGGCCCCAGGTACTGCGCGGCGTGCGCCAGGGCCGCCTCGCGGTCGTCGGTGACGATGACGCCCTTGCCGGCGGCCAGGCCGTCGGCCTTGACCACGTGCGGGGCGCCCAGCTCGTCGAGGGCAGCGGCGACCTCGTCCACGGTGTGCGCACGCACGGCGCGACCGGTCGGCACACCCGCGGCATCCATGATCCGCTTCGCGAACGTCTTGGAGCCCTCGAGCTGGGCCGCAGCCCTGCCGGGGCCGAAGACCGGGATGCCGCGCTCGCGCAATGCGTCGGCGACGCCGGCGACGAGGGGAGCCTCAGGGCCGATCACGACCAGGTCGATGTGCTGCCCGTTGGCGTATTCGGTGACGGCAGCGGGATCGTCCGCGTCGAGCGCGACCACCACGGCGTCCTGTGCGATGCCCGCGTTGCCGGGGGCCGCGAAGATCTCGTGTTCGGTGCGCTCCGAGCGCAGCGCGAGGATGATGGCGTGCTCGCGCGCGCCCGAGCCGAGGACCAGGATTCTCACCCGGCCAGCCTAGCGGCGGGCACGCTCGAGCGAACCAGCCCGCGGCGTGCGGATGCGGGGTAGCGTATGCCCATGGCCCGCAAGATCTCTACGGAGGACGGAAGAGTCGCGCTCGCCGGCGTAAAGAGTGGGGACCCCGAGCGCACGGACCTCGCCACCGCCGTCCGCTACCTGCTGCAGCTGCTGGTCGAGAAGGCTCCCGGGCACACCGTCGAGGTGCGGGTGCCGCCGTTCGGCGCCGTGCAGGTGATCGAAGGGCCGCGCCACACGCGCGGCACGCCGCCGAACGTGGTCGAGACCGACCCCATGACGTGGATCTCGCTCGCGCTGGGCCAGCAGCAGTGGCAGGATGCCGAGGCCTCCGGCCGCATCCTCGCGTCGGGAGTACGCGCCGACATCTCCGATCTGCTGCCCCTGCGGCCCTGACGCACACGGTTGCGGCATCGGGCGGACGCGGCGACCGTCCAGGCTCCCGCCAGCGCGTGCAGTGAGACAATAGAGGCATGACCGACAAGGCCGACGAGCCCCAGACCGCGCACGGCGCAGCCACACCCGTCCCGGTCGAACTCGTAGAAGAGAGCGTCGAGACCGTGACGTTGCGCCGCGCGCCCAAGATGCTGGTGTTCCTGCTGCTGGGAACGGCGATCGGCGTCGTGGTCGCCCTGATCCTCACGTACGCATTCGGAGTCGTCGACATCTCGGGCAACGAGCCGTCCACCGTCAGTCAGGTCACGTACACGAAGAGCCAGATCTTCGGCTTCCTGGTGCTGGTGTGCGGTGTCGCAGGTCTCGCGCTCGGCGGCATCGTCGCGCTGATCCTCGAGCGCACCGTCGGCCGGCGCACCCGGCAGGTGCAGGTCGATCGCGAATCCGTCACCTCCGCGGACTGAGTCCGCGCGGCCTGAGCCTCACGCGAGCTCGGCGATGATCGGATGGATCGCGGCGTCGAACGCCACGACATCCTGACGCAGTCCGTCGGTCACGGCGACCGTCAGCGCCCCGATCCACCACACGCCGCGCTGCGTCAGCGGCAGCACCTGCACGTTCAGCTCGAACGAGTGCGCACGGCGGCCCACCTGCCGTTCATGCTCGGCGATCGCGCTCGCATACGCCCGATACGACGTGCCCGGCTTGGCTGCGGCATCCTTCGAATACCGCGCGTGCATGCTCTGCGACAGGGCCATCGCTTCGGTCTCGAAGGGGGCGATCGCGTGCCGCAACTCGCCGAACCCGCGAACCGGCAGGGCAATCAGCCGAGCGAACCCGTCGACGAGTTCGAGCGGCACCTTCGACGGGTGGGCCTGCGGCTCGACGGTGAGGTCCCAGTAGGCGCTCCACTGCTCTTCGAGGGCATCCTGCAGGTCGCGTGAGCGGTCGCTGGTGCGGGGCGGGATGCCGCGCAGCGACGGAAGCTCGGCAGGGGAGCGGATGCCCAGGAGCTGCCGCAGGCACAGGGCGAGCAGCACGGGCTGGCCCGCGTCTTCGCGGATCGTCCACTCGGGACTGCCGGCTGCTCCCATCCCGCCATTGTAGGGCGGGGCATCCTGCTCGGACCCGGAGATCCTGGCCGAGAATCGTGCCGCGCTTACACCCGTGCGCGACGGCGCACCCGCCGAGTGTTCATCACACTCAGCGTCACGCACGCGACGATGATGAGAAGGGATGCCGCGATCAGGCCGGTGGCGGTGAGCACGACCGAGAGCGGCACCAGCAGCCACGGCAGCACGGCGCCGGCGGGTCCCCACGCGATGACGTCGCGCCACGCGGCGCCGTAGCGCAGAGACTCGGCGATGCTGGCCAGGAAGAACAGGCAGATGCCCACCGCGATGCACACCGCGGCGGCGATCGGCAGCCGGCCGGCGGCGTCGGCGACCGCGGTGCCGACGCCCGCGGCCAACAGCACGATCCCGGCGATCAGCAGCACCGGCAGATACATCACGGTGTCGCGCAGCGCGCCGACGCTGCCGCGGTCCCGCAGTCGGCGCAGACCCGCCTCCACACCGACGGTCGCGAGCGTGAAGAACATCCACGCGAGCACGATGACGGCCATCAGGCCCAGGAGTGCGGCCAACGCGGGAGCGGGCGCCCAGTGCGCCGACAGCTCCGAGATGATCGACAGCACCGATTCGCCGAAGACGATCACCACGAGAAGGCTCACCCTCTCGATGAGGTGGTCGATGTCGACGGCGCGACCCACCCATGCCGATCCCCGGCCAAGGTTCACCAGCAGTGCGACCTCGAGGGCGGTCGCTGCCGCCCACAGGACGTACCGCCACGGTCCCGGAGCCCAGACCGACGCCGTCCACAGCGCCGCCGGCACGAAGCAGTACAGCCACGGGCGCCACCAGGCGGCGCCCGTCACTCGGCGCTTGACCAGCCACGGATACATCCACACCAGTCGGATCACCGCGTTGCCGAGCGCGAACGCCCCCGCGCGCTCCGTGAAAGCCTCGGGCACGGCGGCGGCGATGAACCCGATCGCGATCATCACGAACCCGACGGCGACCCAGATCGTGGGGGTGATGCGCGCGCCGAACAGGTTCATCGTGACGCTGGCGTTGATCCAGGCCCACCAGCCGAGCGCCAGCAGCACCGCGAATGCAAGGCCGTCGGCCGGCGTCGGGCTGCCGTGCATGGTGTGCGCGACCTGGCTGATGTAGGCGACCATCACCAGGTCGAACAGCAGCTCGAGCCAATGCACGCGGCGGCCGGCCGCCGGTTGCTCGTGGGGACTCACGCGCTCAGCCTAGACACCGCCATGCCGCCGCGCAGGGGATGTTCTCGCTCGTACGTCTGCGGCCGCAGCCCGGGGCTGGCGCACAGACACCGGCCGCTAGGCTGTACGCGTGGTCGCATCGCCCCCCGCCAACCCCTATGCACATGCCGGAGTCGACACTGCCGCGGGTGATCTCGCGGTCGAGTTGATGAAGTCGGCCGTCCGCCGCACGCACGGGTCCGAGGTCCTCGGCGGGGTCGGCGGTTTCGCGGGGCTGTTCGACGCGTCGGCCCTGCTCGGCCACACACGGCCGCTGCTGGTCACGAGCACCGATGGAGTGGGGACGAAGGTCGCCATCGCGCAGGCGCTCGACAAGCACGACACCATCGGGCAGGACCTCGTCGGCATGGTCGTCGACGACATCGTCGTGGTGGGAGCCAAGCCCCTGTTCATGACCGACTACATCGCGTGCGGCAAGGTCGTGCCCGAGCGCATCGCCGACATCGTCGCCGGCATTGCCCGCGGATGCGAGGCGACCGGCACGGCTCTCGTGGGCGGCGAGACCGCCGAGCACCCCGGTCTTCTCGGCCTGAACGACTACGACGTGGCCGGGGCGGCGACCGGTGTCGTCGAGGCCGACCGCGTGCTGGGCGCCGACCGGGTGCGTCCGGGCGACGTCGTGCTGGCCCTCGCCTCGTCGGGCCTGCACTCCAACGGCTTCTCGCTCGTGCGCCACATCGTCACCGGCGCCGGCATCTCGTACGGGGCGCAGTCCGCCGACCTGGGCACCTCATGGGGCGAAGCGCTGCTGGAGCCCACGCGCCTGTACACGACACCGCTGTTGGCGCTGATCGACGCGGTGGGCGACGGCATCCACTCTCTCAGTCATGTCACCGGCGGCGGCATCGCGGCGAACCTCGCGCGGGTCCTGCCGCCGGGCACCTGGGCCGAACTGGACCGATCGACGTGGTCGCCGCCACCGGTGTTCCGGGTGCTGGCCGACCTCGGGGGCCTGAACCTCGTCGACACCGAGGGCACGTGGAATCTCGGCGTCGGGTTCCTTGCGGTCGTGGATGCGGCGAGTGCGCAGGATGCGGCATCCCACCTGAATGCGGCGGGGATCGACGCGTGGCAGGTCGGCGTGGTCGCCGATGGCGCGCGACCGGCCGGCGAGTTCATCGAAGGCGCGAAGGGCGTCGACGGCGGAGCCGTGCGCCTGGTCGGCGCGTACCGAGACAGCGCAAGCGAAGACAGCGCGAGAAAAGACGGAGCGAAGTAACACCACATGTGCGGCATCGTCGGCATGGTCGGGCGCGGCCCGGTCAATCAGGACATCTACGACTCTCTGCTGCTGCTGCAGCACCGCGGCCAGGACTCGACCGGCATCGCCACCGCCGAGCCGAACGGCACGTTCCACCAGCACAAGGGTCAGGGGATGGTGCGCGAGGCGTTCCGCACGCGCGACATGCGCACCCTGCTGGGCAACATCGGCCTCGGGCACGTGCGCTATGCGACCCGCGGCGTGGCCACGAACGAAGAAGAGGCGCAGCCGTTCTATGTCAATGCGCCGTACGGCATCGTCCTGGTGCACAACGGCAACCTCACCAACACGCGTGAGCTCACCGACGAGCTGTTCCACAGGGACCGTCGGCACCTGAACACCTCCAGCGACACCGAGCTGCTCGTGAACGTTCTGGCCAATGCGCTGCAGTCCTCGATCTCTGGCCTCGAGCTGGGCCCCGACGAGCTGTTCGACGCCGTCACCCGTGTGCACGAGCGCGTCGAGGGGTCGTACGCGGCGATCGCGCTGATCGCCGGCTACGGTCTGCTCGCGTTCCGCGACCCGTTCGGCATCCGCCCGCTGATCATCGGCACGCGCAAGGCCGCCGACGGCACGTACGAGTGGATCGTCTCGAGCGAATCGCTCGTGATGGAGAACGCCGGCTTCGAGGTCGTGCGAGACGTCGCGCCCGGTGAGGCGGTGTTCGTCGACCTCGCAGGCCGGCTGCACACGCGCCAGTGCGCGTCCAACCCGCAGCTGTTCCCGTGCTCGTTCGAGTATGTGTACCTCGCCCGTCCTGACTCGGTCATGAACGGCATCGCCGTGTACGAGTCGCGCCTGCGCATGGGCGAGCGCCTGGCCGACACGATCGCCAAGCATGTGCCGATGGAGGAGATCGACGTCGTCATGCCGATCCCCGAGTCGTCGCGGCCCGCCGCGATGGAGGTGGCTCGAAAGCTGGGCGTCGAGTACCGCGAGGGCTTCTACAAGAACCGCTACATCGGCCGCACGTTCATCATGCCGGGGCAGGCGGTGCGCAAGAAGAGCGTGCGCCAGAAGCTGAACGCGATGTCCAGCGAGTTCAAGGGCAAGAACGTGCTGCTGATCGACGACTCGATCGTGCGCGGAACCACGAGCAAGCAGATCATCCAGATGGCGCGGGATGCCGGGGCCACCTCGGTCACGTTCGCGTCGGCCGCGCCGCCTGTGCGCTACCCGCACGTGTACGGCATCAACATGCCCTCGCGTGAGGAACTGGTCGCGCACGGCCGGACGATCCCCGAGATCGCGGTGGAGCTCGGCTGCGACCACCTCGTCTACCAGGAGATCGACGACCTCAAGGCCGCGATCCTGGAAGGCTCCGAGATCGATGACCTCGACATGAGCTGCTTCGACGGCCGGTATGTCACGGGAACCGTGTCGGACGAATACCTGGCGTGGGTCGAAGGCACACAGCAGTCCTGAACCACGACCGCTTGCCGCGCTCCTCGCGCGACGACCGGGCAGCGGACGGACTATGCCTTCAGATGCTGGTACGAGTCGGTGGTCTCGTCGTCGTCTGTGCTGTCGTCGTCATCGTCGGCGGCGTAGTCGTCCGCCCACTTGTCGACGTATTCTTCGCCAGCACCCTCGTGATGTCCGAGCTCGCGCTCCAGCGCCGCGTAGTTCACGTTGTACGTGTCGTACTTGAGCTCACGGGCGATCTTGGTGTGCTTCGCCTTCTGACGGCCACGCCCCATGCGAGACCCCCTTATGGTCCAAGTCGCGGGCGGTGCCTGCCCGACGCGTTCATAAATCCGGTCGCAAGCCGGTAAGAGTAGCATTCAGGATATCACGCGGGGCGATGGCCGATCTGGTTTCGGGGCATGCCTCACGCGGTCCTGCATGAAAGGTGAAGCGTATATGTCCGACGCGGCATCCGATGCCACGCCCGAAACAGTTCCCACCGGAGCGGTGATCGTGGGGGTCGTGCCGGGCGAGCCTGCACGCGTGGTGCGCGAAGCGGCCCGATTCGCCAAGGCGTTCCAGGTGCAGCTGCTGGTGGTCACCGTCGATGTGACACGGTTCGTGGCCTACGAAGATCCGGACGGCTTCGTGCAGACGGCATCGGTCGATCTGAACACGGCAGGGCGTGAGCACGAGGTCGCGCGCATCACCGAAGAGACCACGACCGCACTCGAGGGCTGCGGCGTGCAGTGGACGTTGCGTCCGCTCGTGGGCGACCCGGCGCTGGCGATCAAGAAGCTCGCCGACGACGTGAAGGCCCGCATGATCGTCGTCGGCACGCGCAAGCGCGGGCTCGGTGAGTCGATTCGCGAGTTCTTCACCGGGTCGGTGGCGGTGCGGCTCGCGCACCGCCAGAGCCGCCCGGTGCTCGTGGTGCCGATCGGCGACATCGTCGAGGATGACGAAGACCTGCCCTGGTGAGACATCCTGACGTTCGCCCGCCTGTCGCGTCCGATCAGCTGTCCGTCACGCGCAGTGCGCGGGTGAGGTCGCGCGAGGCTGCGTCGAGTGCGCGCGTCAGGTCGTCGACGAGGGATGCCGGCAGTGCGCCGCCGCGCGCCACATGGGTGTGCAGATCCGCCCGCAGCTGCCCGCGGAACGCGTTGACCGCCGCGTCGGCCCGCTGCAGCTGCTGCCGGCTGCGCACGCGCGGATCGTCGGAGCGGTCGCGCGGGGGAGCGGACGCGCGCTCGTCGTGTGCGGCGGAGGCGAGATCGGCCCGCAGGCTCTTCATCGCCTCGCGCACACTGCCGCGCACCTCGTCGGCGATCAGTCGCACCGAGTCGGCCAGCCCCTCTTCGATGCCCTCGAGGTCGGCAGAGCGCGCGGCCACTTCGGCCCGCCCCGCGTCGCTGATCGCATAGACGGTCTTGCGCCCGTCGACGGTCTTGGTCACCAGGCCCTCCTCTTCGAGCTTGGCAAGGCGCGGATAGATCGTGCCGGCGCTGGGAGTGTAGGTGCCCCCGGTGCGGTCCGACAGTGCCTGGATCAGGTCGTAGCCGTGCCGCGGCTGCTCGTCGAGCAGGCTCAGCAGGTACAGACGCAGGTCGCCGTGCGAGAAGACGGGCGTCATCACCACTCCTGTTCGTCGTACTCGGTGGACGCCGAGGCGTCAGAGGTGGAGGCGGGTCGGCGCAGCACCGTGAGATCGCCCGAGACCGAGTTCGTGCGCACGTCGGCGAAGCTGCCCGAGAGCTCACCGACGGAGCCGGAGTAGCTGGTGGGGCCGCTGCCGGAGCGCACGACGCCGTCGATCTGCACGCGACCGCTGACGCTGCGGGCGACGAAGTTGGCCGGGAGGCCTTCGTCCAGGCGCACGGTGGCGTCGCCGCTGACGGTGTTCAGCGAGATCTGGTGCACCGGCCCGGTCGAATCGACCAGCATGCCGCCCGAGACCGTGTCGATGGTGGCCTTGGTGACAGCCCCGGCGGCTGCGACATCCCCCGACACGCTGTTGGCGCCGAGAGTGCCGGTCAGCGCCCGCATCTGCACGTCGCCCGAGACGGCGTTCACCACGATGTCGCCGGTGAGGCCGTCGGCGATGATGTCGCCTGAGACGGTGTTCAGCCGTGCGTCGCTGCGGATGCCCGAGACCAGCGCGCTGGCGCTGACCACGCCGAGGTTCAGGGCGACGTCGCGGGGGACGGCGACGCTGATCTCGGCTTTGGGGCCGCCCGCGCCGAAGTTGCGGAAGACTTCGAGGAAGTTGTCCCACCGCAGCTGCGGGTGGTCGATTTCGACGACGTCGCCGGTCACCTCGATGCGCAGGTCTTTCACGGTCACGCCGTGCACTTCGATGCGGGCGCCCGGTTCGTCGTGTGCGACCACGTCGACCTGACCGCCGACGAGGCCGATCTTGAGTTTGCGGACCGTCTCGATGTCGATCACGCGCGTCTGCCCCGGCTGGATGAGCCATTTCTCAAGGGTCATGGGATGCTCCTGGATCAGTGTGAGGATCGCGATATATCGCGTTCAGCGACTATAACACGATATATCGCGTTCATGCCACCCCCTGCCCTGTCGAAATCATGTGATCTTGACGCGGACACATGAGCCTGACGCGAATCCGGTGTGCGCCCGATGAAGTCATATGATTTCGGCGCAAGAGGGTTCGCGGCGGACGGCTGCGCGACCCGGATGGAAAGACCGGAGACGCCATGACCGACCCTGCCCGCATGCACGATCTGAGCCCGGAGACGACGGCGATCGTCGACGACGTGCTCGACTACGCCCGCCGCCGCGAGCTCTATCACGACGTGCCGCTGGACAAGCCGCTCACGCAGCGCGAGCTCGTGCGGCTCGCCTCAGGCACGATCACCGAAGAGGGCATCGGCGCACGTCGGGCCGCCGGCCTGTTCGAGAACGTGCTGGCGCCGGCCTGCCTGTCGACCGATCACCCTGGGTACCTGTCGTTCATCCCGTCGGCGCCGAGCAAGGCGGCCACCGCGTTCGATGTGATCGTCTCGGCTTCCTCGGTCTACGGCGGCTCGTGGCAGGAGGGCGCCGGCGTCGTCTACGCCGAGAATGAGGTGCTGCGGTGGCTGGCCGCCGAGTTCGGCCTGCCCGCGGGATCGGGCGGCGTGTTCGTGCAAGGCGGAACGATCGGCAATCTCTCCGCGCTGGTCGCCGCCCGCGACGCCGCACGGCGCCGCCGTCGTGCCCAAGGGCGGGATGACCCGGCGCGCTGGGTCGTGGTGTGCAGCTCCGAGGCGCACTCGTCGATCGCGGCCGCGGCATCCGTCATGGACATCGACGTGGCCACCGCCGAGCCCGATGCCGATGGCCGCCTGCACGGCGACGCCGTGGCTGCGGTGCTCGACGCCTACGGCGACGCCGTCATGGCGGTGGTGGCCACCGGCGGCACCACGAACTTCGGCATCGTGGACGACATCGACACCATCGCCGACGTCGCTGCCGACCGCGCAGTGTGGCTGCACGTCGACGGGGCGTACGGTCTGGCCGCCATGCTCGTGCCGCGCATGCGCTCGGCGTTCCTCGGTGTCGAGCGCGCCGATTCGCTCATCGTCGATCCGCACAAGTGGCTGTTCGCGCCGTATGACGCGTGCGCGCTGATCTATCGCGATCCCGCCGGCGCGCGGCTCGCGCACACGCAGCACGCGGAATACCTCGACCCGCTCACCGATGGCGCCGACTGGAACCCCTCGGACCTCGCCATTCAGCTCACCCGCCGGGCGCGCGGCATCCCTCTCTGGTTCTCGCTGGCCACGCACGGCGCCGGGCAGTACCGCGCGGCGATCGAGTACGGCATCGATCTGGCGCGCCGGATCGCCGATGAGATCGAGGCGCGCCCCGGGTTGTCGCTGGTGCGCGATCCGCAGCTGTCGGTGGTTGTGTTCCGGCGCGAGGGGTGGGATGCCGCGACCTACCGCGCCTGGTCCGACAAGCTGCTCGACGACCAGATCGGGTTCGTCGTGCCCAGCTCGCACAACGGTCAGCCGGTGCTGCGGTTCGCGATCATCAGCCCGCTGACGACCTACGAGAAGCTCATCGAGATCCTCGACACCCTCGCCTGATCGGGCTGCGGGTCCGGCATCGAGCCGCACGAACGAGCGCGCTTGACATTGACGCAGCGTCAACCTCTACCGTGGAACGCGGAAGGAGGGCGACATGGACCTGTCGATCCACGAGGTCGCGACGCTCACGGGCACGACGAGCCGCACGCTGCGTCATTACGACGAGATCGGGCTGCTCGCGCCGACGCGCATCGCTCGCAACGGCTACCGGCACTACGACCGGACGGCGCTCGTGCGGCTGCAGCGGATTCTGCTGCTGCGCGAGCTCGGACTCGGGCTGCCGCAGATCGCCGACGTGCTCGCACGCGAGACCGGTGAGGTCGCGGCGCTGACGACGCATCTCGACCTGCTGCGGCAGGAGCGTGCGCGCATCGACCGTCAGATCACCGCCGTGTCCTCGACGATCCACGCATTGGAAGGAGGTGATAATCCCATGGCAGAGAAGATGTTCGACGGCTTCGACCACACGCAGTACAAGGACGAGGTCATCGACCGCTGGGGCGCCGACGCCTATGTGCGCGGCGACGCGTGGTGGCGCGGCATGTCCGCGGCCGAGAAGGCCGAGTGGCGGCAGCGGGTCGCGCAGCTGAACGACCAGTGGAAGGATGCCGCGTCCCGCCGCATCGCTCCCGACAGCGCGCAGGCTCAAGCGCTGGCCGAGCGACACGTGCACTGGCTGACGGGTGTCCCCGGCATCCCGACCGACCTGAAGGCGTATGTGACCGGCCTCGGCGACATGTATGTCGCCGATCCGCGTTTCACCGAGAACTACGGCGGCACCACGGGTGCCGAGTTCGTCCGTGACGCACTGCGGGTGTACGCGGCGACCCGGCTGTGATCCGCGGCCCGAGCGCCCACCCGTCCGGCATAGGCTGGCCGGGTGGGTGACCCGGTCGAATTCTTGCGTGGATGCGCGCTGGGCACGCGCGTGACCGTCCGCCGCAGCATCGACGGCGGCTGGTCGGACGCCCTGGGATATCTGCGCGAGCTGACCGACACGGCCTGCGTCATCGAGACGCGCCGACGGGGACTGGTGACGGTGCCGTTGGATGCCGTGACCAACGCGATCCGCGTTCCCGAGCCGCCGCCGCGCCGTCGATAGCAGGCGCAGGCGCCGCCACCCCTGCAGCGCCGTCAGAGGCGGCCGGTGTCTTCGATGAAACGCGGGCGGCCGGCGAGCACGCCGAACGCGGCGATCCCGATCGAGATGATCAGCAGCATCGTCAACGGCACTTCCCACGATCCGGTCGCGTCGTGCAGCACGCCGACCAGGATCGGGCCGAACGCGGCGAGCAGGTAACCCACCGACTGGGCCATGCCCGACAGTGACGCCGCGTGCTCGTGGTTGTGTGTGCGCAGCCCGAACAGCGACAGCGCAATGGTGATCTGGGAGCCACCGGCCAGGCCGAGGAACAGGATCCACACGATCCCCCAGGCCGGCAGAAGCAGCTGCCCGGCCGCCGCGACGGTGACCAAGGCAGCCGCGATCACCGTCAGTCCGCTCTGCGAGTGCAGGCGGTGCAGCAGCGCCGCGCCGACGAGGCTGCCGACGATGCCCATGGTCTGAAAGATGAACTGGTGCCAGCCGGCGGCCAGCGGTGACACGCCACTGCTGCGCTCGATGGCCGGCCACCACGTGATCACCGTGTAGTAGATCGTGGACTGCAATCCGAGATAGATCGTCACCCACCAGGCCAGACGGTTGCGCCACATGCTCCCGAGGCGTGGGATCGGAGGATCGACCACCGCGTCTGCCGCGGCATCCTGCCGTCCCTCCATCACGGTGTGTCGCCGCCGCAGCTGTGGCAGGAACACCGCGAAGCCGATCAGCGCCAGGGCCGCCCAGACTCCGATCGACAGTCGCCAGCCGGCGGCGGTCATCCCCGCGATCGGCACGGCAAGGCCCGCGGCGACGGCGGCCACGCCGCTTTGCAGCGCGGAGTAGATGCCGGTCATCGCACCCACCCGATGCGGGTACTCGCGCTTGACCAGTGCGGGGATCAGCACGTTGAGAATCGCGATCGCAGCACCCAGGCCCACGGTGCCGACCCAGATCGCGCCGGGCACCGGCAGAGAACGCAGAATGATGGCGCCGGCGAGCACGAGCAGGGATCCGCCCAGCGCCCACTCCAGCCCGACGCGGCGGGCAAGCGCCGGGGCGAACGGTGAGAAGACGGCGAAGCCGATCACGGGCAGGGCGATGAGGAAGGATGCCGCGGCCGACCCGAATCCGAGATCCGCGCGGATCTCGCCCAGCACGGGGCCCGCCGATGTGATGGACGCGCGCAGGTTCGCCGCCAGCAGCAGGATGCCGGCGAGCATGAGACCCGCACGGGCCGTGCGGTCCGCTCGGGCGGACGGCAACGGGGAGGCGGGCATTGCCTCAGCGTATTCCCGCGTTCGGCACACCGTCCACTTGGCCGACACACAGCGTGGTACGCGCCAGGGCAATGCTCACACAGACATGGAATACTGTGCGCGGGCGCGCAGGGCGCCGGCCGCAGGCCGTGGAGTGCTGGTCGTCGCCTCGCTCGTGCCGTCTGTCTCGTGCCGCGCTCCCGCGCCGCCGTTCGCCCGTCCGAAGGTCATCCGTGTCGAAGCTCGCCGTCCTCAGCCTGCGCAACCGTGCGCTCATCGCTCTGATCACGATCGTCGCTGCGGTCTTCGGTGGCCTCGCGCTGGTGAACCTCAAGCAGGAGCTGATCCCGTCGATCGAGTTCCCGCAGCTGGTCGTCGTCTCCAGCTACCCCGGTGCGTCGCCCGATGTGGTTGCGGGCGACGTGTCCACCCCGATCGAGCAGGCCATCCAGGGCGTGCCCGGACTCGAGCAGACCAGCGCCACCAGCACCACGAACTCTTCCGTCGTGCAGGCGCAGTTCACGTACGGCACGAACCTGGCCACCGCCGAGCAGAAGATCGACGTCGCGATCGCGCGCATCAAGCAGAGCCTGCCGTCGGGCGTCGATCCGAATGTGATCTCGGCATCCATCGACGACTTCCCCGTGATCCAGCTGGCGGTGACCGGCTACGACGACGAGGCGACGACCCAGCAGCGGCTGCAGTCGACGATCGTGCCCGAGATCCAGGATCTGGCCGGGGTGAACGCCGCGCAGATCGTGGGCGGCCGCTCACAGCGCGTCACGATCACCCCTGACGCCGACAAGCTCGCCGCGGCCGGTTTCACGACGCAGGCGATCAAAGACGCACTCGGGCAGAACGGGATGCTGTTCCCCGGCGGTGACATCACCCAGGGGGACCGGACGCTGACGGTGCAGACCGGGTCCAAGCTCACCTCTGTGGACCAGGTCGGCAAGCTGCCGCTGGTGCGCAGCGTGACGCCGGCGGGCGCCGGACAGTCGGACGCCCGACAGCCGGGCGCGGGTCAGACCGGCGCCGGCGCGGCGGGCGCCGCTCCGACCGGCACCACGACGATCGCCGACGTCGCCAAGGTCGTGCTCGAACAGGCCCCGGTCACCACGATCTCTCGCGTGAACGGCGAACAGGCCCTCACCCTGGCGATCACGAAGCTCCCGTCGGCCAACACGGTCGATGTCTCCAAGGCCGTGCGCGACGCCCTGCCCGACCTCGAGCACAAGCTCGCCGGCGGAACCTTCACCGTCGTGTTCGATCAGGCGCCCTACATCCAGCAGTCGATCGACTCGCTCGCGCAAGAGGGTCTGCTGGGCCTGCTGTTCGCGGTGATCATCATCCTGATCTTCTTGATGTCGGTGCGCTCCACCCTCGTCACGGCGATCTCGATCCCCACGAGCGTGCTGATCACGTTCATCGGCATCCAGGCGTTCGGCTACTCGCTGAACATCCTGACCCTGGGCGCGCTGACGATCGCCATCGGGCGCGTGGTCGACGACTCCATCGTGGTGATCGAGAACATCAAGCGACATTACGTCGTCGGCGCCGACAAGCTCACGGCGATCACGCGCGCGGTGCGCGAGGTCGCCACCGCCGTGTCGGCCTCGACGATCACGACGGTCGCGGTGTTCTTGCCGGTCGCCTTCGTCGGCGACATGACCGGTGAGCTGTTCCGCCCGTTCGCGCTGACCGTGACCATCGCGATGGCCGCGTCGCTGTTCGTGGCGCTGACGATCGTGCCGGTGCTGGCCTACTGGTTCCTCAAGCCGGGCAAGGCGCTGGTGGATGCCGCGGGCAACACCGTCGATCCGGAGTCGCCCGAGGCCCCGCCCTCGCGCCTGCAGAAGTCGTATCTGCCGATTCTGCGCTGGACGCTCAAGCACTCCTGGGTGACGGTCGTGCTGGCCGTGCTGGTGATGGGCGGCACCGTCGCCCTCGCACCGCACATGAAGACGAACTTCCTCGGCGACTCGGGGCAGAACACGTTCACGATGACGCAGGACCTCGGGCCTGCGGCATCCCTGCACAGCGAAGACGCCGCGGCGAAGAAGGTCGAGGCGGCGATCACGGGCATCTCGGGCATCGACACCGTGCAGGTGTCGATCGGCTCGTCCGGTTCGGCGCTGCGCGATGCGTTCTCGGGCGGCGGCAGCGGAGTGACCTACTCGGTGACCACCGACCCCGACGCCGACCAGCAGAAGGTGCAGAGCGATGTCGAGACGGCCGTCGCGGGCCTGCACGACGTGGGCACCGTCACGATCGCCGCGGCCGGCGGCGGCTTCGGCTCGTCTGATGTCGAGATCGACGTCACCGCCCCTGACGGCACGACCCTCCAGACCGCGACCGACGCGGTCGTGCACGCGGTGGCGGGCAAGGACGGCATCGGGCAGGTCACCACGAACCTCGCGGCGTCGCTGCCGTACATCGCCGTCGCGGTCGACCGCGACAAGGCGGCGGCGCTGGGCCTGAGCGAAGTGGCCGTGGGCGGCCTCGTGTCCCAGACCATGCAGCCACAGTCGATCGGCGCGGTCGAGATCGACGACAGCAACGTCACGGTGTATCTGGCGGCGTCGTCGACTCCCGGCTCGATCGACGACCTGAAGGCGATGACGGTGCCCACCGTCACCGGACCCGTGCGGTTGGATGCCGTGGCCACCGTCGCCGAGACGACGGGGCCGACCTCGATCACGACGCAGCGCGGCGTGCGCACCTCGACGGTGACCGTCATGCCGTCCACCGACAATCTGGCGGCGGCGTCTTCGACGATCACAGACGCGCTGAAGACCGCCGATCTGCCCGAGGCGGCCACTGCATCGATCGGCGGCGTGCTCTCTCAGCAGGGCACGGCGTTCTCGCAGCTGGGCCTGGCGATGCTGGCGGCGATCCTGATCGTCTACATCGTCATGGTCGCGACGTTCAAGTCGCTGCGACAGCCATTGCTGCTGCTGATCTCGGTGCCGTTCGCCGCCACCGGGGCGATCCTGCTGCAGCTGGCCACCGGGGTGCCGCTGGGGGTCGCATCCCTGATCGGCGTGCTCATGCTCATCGGCATCGTCGTGACCAACGCCATCGTGCTCGTCGACTTGGTGAACCAGTATCGCGTCAAGGGCCTGTCGGCCCACGACGCGGTGCTCGCGGGAGGTTCGAGGCGCTTGCGTCCGATCCTCATGACGGCACTGGCGACCATCTTCGCGTTGACGCCGATGGCGCTGGGCATCACCGGCCACGGAGGTTTCATCTCGCAGCCGCTGGCGATCGTGGTCATCGGCGGGTTGATCTCGTCGACGGTGCTGACGCTGCTCGTGCTGCCCACGCTGTACAACCTGGTCGAGGGCGCGCGCGAGCGCAGGACCGCCCATCGTGTCGCGCGGGCCGCGTCGTCGAACGCGTCGGCCGTGGACGACGAGGCTGACGACGCCGTCGCGAACGGCGTGCGCGACGAGCCGGTCGTGGTCTCGCGCCCCGCCGGCATTGAGCCGCGCCGGCCTGAGCCGACTGTCGCGGGCGCGAACCTGTCGAGCGCGAAACCCCCATCGACGGCGGGGAAGGATTCGAGCGCGAACATGTCGAGCGCGGAACCCCCATCGGCGGGGAAGGATTCGAGCGCGCCATCGTTCCTGGGCGGTGCCACTGCGGCGGCGCCGGTGCAGCAGGAACGCCGTCCGCGCCATCTCCGCGACGACGACTGAGTCCGCGGAACGTGGACACTCGACGTCGGGTGAGTCGGCGTCGGGGCCGGCTCCCTCTCGACGGCGCCGTGCAGTCGTGCCGCGTACACGCTCATCCAGCCGAAGATCAGGATGAAGCCGATCATCTCGAGTGCGGCGAGCGTGATGAGGCCGCACAGGAAGATGACGATGCAGGTCACCAGCACGACGGCGACGCCGAGGGTCAGCTGCAGTATCCTTCGCGAGTACTGACGGCGTCGCAGTCCGACTGTCAGCAGCATGCCCAGGAACGAGAGCATGATGCCCGACGCCGCGCGATCGTGGAGGAACTCGTTGGTGTTCACGGGGATCAGGCCCACCAGGCTCAGATGCAGCCCCGCCGAGGCAACCAGCACCCAGAAGGCGCGCGTGTGCTTGTGTCCGCGCCGGGTCTGCAGGGTGTGGATGTCGCGGCGCAGGCTTCGGGCCAGGGCGACGATGATCAATCCGGTGACGATCACCGTCAGGTTGAAGGCGTCGCCCGAGAAGCCGCGGTTGGTGCCGAGCTCGCTGAAGTGCATGTGCCACCAGCCGGCGTCGGGTGTGGTCGCTATCGACATGCCGGTGCCCACGGTCAGCACGATGATCGTGACCGTGGCGAGCACGGGAGCCTTCGGCAGTCTGACTGCATTGAGCAGCGCGGCTGCCGCGGCGATCGGGTCCACCCCTGTGGCGGACGGAGTCGGTGCGATCGATGTCATCGAAATCCCCAGCGTCGTCAAGGCATCCGACGCCACAGATCCCCAGTCGTCCGTGGCGCAGGACGCCGGATACGGCCTTCCCCATCCCCAGCGTGACGGCATACGTCCACTCGATCGTATCCGGCATTGGCGTTTCGACGGTATGCGGTGGGGGATTTCCCAGACCCAGACGGTATCCTAGAGGGTCGGCTCTGGACGCTGCCGCTCGACGGTAGAGGGAAATTGTGACGTCCTGGGGGCCGATGGTGAGCGCCGATCGGCGCACATGACCATCACATGAATGGCCCCGGCCGACGGTGCTCCGGGATGCTCGAGCTGCGCTCGAGCGCTGTTCTCGTGCGAGAACCCAGAAGGACACACCCATGCCCAAGAACAAGAAGCCGGCAGGCGGCCGACCGTCGCGCAACTTCGATCCCCGGTACGGCAGCAAGCCCGCGCGGCGCCCAGGCGAATCGTCGTTCGGCAAGGCCGGCAGCAAGAGCCCCGGACATCGCGGCTATCGCGCGGCCGAACAGGATGGCGCGCAGCCCAAGCGCCGCTGGAGCGCGCAGGAGAAGGCCGGGCGCGACGCGGCGCGCGGCATTCGCGGCGACCGTCGCGGTTTCGAGGGCGGCAGCGCCCGTCGAGACGACGGTGCGTCATCGCGCGGGGAGCGCGCGCCGTACCGCGGCGGCCGTCCGTCGTACCGCGGCGAACGCCCGTCCTACCAGGACGACCGTCCGCGTCGGGATGACCGCCCTTCGTACCGCGATGATCGGTCGGAGCGCGGCGGCCGCCCGTCGTATCGGGACGACCGCCCACGCCGGGACGCGCGTCCCTCGTATCGCGATGACCGTCCGCGACGGGATGATCGCCCCGCACACCGCGGTGAGCGCACCTTCGATCGCAACGACCGTCCCGCCCACCGCGATGACCGTCCGCGGCGCGATGACCGCCCGTCGTACGGTGCCGACCGCTCGCCGCGCGAAGGGCATGGCGCGTCACGGTTCCACGGCACCTCGTCGCACTCGACCCGTGACCGTTCGTTCCCCGTCGACCGTGACCGCCGCGCTCCGCGTGACGAGCACCGCACGCATGAGCACCGCACGCACGAGCACCGCACGCACGAGCAGCGCACGCACGAGCACCGTACGCACGAGCAGCACCAGCACGACGAGCACATCGACGTCGTCCACGAGCGGCTGCGTGCCGAGACGGTGCAGGCCGACGCCGGGGCAACGGCATCCTTCATCGACCTGGGCCTGGGACAGAACATCGTGAACACCCTCGCCGACCTCGGCGCGGAGCACCCGTTCCCGATCCAGGCGGCCACGCTCGGCCCGATCTTGGACGGCAAGCACGTGCTGGCTCGCGGACGCACCGGTTCGGGCAAGACCATCGCCTTCGGCGCTCCGCTGGTCGAGTCGCTGCTGCGCGGCAAGGCCGGCACGAAGCGCGAGTTCGGGCGGTTGCCGCAGGCGATCATCCTCGCCCCGACCCGCGAGCTCGCGCTGCAGATCGACCGCACCGTGCAGCCGATCGCCCGCAGCGTCGGCCTGTTCACGACGCAGATCTACGGCGGCGTGCCGCAGGCCCGCCAGGTCGGAGCCCTCAAGAAGGGCGTCGACATCGTGATCGGCACCCCGGGCCGCATCGAGGACCTCATCGACCAGGGCAAGCTCGACCTGTCGGACATCCGCATTACGGTCCTCGACGAGGCCGACCACATGTCGGAGCTCGGGTTTCTCGAGCCGATGCAGCGGATCCTGCGGCAGATGCCGGCATCCGCGCAGAAGCTGATGTTCTCGGCGACGCTTGATCGCGAGGTCGCCACCTTGGTCGACGAGTTCCTGACCGACCCGGTGGTGTTCGAGGTTGCCGGTGAAGACCAGCAGTCCAGCACGATCGACCACCGCGTGCTCGTGATCGACCACCGTGACAA
The DNA here is from genome assembly GCF_030866805.1 of Microbacterium terrisoli. NCBI lineage: Bacteria > Bacillati > Actinomycetota > Actinomycetes > Micrococcales > Microbacteriaceae > Microbacterium > Microbacterium terrisoli. The sequence continues at coordinate 159,208 of NZ_CP133019.1, forward strand.
GGCCGAGATCCTGCTGTCGCTGGTCGAACGCGAGGGCAAGACCCTGGTCTTCTCGCGCACCCGTGCCTATGCCGAGATGCTCGCCGAGCAGTTCGACGAGGCCGGCGTCCGTGCGGTCGCGCTGCACGGCGACCTGAACCAGGCCAAGCGCAGCCGCAACCTGCAGCGCTTGACCGACGGCAAGGTGAACGTGCTGGTGGCGACGGATGTCGCGGCCCGCGGCATCCACGTCGACGACATCGGGCTGGTCATCCAGGCCGACGCGCCCGACGAGTACAAGACCTATCTGCACCGCGCCGGCCGCACCGGCCGCGCAGGTCACCAGGGCACGGTCGTGACGCTGATCCCGCGTCAGCGCCGTCGGCGCATGACCGAGATGCTCGAGCGCGCCGAGATCGAGGCGCCGTTCGAGGAGGTCCGCCCCGGCGACGACCTGCTCGAGGAGCTGACCGGCCGCCAGGTCGACCCCGTCGCCTGACCCGGTCGCGGCCTTGCGCCGCGGTGCGGGGACGGTGCGGTGCGGGGTGGTGCGGGGCGCGGGGATCTGTCAGGATGGGCGAAGCGTTCGTAAGGACGCTATGCATAATCGGCTGACAAGATCACCCGCCGGACGGGCACCCGAGGTCGGCTGGTGCGCCCCGCAATCGAAGGAGGTTGTGGCATGACCCCCCGCGTGTCCGCACTCATCTCGACCCTCACCGGTGCGATCCTCACCGGCCTCATGCTGGCGGGGCCCGCCACCGCCGCACCGACACCGACACCGACACTGACGCCGGCGCCGGCTGCGGCATCCGTCGGCGAAAGCGCCCCGACCACGACCCTGAACGGCTATCGCACCGTCGGATACTACGGCGGCTGGCAGGCTGCGGGTGACGCCCACGCGACGTTGAAGCGTCTGTTCGTCGACAAGGGAGCCGCTGCGAACATCACGCATCTGAACTACGCGTTCGGCAACATCTCGGGTTCTCAGGCCTCGCTCGATGCCGCACGCGCCCGGGGCGTGCAGGGCCTGGACGGCGTGAAGCCTGGCAGGTGCTTCATCTCGGATGCCGCGGCCCCGGCCGCCGGCGAGACCGACGCCGCCGGCGACGCGGGCAGCGACTTCGTGCGCGTCTACTCGGCCGCCGACTCGGTGCTGGGCGTCGCCGATCAGAAGAACGCCAAGAAGCAGGCGCTCGCCGGCAACTTCAACCAGCTGCGTGAGCTCAAGCGGCTGTACCCCGACCTGAAGATCGCGATCTCACTGGGCGGGTGGTCGTGGTCGAAGTCGTTCTCGACGGCGGTCGCCACCGCCAAGGGCCGTGCGGCTCTGGCCTCCAGCTGCATCGACGTGTACATCAAGGGCAACCTTCCGGTGATCGACGGCCGCGGCGGCAAAGGAGCGGCGGCGGGCGTCTTCGACGGCTTCGACCTCGACTGGGAGTGGCCGGGTGCGCCCGACTGGGCGCAGGAGGTCGGCAACAGGACCGACCCCGATCACGACAAGGCGAACTTCCTCGCCTTCGTCAAAGAGCTGCGCACCCAGCTCGACGCCCTGACCGCGCAGAACGGCCACGACTATCAGATCTCGGCGTTTCTGCCCGCCAGTCCGACGGTGATCACCGCGGGCGGCTGGGACGCGCCCGAACTGTTCCGCTACATCGACTATGGCAATCTGCAGGGATACGACCTCTGGGGCGCGTGGTCGGCTCAGACCGGGCACCAGGCGAACATCCACGGCGATCCGCAGCACAACTGGGGCCTCGGCCTCGACACGATCGTCGCCTCGTACCGCGCTGCTGGTGTCGACCCTGCGCAGCTGAATCTTGGTGTGCCCGCCTACGGACAGGGGTGGAAGGACGCCCAGAACACGCCGTGGACGGGTGCCACCGGCATCGGCCAGCAGACCTGGGACCAGCTCAAGGCCCGCGATCTGAAGATCACGCACGAGTACACCGACACGAATGCGTTCAACGCGACGTGGGGCTATGACGCGAAGGCGAAGGAGTTCTGGTCGTTCGACGATCCGTTCGCGGTCGCTGAGAAGACCAGCTGGGCCGTCGAGCAGGGTCTGGGCGGCATGGACTTCTGGGAGCTCAGCGGCGACGTCGACGGCAACCTCTCGTCGGCTGCTGCGACGGTCATCCGCGACGCCGGTCACGGGCCGATCGCCGGCAATCCGGCGCTGCTGTGCCAGGACACTCCGACCGTCGCCTCCACCGCGTGGAACGGGCAGACCACGTACACGAAGGGCGATCGTGCCTACCTCGACGGCCGTGTCTACGAGGCTCTCTGGTTCGCGAAGGGCGCACCGCCCGACGGATCGGCCACAGGTGCGTGGCAGACGCTGACCGCCTGCGGGGTCGCCCCCACGACGGTGCAGCCGTGGATGGCCGACCGGGTGTACGACACCGGTGACCAGGCGACCTACCAGGGCCGCACCTACACGGCGAAGTGGTGGACCCGCGGCGACGTCCCCGGCGAGACGAAGAACAGCCCCTGGCGCTGAGTCGTCGCTGGCCGATCGCTCAGAACAGGCGGTCGGTGCCGGATGCCGCGGCCGTGCGCCCGCCCGACGTCGACGCCGCGCGCCCGCGCGAGGTCGTCACGACACGGCCGGCCGGGTTCGCGGCGGTCGATCGGCGCGGAGCGTCGTCTTCGTCGTGTCCGTTGAGGCGATGCGCGCGCAGCAGCGGCCTCATCCGCGCGGTCAGCCACGCCCGATATGCCTTGGGTGCAGTGACCGACGCGCCCGGGTACAGGCCGCGATACGCCGGCACCAGTTCGGGATGCTCGCGCTCGAGCCACTGCAGAAACCACGCCTTCGCGCCCGGGCGCAGGTGCAGCGCGCCGAACACCACGCGCACCGCGCCCGCGGCGCGGATGCGGTCGAGGGCTTCGTGCAGCATCGGCGCTGAATCGGTCAGGTGCGGCAGGATCGGCATGAGGAAGACGGTGACGCGAAAGCCGGCGTCGGCTGCCGCACGCACCGTCGCCAGGCGTGCGGCCGTGGTCGGTGTTCCGGGTTCGACGGATTGCTGCAGACTCTCGTCGTACATGGCGATCGACATCGCGAGCGAGACGTGCACGTGCGACGCCGCATCCACCAGCTGCGGCAGGTCGCGGCGCAGCAGCGTGCCCTTCGTGAGGATCGAGAACGGTGTGCGCGAGTCGGTGAGCGCGTCGATGATGCCGGGCAGGAGCCGGTATCTGCCCTCGGCGCGCTGATACGGGTCGGTGTTCGTGCCCAGCATGACCGGGTCGTGCTGCCAGTTCGGGCGTGCCAGCTCGCGGCGCAGCACGTCGGCGACGTTGACCTTGACGACGACCTGCGAGTCGAAGTCGTGCCCGGAATCGAGGTCGAGGTATTCGTGCGTGGCCCGTGCGAAGCAGTAGACGCAGGCGTGGGAGCAGCCCCGGTAGGGGTTGACGGTCCAGTCGAACGGCATCGCCGAGGCGCCCGGAACATGGTTCAGCGCACTCTTTGCCATCACCTCGTGGAACGTGATGCCGGCGAATTCGGGGGTCGTCACCGAGCGGACGAGGCCGTGGATGCGTTCGAGACCCGGCAGGGCTGCGGCATCCTCACTTCCGAGTTCTTGTCCTTGCCACCGCATCCCCCCAGGGGAACACAGATTCGATCAAGAAGCAAGTCTTCGATCGAAACTCCTTCGGGTTCGATCCACGCTCGCGAATCTGGGGGCGCGCGAAGGCGCCCGACGAGGCAGAATGGGCCAGGTGACGGTTCCCGACCCGCACGCTTCTGCCGCGCGCGCACCGCTGACCCGCCGCGCGCTGCGTGAGGCGCGCGAGGGTGAGCACGGCGTCTCCGCGACCGCTGCGGCCATCACCGCTGCCGGCACCGGAACCGACAGCGCCGCCGCGACCATCGCCCCCGATGTCGGCGGAACCGGCGAGCGCGTCCCCGCGACGACCGTCCCACTGCCGACGCTGACCGCCGACATGGCGCGGCCTGCCGACGTGCACCGGCCCGCCGATGCCGCCGCGCCGCATCCGCCGATCTTCAAGGCCCCGCCCCCGCCGCTGCCGCCCGCACCGCTCGTTCCGCTGTTGAGCGACGAATCGGCGCCGCGCCACGCCCGCAAGGCCAAGCCGCTCGCGCGCCTCGCGCTGGTGGCCGCGTCGCTCGTGCTGGCGGTGGCGACCACCAGCGGCGCACTCGCGGTGCTCAATCCCGCCTCGGACCAGCACACCGACCAGCACGCGACCGGGTCGGCCGACATCACAGCGTCCACGCTGGGCGCGAATGCGCCGGATGACGCGTCTTCGCGCACGTCCTCGACATCCACCGCCGACGTTCCGACGCAGATCCCCACACCTCCCCCGGCACCGGTGACGGCGGCGGTCGATCTGTGCGACAAGCCCGCATTCACCGCGGCGCTGACCGCCCACGACGACGCTGCGGCGATCGCGGCAGCGGGCGGTGGTGCCGACTTCCGCCAGGCGGTGGTGGGCGGGCAGGCGCCCTGTGTGCCCATGGACGACCCCACCCGGCTGTGGATCGTGGTCGACAAGCAGCGTCCGCTGCAGCCCCTGCAGTACGCACCCACACCGCGCGCGGTGCCCGACGGTGTGCGCAGCCTGGATGGAGCAGGCCTGCGGACGGATGCGGCAGCCGCACTGACGCGGATGGTCGCCGCCGCGCGCACGGCCGGGGCGGGGCAGATCGCGATGAACAGCGGGTATCGCTCGTACAAGACGCAGCACGGCAACTACTACCGTCAGGTGGAGGTGCGGGGGACGAAGGACGCCGACCTTGTCAGCGCCCGGCCCGGCTTCAGCGAGCATCAGACGGGCCTTGCCACGGACGTCGTCGCGTGCGATCCCCACTGCGGCACGCTCGATCAGCTGGCGGCCACCGCGCAGGGCCGCTGGATCGTCGCGCACGCGTGGCAGTACGGCTGGATCGTCCGCTACGAGCAGGGCCAGACGCCCGAGACCGGATATCTGCCCGAGCCGTGGCATCTGCGTTACATCGGCGTAGACCTCGCCGAGGCGTATCACGACGGAGGGTTCCACTCGCTCGAGCAGTTCATGGGACTGCCCGCCGCACCCGGCTATTGAGGCGGCACTGCCTGAGCTGTTGAGACGGCGGCGCGTGTCGCAGTGTTTCGGCGCGGGCCGTCGTGGGCCGATGTGTCGCTTAAGTTGAACGGGTACACCGCTCGTCGGTGACTTTCCCCACTGTGAAGGACCGAACACATGACCCTGCGCGCCCGCTTGCTTGCCACGATCTCCGTCGCCGCCGTGGCACTGTCCATGACAGCGTGCAGCGGCGGGGCGAATGCCGACACCACCGCGAAGGACAACCCGTACGGGCTCGTGCAGCCGGGCGTGCTGCGTGCCGGCACCCTCAGTGACGCACCGCCGAACGTCTATCTGAAGGACGGCAAGTTCACCGGCTTCGACAACGACCTGCTCACCGCCGTCGCGGCCAAGCTCGATCTGAAGGTGCAATTCGTCGGCACCGAGTTCAGCTCGCTGCTCGCTCAGGTCAAGACGAAGAAGTTCGACGTGGGCTCGTCGTCGATCACCATCACCGACGCCCGCAAGAAGACGGTCGACTTCACCGACAAGTACGACTTCGGCTATCTCGGCCTCGAGGTGCCCGCAGGGTCGTCGATCACGTCGTTCGATCAGCTCAAGGGCAAGCGCGTCGCTGTCGTGCAGGGCACCGTGCAAGACGACTACGCGACGCACAACGGGTTGAACCCGGTGCGGGTTCCCGATTACAACGCCGCCCTCAACCAGTTGCGCACCGGCACCGCCGACGCGTGGGTGTCTCCCGCCGAGATCGGCGAGAAGACGGCGTCCGAGTCGAACGGCAAGATCGTCGCCGTGGCGAAGGAGCTGAGCGAGAACGGCATGGCGTATGCCGTGGCCCCCGGCAACGACAAGCTCCGTGAGGCGCTGAACAAGGCGCTGGACGAGGTCATCGCCGACGGCACGTGGCAGAAGCTCGAAGACCGGTACTACCCGGGTCGTGAGATCCCTGCGGGGTTCCACCCCGGCAGCGGAAAGGCGAGCTGAAGCGGGTCCGGTCGGCTCGATCGCTGTGCTGATCGAGCCGTGGACGCGGAAGTGAGGCAGGCGTGGACGCACTGAATGCGCTCTGGTCGACGTTCTTCGACCCCGCCGCGATGCTCGCGGCACTGCCCGACCTGCTGACCGTCGGGTTGCCGAACACGCTGATCCTTGCGGTGGCGTCGGGGATTCTCGGCACCGTCCTGGGGATGCTGCTGGCGGTGGCGGGGCTGTCTCGGCATCGATTCCTGCGCTGGCCCGCGCGCGTGTACACCGACGTGCTGCGCGGTCTGCCCGCCGCCGTCACGATTCTGCTGATCGGCGTCGGCTTCGCCCCGTTCGGCATGTACATCTGGGGACCGAACCCCTATCCGCTCGGCATCCTCGCCCTGGGACTGATCGCGGGTGCCTACATCGGCGAGATCTTCCGCTCGGGAATCCAGAGCATCGAGACGGGTCAGACCGAGGCTGCTCGCGCACTCGGGTTCTCGGGATCGGCAGCCATGCGGCTGGTGATCATCCCCCAGGGTGTGCGCCGCGTGCTGCCGGCGCTGGTCAACCAGTTCATCGCGCTGATCAAGGACTCCTCGCTCATCTACTTCCTGGGACTGCTGGCCAGCCAGCGCGAGCTGTTCCGCATCGGGCAGGATGCCGCGGCCAACACCGGAAACCAGTCCGCGCTCGTTCTGGCCGGCTTGTTCTACCTCGCCATCACCGTCCCGCTCACGCACGTCGTCAACGCGATCGACACGCGTCTGCGCGAGGGCCGGGGCACGGATGTCGCCGAGCCCGACGATGAGGACGCGCCCGACGATCGAGACGTCGCGAGCGTGCTCGTGGACAGCGGATCGGCGCAGCCATGAGTGCGGCGATCGCCGACGTCGCGCGCACGTCCGGAGTGAGCGTGGCCACCCGCGACATCCGGGTCGCCTTCGGCCGCACGCACGTGCTGCGTGGAGTCGACATCGATGTGCCCGCGGGCACCGCGGCCTGCATCATCGGGCCTTCAGGATCGGGCAAGTCGACTCTGCTGCGCGTCGTGAACAGGCTCGTCGAGCCGGATTCCGGTGATGTTCTGCTCGGCGGCCGGTCGGTGCTGCGCGACAATCCCGATCGGCTGCGCCAGCGCGTGGGCATGGTGTTCCAGCACTTCAATCTCTTTCCGCACAAGACCGTGCGCGCCAACATCACTCTCGGCCTGGTGAAGCTGAGAGGCTTGTCGAAGGATGATGCCGCTGAGCGGGCCATGCATGAGCTCGGCCGTGTGGGGCTCGCGCACAAGGCCGACGTGCGGCCCGCGCAGCTGTCGGGTGGTCAGCAGCAGCGCGTCGCCATCGCCCGAGCGTTGGCGATGGACCCCGATGTCATGCTCTTCGACGAGTCGACTTCGGCGCTCGACCCCGAACTGGTCAAAGGCGTGCTCTCGACGATGGCCGAGCTCGCCGGCTCGGGCATGACCATGCTCGTGGTCACCCACGAGATGGGGTTCGCTCGCTCGGTGTCGCAGCAGGTGATGTTCATGGACCGGGGTCGCGTGGTGGAAGCCGGCATGCCCGAGCAGATCTTCGAGGCGCCTGAGAGCGATCGGCTGCGCCGCTTCCTGTCTCAGGTGCTGTAGCGCGGCGCGGTCGTGGACGCGGACCTCGTGGTCAACGCGACCGGTGTGTGTTCGACCGCAGATGGGGGAGGATGCTGTTCATGGCCGACGACTCCCGCACGGACAAGCCCACGGTGCTCTTCGTCTGCGTGCACAATGCGGGCCGCTCGCAGATGGCGGCCGGTTTTCTGCAGCACCTCGCCGCCGATCGCGTCGATGTGCGCTCGGCGGGCTCCGAGCCCATGGACCGGATCAACTCCGTCGCCGTCGAGGCCATGCGCGAAGAGGGCATCGACATCACCGGCACCCCGAAGCTGCTCACCGTGGACGCGGTGCGCACCGCCGACGTCGTGATCACGATGGGCTGCGGCGATGCCTGCCCGATCTTTCCCGGCAAGCGGTATGAAGACTGGCAGCTCGACGACCCGGCAGGGCAGGGCCTCGAGGACGTCCGCGTCATCCGTGACCAGATCCGCGCCCGCGTCGCATCGCTCGTGGACGAGCTGCTGCCCTCGGCCGGCGCCGCCGGGTGACACCGCCGGGTGACGTGCTGATTGTGCGGTCCGGCAATCTCGGGCCGCGGCATCCGTCGTTCCTTGTCGCTGATACTGAATGCCATGCGTGATGAGACTGGATGCCGCATAGACTCGACGTGATGCGGCGCCGCATGAGGCCGCTCGAACACGTGCTCATCAGGCTGAAGAGAGGGGTGCCCGCCATGGATCGGGAGCTCTACGACGAAGACCACGAGGCGTTCCGCGACGTGGTCAAGGAATTCATCAAGCGCTACGCCACGAACGAGAAGCGCGAGCAGTGGGATGCGGACGGTGAGATAGACCGCGCGACCATGCTGGCAGCAGGCGAGGCGGGCATCATCGGGTTGTCTGTTCCTGAGGAGTTCGGCGGCGCCGGCATGCTGCAGGACTACCGGTTCCGTGCGGTTGTGCTCGAAGAGACGATCATGTCGGGCAATGGATCGCTGGCCGGTGCCCTCGGCATCCAGGACGACTTGGCAGTGCCGTACATCGTGCACATGGGCACGGACGCCCAGAAGCAGAAGTGGCTGCCGAAGATGGCCACCGGTGAGGTGCTCGGCGCGCTGGCGATGACCGAGCCGGGCGCGGGCAGTGACCTGCGCGGCATCAAGACCACCGCCAAGAAGGTCGACGGGGGCTACCTGGTCAATGGCGCGAAGACGTTCATCTCCAGCGGCAAGACCGCCGACATCGTCGTCACCTTCGTCAAGACCGGCGAGGGCAACCGCCCCGACGCGTTCAGCCTCGTGATCATCGAGGACGGCATGGAGGGCTTCGACCACGGCAAGAAGCTCAACAAGGTCGGCTTCCACGGGTGGGACACCGCCGAGCTCAGCTTCACCGACGTGTTCGTGCCGGACGAGAACCTCATCGGCGGGGCCGAGGGCAAGGGCTTCATCCAGCTGATGATGAACCTGCCGTTGGAGCGCCTGTCGATCGGTGTGGCCGCCGCGGCCGCCGCGGAGGCGGCCCTGCGGTGGACCCTGGAGTACACGCAGAGCCGTGAGGCGTTCGGGCAGCCGGTCGCCGACTTCCAGAACACGCGCTTCGCACTGGCCGACATGGCCACCACGGTGGACGTGCTGTGGGCATACGTCGACCGCGCGATGCTGCTGTACAAAGACAAGAAGCTCACGCCCGAAGAGGCCGCGAAGGTCAAGTTCTGGGCGACGGAGCGCGAGTGGGAGATGCTCGATCTGGGCGTGCAGCTGCACGGCGGCTACGGCTACATGCTCGAGTATCCGATCGCCCGCGCCTGGACCGACGCCCGCGTGCACCGCATCTACGGTGGCACCAACGAGGTCATGCGCGAGATCGTGGCCCGTCAGGTGACCGGTCGCAAGTAGCCCGTGGCACGGGATGCCGCAGCCTGGGCGATGCGGCGGGCCGCGGCATCCTTCGTCTGCGTGAGTCATGATCAGATAATCAGATATACTCGGTGACATGCGTAGCATCACGGCAACCGAAGCGTCGCGGCGATTCTCGGACCTTCTCGACGCGGTCGAGGCGGGCGAGGGGCTGACGATCACGCGTGGCAATCGCGTGATCGCCGAGATTCGGCCGGCGCGGCGCCGGACGGGGCGAGATCTGCGGCTCGCGCTGGAGGGAATGCCTCCGGTCGACGAAGACTTCGCCCACGACATCGCCGACGCGCTGCGACTTGTTCGGGATGAATCGGTGGACCCGTGGCGCGACGCCTGATCCTCGACACGAATCTGCTCATCGGCTACGAGCGCGGCGACATCGACCGCGCGCAGTTCGATGACGATGAGCTCGCCGTGGCGGCGATCACCGTCGCCGAATTCCGTGTCGGGATCGAACTCGCAGCCACCCCCGAGCGCGCCGCCGATCGGGCTCGGCTGCTGGCGGTCGTCTTGGCTGAGGTCGATGTGCTCGACTACACCGAGACGACCGCCGCTCACCATGCTCGGCTGCTCGCCGACGTGCGGCGCCGCGGAACGTCTCGCGGTGCCCACGACCTCATCATCGCCGCACATGCGGCCGAGACGGGCCGTACTATCGTCAGCCGCGATGCGTCCGCGCGGTTCGGCGATCTGCCCGGCGTGCTCGCCGTGATGTGACGAGGCCGCGCGCCCGGCCCGGGCCGCGGCATCCTGAATCAGGCGACGGGGACCGCTACGTCGGGCAGCGCGAAGTCGTCGTCGCCCTGAGTGAACATGCGGCGCACGAGCGGTCGCGCAGCGCGTGAGAGCATCACGCCGGTCATGGCGCGCGACATCGCCGCCTCGATGCGAGTGGCGGGCACCATGCGCTTGATGCCGCCGCCGGGGATCTTCTTTCCCCGCTCGACGAACGGCGCGATGTCGTCGGCATACTGCGTCAGCGCTTCGGGCAGGTCGAGTGCGCCGGCCGCGATGCGCTCGCCGAGCAGGTAGGCGCCGATGAGGGCGGTCGCCGTGCCCATCCCGGTCATCGGCGAACCGCACGAGGCGGCGTCACCGAGCAGGGCGACCCGGCCGCTGACAGGGCTGGGCATGTCGACGCGGACGAGCTCGTCGAAGTAGAAGTCGGTCGCCGTGCCCATCGCGTCGAGGATCTCGGGGGCGCGCCAGCCGGCGCTGTCGAGCATGCGGCGGATCAGGTCCTCTTGCCGTGCGCGGTCGCCACGCAGCAGCGGGTCGCCCTCGACGCGCAGCGTGAGCATGGCCTTTGCTGTGGCAGGCTCCAGGTCGGGGCGGATGCCGAATGTCGCGCCCGGGACGAAGCGCATCGCGAACCAGCCCGGGTCGATGTCTGCGGGCGTGGGCATCGTGAAGAACGCGGCGTAGCCGCCCAACAGCGTGGTGAACCGCTCTTCAGGGCCGAACGCCAGGCGGCGTGTGGCCGAGTGCACGCCGTCGGCGCCCACGACGATGTCGTAGCGCGCGGCGTCCGTGGTCTCGAACTCGACGTCGACGCCGTCGGCATCCTGTGTGAGCGACGTGATGCGGTCTCCGAAGCGCAGATCGAGCAGGCCCGGCGTGGTATCGGCCGCGCGGCTCAGCGCGGTCAGCAGCACGTCGGCCAGGTCGCCGCGGGCGATCTCGATCTCGGCGACGGCGCCTTTGCCGTCGAATGACTCCATCGCCATGCGGCCGAACACGCGGCCGCGCCCGTCGACATAGGCCAGCCCTTCTTCGTGCAGCCGGCGCGGTTCGATGCCGGGCATGAGGCCCATGCGTTCGGCGACCTCGCGGCTCGCACCGCGCAGGTCGACCGCCTGACCGCCGGGGCGCGGTGCGGTGGCGCGCTCGACGACGGTGACCGGCACGCGGTGTCGCACGAGCTGCAATGCGAGTGCGAGGCCGGCGATCCCGCCGCCCGAAACGAGGACGTGGGCAGTGGTGTCGAGGGGGGACATGGATGCTCCAATCTGTTAGACATTTGTCTCATACATATGTCTAACAGAGATCTCAGACGTTTGTCTAATACGGGCGTCTAATCCTTGATTAAGATGCCGGTATGGGAAACCGTGAAGACTTGCTCGCCGGCGCGCGCCGCGTGATCCTCGAGCAGGGCGTGGCCAAGGCGACGGCCCGCGAGATCGCGACCGAGGCCGGCGTGAGTCTGGCCGCGATCGGCTACCATTTCGGCTCGAAAGAGCAGTTGATCTCCGAAGCGCTGCTGCAGTCGCTGGGCTCGGGGATCGGCGATGCGATGGACGAGATCGTCGCCGAGCACGCAGCGCAGCCTCTGATCGAGGGATTCGCCGCCCTCTGGAACCGCATGCCCGCCGTGTTCGCCGCGAACCGTGAGGCGCTGGTGGCCAGCCTCGACAACGCGGTGCGCGCCGTGCGCGACGACGGCGCCGGCCGTGACCTGGCTGCGGCGACCGCCCACGGATACGACGGCGTCGCCCAGCAGTTGCGCGATGCCCGGCCCGATCTCGCCGACGCCGACGTCGAAGCGGTGGCCAAGCTCGACTACGCGCTCGTGCAGAGCCTGGGGCTGATGTGGCTGCTGAACCCTGACGCGCTCCCGACCGGCGACGAGCTGGCCCGTGCTGTCGCCGTGATCGCCGAGACGTCCGCCGACTGACGTCGATCCCGCGCGCTTGCCGCGTGGCTCAGGCGGGTGTCCCAGGCCGGCACACGACTTGTTCTTGCCTCGTGCTGAAGAAACGCGCAGGTCGACCACAGCACTCTCTTCAGGATCGGAGCGCTAACTGAGGGGAAGAAGTCCCGTGCAATGGCGCCCACAACCCATGGAGTGCCTGCGCGAGCTCAAGCCGGGAGGCTCAGCATGAAACTTCATCCCAAGGGCGCGCTGCGCCGGCTCCTGATACCGGGGGCTCTTGTGGCCGCCGCGGCCATGGTTCTGGTCGGCTGTTCATCGGGCAGCCCAGGAGGGACCAGCACGGCCAACGCCAACGCGAATGCGCCGGGCAAGTCAGCCGACACGATCTCGTGGGCATTGCCGCCTGCGACGGTGCCGAACTGGATCTGGCCGTTCTCGCCGATCGCGGACTTCAGCGTCACGAACTCCGAGATGCAGCTGATGATGTATCGCACTCTGTACTGGTACGGCGACAACGGCAAGACCGGCGTCGACTACTCGCTGAGCCTGGCCAAGGCCCCGGTGTACTCGAACGGCGGCAAGACCGTCACGATCGCGCTGAACCCCTACAAGTGGTCCAACGGCGAATCGGTCACCGCGCAGGACGTGATCTTCTGGATCAACATGGACAAGGCTGAGAAGGCCAACTACGCGGGTTATGCGCCCGGGCAGTTCCCCGACAACATCGTCTCGGCGACGGCTCCCAACGCGAACACAGTGGTCTTGACCACCGACAAGTCGTACAGCCAGCAGTGGTTCCTGATGAACCAGCTCAGCCAGATCACCCCGATGCCGATGGCATGGGACATGACCAGCGCGACGGCCAAGGGCGACTGCGCGACGAACATCAGCGGCTGCAAGGCCGTCTACACCTACCTGAACGCGCAGGCCAAGGACCTTCCGACCTATGCGACGAGCAAGATCTGGTCGGTGGTGGACGGGCCGTGGAAGCTGTCGAGCTTCAGCTCCGACGGTCACGTCACGTTCGTTCCGAACACGGCGTACTCAGGCCCACAGAAGGCGCAGGTCAAGCAGTTCAAGATGGTTCCGTTCACGACGGACTCGGCTGAGTTCAATGTGGTGCGCGGCGGCTCGACCCTCGACGTGGGCTACATCCCCACGCAGGACATCGCCAAGGCCAAGCCTGCGACGACCCCGCCGAACCAGGCGGGCCCCAACCCGCTGAGCGCGAACTACACACTGCTGCCGTGGTTCCTGTACGGGTTCAACTACTTCCCGATCAACTACAACAACCCCACCGTGGGGCCGATCTTCAAGCAGCTGTACTTCCGTCAGGCCCTGCAGTCGGTCGTCGATCAGAAGGGCATCATCTCCTCCACCGCGAAGAACTACGGCGTGGAGACCACCGGCCCCGTGCCGCTGTTCCCCGACAGCCCGCTGGTGTCGCAGACCGAGAAGAGCAACCCCTATCCGTTCAGCATCGCCAACGCGACGAAGTACCTGAGCGACAACGGCTGGAAGGTCGTGCCGAAGGGCACCACCACCTGCGTCAAGCCCGGTACGGCGGCCGGCGACTGCGGGGCGGGCATCACGGCCGGACAGGCCCTGACGTTCGAGCTGCCGTACGCGAGCGGCAGTGCGACGATCGATACGGCGATGGCGTCGTTCAAGTCGAACGCCGCGCAGGTCGGCATCACGCTGAACCTGAAGTCCGAACCGTTCAACTCGGTGACCTCCACAGCGGTGCCCTGCAAGGGCTCCACGTGCACGTGGGAGATGGGCAACTGGGGCGGCGGCTGGGTGTACGCACCCGACTACTACCCGACCGGTGAACTGCTGTTCGCCACGGGTGCCGGATCGAACTCGGGCAGCTACTCCAACGCGAAGCTCGACAGCCTGATCACCGCCACCAACCTGCAGAGCGGCACGGCCGTCATGCAGGCGTATGAGGACTTCATGGCGAAGAACGTGCCGGTGATCTACCAGCCCAACTACACCTACTCGCTGACGGAGGTCGCGAACGGTCTGAAGGGCTACACCTACAACAATCCCTACGGTTCGATCAAGCCGGAGAACTGGCACTACTGATCCGCACGGGTCGGTGGGTCCAGGGATCCGCACGAAGGCAGCACAGACACGACAGCGACGAACACGGGCCGGTAGGAGGCGAGACCGATGGTGGGATACATCATCCGTCGTCTTCTGCAGTCCGTGCTCGTCGTCATCGTGGTCACCGTGATCGTCTTCATCCTGCTGCATTCGCTGCCGGGGGGACCGGCGCGCGCGATCCTGGGACCGCGCGCGACGCCCCTGCAGATCACGCAGTTCAACACGGAGAACGGCTTGGACAAGCCGCTGATCGTGCAGTACGTCACGAGCGTGGTCGGCTGGTTCACCGGCGACTTCGGCTTCTCCTACGTGCTCAACCAGTCGGTCGGGTCGCTGTTGGCCGAGCGTCTGCCCAAGACCATCATCCTCGCCGTGCTGTCGCTGGTGCTGACGGTGATCGTGGCGATCCCGGTCGGCATCTACCAGGCGGTGCGGCGCAACCGGCCGTTCGACTACGTGGCCACCGGACTCTCGTTCATCTTCTACGCGGCGCCCACGTTCTTCCTGGGGCTGATCCTGATAGAGATCTTCTCGTCGTGGCTGGGCTGGTTCCCACCCGAAGCGCCTCAGTCCAACGGGATCGTCCCGATCTTCCAGCAGTTCCCGGCGATGATCCTGCCCATCGTGACCCTGGCGCTGCTGTCGATCGCAGGCTTCTCGCGCTACATGCGCTCGTCGGTGCTCGACAACATCAGCCAGGACTACGTGCGCACCGCTCGGGCCAAGGGCGCATCTCCCACTCGGGTGCTGTGGCGCCACGTGCTGCGCAATGCGCTGATCCCGATCATCACGCTGCTCGGCCTGTCGCTGCCGGCCCTGTTCGCCGGCGCGCTGATCACCGAGTCGATCTTCAACTTCCCCGGGATGGGGCTGCTGTTCTGGCAGGCGGCGCAGCAGTCCGACTACCCGGTCGAGCTCGGTGTCGTCATCGTGACGGCCTTCGCCACCGTGATCGGCAATCTGCTGGCCGACGTGGGCCTGGCTGCGATCGACCCGCGGGTGACGCTGTGAGGAGGATGCTGTGACCACACAGCTGGGTGGGCCGCCGCCGGCAGGGCCGGCCGGCGGGATGGATGCCGCGGCCGCGCCGATCGCCGACGAGGCCGGGGCGCTGCCCGTGCCGGGGAAGCTCGAGGGCAGGCCGAAGAGCCTGTTCCGCCTCGGCTTCGAGGTCTTCATCCAGAACCGCCTCGCGATCGTGGGCCTGATCGTGGTGGCCCTGGCGATCCTGTTCTGCTTCGTCGGCCCGTTCCTCTACCGCACCGACCAGGTCACGGTCGTGCTCACGAACGCGAACCTGCCGCCCGGGCCCGGGCATCCCCTCGGCACCGACGGGTCCGGATACGACGTGCTCGGGCGCCTCATGGTGGGCGGTCAGACCTCGCTCATCGTGGGACTGGCCGCCGCGGCCATCGCAACGATCGTCGGCACCGTGTGGGGCGCGATCGCGGGATTCTTCGGAGGCTGGGTCGACGGGGTCATGATGCGCGTCGTCGACGCGATCCTGGCCATCCCGATCCTGTTCCTGCTGCTGTTCCTGGTGACGATCGTGCGTCCCTCGCTGCCGGTGATGATCTTCGTGATCGGGCTGACGGCCTGGCTGGTCCCAGCCCGACTGGTGCGCGGGGAATCGCTGACCCTGCGCGTGCGCGAGTACGTGCAGGCGGTGCGGGTCATGGGCGGGTCGTCATGGCGGTCGGTCAGCCGGCACATCATGCCGAACGTGGTCGGCACGGTGATCGTGAACGCCACGTTCCAGGTTGCCGATGCGATCCTGCTGGTGGCCTATCTCGGATACCTCGGCCTGGGCATCTCGCCCCCGGCCACCGACTGGGGCGCGATGCTGAGCAATGGCACCCAATACGTGTTCTTGAACTACTGGTGGCTGATCTATCCGGCAGGGTTCGCGATCATCCTCGTCGTGGTCGCCGTCAACCTCGTCGGGGACGGCCTGCGCGACTCGGTCGAAGTACGGCTGCAGCGGCGCTGACGGGGGCAGAGAATGGCACTTCTGGAGGTCGCGGGACTCACGACCGAGATTCGGCTGAGCAAGACGGTCGTGCACGCGCTGTCGGGCGTGGACTTCACCGTGGATGCCGGTGAGACGGTGGGTCTGGTCGGCGAATCCGGCTGCGGCAAGACCATGACGGCCATGTCGATCGAGCGGCTGCTGCCGCCGGGCGGACACATCACCGGGGGACAGGTGCGCTTCGACGGACGGGACCTGGTCGCTCTTCCCGATCGGCAGATGCGGGCGATCCGCGGCGGCGAGATCGGCATGATCTTCCAAGACCCCATGACCAGCCTGAATCCCGTGCAGACGATCGGCGAACAGGTGGCCGAGCCCCTGGTGCTGCACCGCGGCATGTCGCGTGCACAGGCCCGTGAGTCCGTGCTGGAGATGCTCGGGCTCGTGGGGATTCCGCATCCCGAGCAGCGGCTGAACAGCTACCCTCATCAGCTGTCGGGCGGGCAGCGCCAGCGCGTCATGATCGCGATGGCCCTGATCTGCCATCCCAAGCTGCTGATCGCCGACGAGCCGACGACGGCGTTGGACGTGACGGTGCAGAAGCAGATCCTCGAGCTCATCGACCGATTGCGCGTCGAGCTCGGGATGGCCGTCATCCTGATCACCCACGACCTCGGCGTGATCGCCGGGCGCGCCGACCGCGTGGTCGTGATGTACGCCGGCAAGGTCGCCGAGGTCGCCGAGACGCAGACGCTGTTCGCCGAACCCCGCCACCGCTACACCGAGGCGCTGTTCGAGGCGCTGCCTGAGCGCGCCGCCGGCACCGGCGAGAAGCTGTACTCGATTCCCGGGCTGCCGCCCGACCTGATCGATCCGCCGCACGCATGCCCGTTCGCGCCGCGGTGCCGGTTCGCCACCGATCTGTGTCGCACCGAGATGCCCGAGCTGGAGCCGGCCGGCGATGGGGACCTCACGCACCGCTTCGCGTGCTTCGTGCCGCGCACCGAGCCGCTGCCCACGCCCGAGCAGATCGTGGCCGCACGGCCGCAGGCGCCGGCCGAGGCATCCAGCGATCAACGTGAATGGATCGCGCCGACCCGGTACATCCCGGCTGACGGCACCCCGCTGCTCGAGCTGGATCGCCTCGTCAAGGACTTTCCGGTCACCCGCGGCGGGCTGCTGCGGCGCCGGGTCGGCGCCGTGAGCGCGGTCGCAGGGGCGACCCTGCAGATCGCGCGCGGACAGACGGTCGGGCTCGTCGGAGAGTCGGGATGCGGCAAGACGACGCTCGGCCGGCTCGTCGTGGGGCTCGACCTGCCCACCGACGGAAGCATCCTGTTCCGCGGGCGGAAGCTCGCGCACCGGCACCGTCGGGATCTGCGCGAGGACCGGCGCAACGTGCAGTTCATGTTCCAAGACGCGTACGCGTCGCTGGACCCGCGCATGCGGGTGCGGGCGATCCTGCGCGAGCCGCTGGAGATCCAGCACGTGGGCACGGCGCGCGACCGCGACCGGCGCGTGGACGAGCTGCTCGAAGACGTCGGACTGCCGCGCAGCGCGGCCGAGCGCTACCCGCACGAGTTCTCGGGCGGGCAGCGGCAGCGGATCGGGCTGGCGCGGGCGCTGGCGCTCCAGCCGGCGCTGATCGTGGCCGACGAGCCGGTGTCGGCGCTGGACGTGTCGATCCAGGCGCAGGTGCTGAACCTCATGAAGCAGCTGCAGCGCGAGCGGGAGCTGACCTACCTGTTCATCAGTCACGACCTGTCGGTCGTGCGCTATCTGTCCGATGTGATCGCCGTCATGTACCTGGGCAAGGTCGTCGAGATCGGGCCGGCCGCGGAGGTCTACGCCGCCCCGCAGCACCACTACACGCGCGGGCTCATCGATGCGATCCCGGTCGCCGATCCGACCGCCGAGCGGGCCAAGGCCAAGCTCGGGGTCAGCGGCGAGCTGCCCAGCGCGATGAATCCGCCCAGCGGCTGCCGGTTTCGCACCCGGTGCCCGGCGGCGCAGGACATCTGCGCACACGTGGAGCCGGTGCTGCGGGTCGGCGGCGGGTCGGCTCAGGATGCCGGGACCGCTGTGGGTGCCGATGGTCGCGTGCCGCACATGGTGGCATGCCACTTCCCGCTGCTGGAGGGGACGTATGCGGCCGCCGTCGCGCGTGGCGATGTGACCGACGATGCAGGGTCGGCCGCGGGCGGCGCGGGAATGGGTGCCGTGCACACGACGCGACTCGGCCGGCAGCACGGGGCCGAATGACTCACCCCGGCGCCCGATGTCGTCCATGGTTGTGAACGCACGACGGGGTCCAGATCGACGATCACAGTCCCCAGGGGAACAAGAGCCAGAACAGGGCAGCCGATGCGACGAGCATGAGCGCTGTGAACACGACGTCGCGGGCGCGCAGCGGCACCAGGTGGCGTTCAGTGCGGGTTGGGAAGGCGCCGAAGGCGCGGGCATCCATCGCGAGGGCGACCCGCTCGGCGTGCCGGATGGCACCGGCCAGCAGCGGGACGACGTAGCCGAATCCGAGCAGCGACCGGTGGTCGGCACGCACGCGGTGGGCCTGCCGGATGATCTCCAGCTCGCGCCGGAACCGCGGCACGAACCGGAACGCAGCGATCGCCGTGTAGCCGACGCGGTAGGGCACGCGCAGCTGCTGCACGAGCGAACGGGCCAGATCCGGCCCGGTCGTGGTCAGTCCCGCGATCAGGGCCAGCGCGATGATCGCCGCCAGGCGCAGGCCGGTGGCCACGCCGATCTCGACCGCCCCGGAGTACAGGGTCCACCCGCCCAGTTGTGCGAGCGGTGTCGAGCCGTCGACCCGGGTGGGGTCCGACCACAGCGTGAGCCCCGCGCCGAGCACCAGCGCCATCGTCGGGATCACGGCGAACAGCATGACTGCGGTGCGGGCTGTCATGCGAGCGCCCACGAGCACGATCGCATACGCGAGAGCGAGAAAGGATGCCGGGGTCGCGGCATCCCGCACGAACACGAGCAGGATCATCGCCGGCGCCGGAGCCAGCAGTTTGGCCAGCGGATTCACGCCGTGCAGAAAACGCACCGGCGAGGCGGGAGCGCGGTCGGCGTAGGGGTCGACGGCGAGGGAAGCCGTGGTCACGGGCTGCCCCGTCCGGCCAGGGCGGGCAGGTCGGCGAGCCGAGTCAGGTCGGCCAGTTCGGGATGGGCACGCAGGCCGCTCAGCGCCTCGCGCAGCGGGGGCAGACGCAGGCCCGCCCGTTCGAGCAGCTCGGGCGTGGCGAACACGTCGGCGGTCGGTGCGTCGGCGAGCACACCGCCGTCGCCGAGCACGATCGTGCGGGTGGCGTATTCGGTGACCACCTGCATGTCGTGCGTGACGACGATGACCGTGGTGCCTTCGGCGTTGAGATCGGCCAGAAGCGTCAGCAGCTCGTCGGCGCGGGCGCGGTCCTGGCCGAACGTCGGCTCGTCGAGCGCGAGGATCGGTGCCCCCGTCACCAGGGCGCAGCCGACCGACAGGCGCCGCTTCTGGCCGCCCGACAGCAGGAACGGGTGCACGTCGGCGCGCGCGGTCAGGCCGAAGCGGTGCAGCATCTCGTCGATGCGCGCCTCGGCCTCGTCGGGGGACAGGTGTCGCAGCCCGTGGGCAAGCTCGTCCCGCACCGTGTGTGCGACGAACTGGTGCTCGGGGTTCTGGAACACGAACCCGATGCGCCGAGCGAGCTCGCGCGATCGCAGGCGCGAGACATCGTCGCCGCTGACGGATACGGTGCCGCGCGGAGGACGCACGACGCCGGCAAGGGCGTGCAGCAGCGTGGTCTTGCCGGCCCCGTTGGCTCCGACGATCGCGACGAACTCGCCCGGGCGGATGTCGAGGTCGACGCCCCGCAGCACCGTCGTGCGACCGCGGCGCAGCGTGAGGTTGCGGGCGACGAGGGCGGCGTCGCCGAGCGGAGGGGTATCCGCCGAGGGGAGGGCCTTCGCGGCGGTGAAGTCCTCGTCTGGGAGGATTGTCCTCGTGGCGGCGGTGGCGGCGGCGCCGGGCGGGGCGTCGGCGGCGCGCGTGGCGGGGGATGCCGCGGGCGCGGACTCCAGGGCGGTGCGCAGCTCGGCGGGCGTCAGCGGCAGCGGGTCGAGGCAGTAACCGGCGCGGCGCAGCCGCAGCGCGGCCAGGGTCGAGGTCGGCAGCCACACACCCAGCTCGTGCAGTTCGGACGCACGCTCGCGCAGGATGTCGTCGGTCGTGCCGTCCGCGATCGTGCGGCCTGCGGCATCCAGCACCACGACGCGGTCGACCAGATCGACCGCATGATCGAGGTTGTGCTCGACCAGCAGCACCGCGCGGTCGCTGCCGCGGACGACCTCGGCCAGCGCGGTGCAGACCTCCTGGATGCCCCGCGGATCGAGGTTGGCGGTCGGCTCGTCGAGCACGAGCAGGTCAGAGCCCAGGGCCAGGGCGGCCGCGATCGCCAGGCGCTGGCGCCCCCCGCCGGAGAGAGCGTCGGGGTTGTCGTGCCGACGATCCCACAGGCCGACGCGGCGCAGTGCGGCCTCTGAGCGGGCGAGCACCTCGCCGACGGGCAGCCGCAGATTCTCGGGGCCGAACGCGACTTCGTCGAGCACCGTGCCGGTCACCAGCTGGGCATCGGGGTCCTGGAACACCATGCCCACGCGCGTCGAGAGCACCGACACCGGGGTGGTCGCGGCATCCATCCCAGCCACGGTCACCGCGCCCTCGACCGTCGCCGGCACATCGTGGGGGATCAGGCCGTTCAGGGCGAGAGTGAGCGTGGACTTGCCGCATCCGCTCGGGCCGAGCAGCAGCACGACCTCGCCACGGCGCACCTCGAACGTCGTGCCGGCGGGGGCTGCGGCATCCTCGCCCTCGTGCCGGATCGCGACCTCGGCGACCCGCAGCAGCGGTGTGCTCATCGCCTGCCGATGCCGGCGTGCCGCAGCTGCGCGCCGATCGCGAGCGCGATCGCGGTCCAGGCGACCGGGCCGAGCACCGCGAGGATCAGATACGCCACCTGCGCCCAGATCGGCATGCTCGCCAGATTCACGACCAGCGCCACGACCACCGCGACGACGACGCCGATGATCACCGCCGAGATGAAGAACCGCCACGCGCGCCACACCTTGTATCGCGTGAGCGCGGCGACTCCCTCTTGGATGCCGCCGAACAGCAGCGCGGTGCCCAGGAACCGTCCCGCCCACTGCGGGGCCATGGCGCTGCCCACCAGCGCGGCCAGCACGTGCGAGAGCAGGGCCACCCACGGCAGGCGCAGGGTCTCTTGCGCGATGATTCCCGGGATCACGTGCGCGCCCAGCACGAAGCCGTACACGATCGGTGCGCTGGCGAGGACGACCGGGGTGACCCACCCCGCGATACCGCCCACCAGGCCCGCAGCCACGCCGATCGCCGCGCACACCAGCAGCACGCGCGTCGAGACAGTGGTGCTTCGTGCGGACATCCGTCGATTCTACCGAGAGGGGGTGAGGGCACCCTCACCCTGCGATCGGCGACGCGCTGCACGCGGCCGACGACACGCCCAGGGCGCCGGCCTACTTGGCTTTGCGGGGCCAGTCCACCGTCAGGCCGTCGACGTCGTGCTCGTGCAGGAACTTGACCACCACCGGGCACAGCGGCACGACGGTCTCACCGCGGGCCGCGACATCCTGCAGTGCACCCTCGACCAGCTTCGACGCCAGCCCCTGCCCGCGGAATGACGGAATGATCACGGTATGCGGCATGACCAGCCGTCCGTTGTCGTCGCGGTGGATCTCGGTGAACCCGGCGATCTCACCGTCCACGAACAGTGCGTAGCGGCGATTGTCGTCCTCGCGGGCGATGGTCAGCTCGGCCATGGGGGTTCCTCTCCTCGCTGCTTCTAACGTAGGCGTGGTCGGCGGTGTTCCGCACGGGTGAACGGGTCGCCGAATGCCGCGGTGGGGCGGCGCTGATCCGTGGGGCAGACTCGAGGGGTGGACCCGACACTTCTGGACAGACTGACCGGCGCCGATGCCGACGGGATGTACGACGGGTTCGTCGCCTGGGCCGCAGAGCGTGGCCTGACGCTGTACCCCGCTCAGGACGAAGCCGTCATCGAACTGGTGTCGGGTGCGCACGTCATCCTGTCGACGCCGACCGGCACCGGCAAGTCGCTGGTGGCCGTGGCGGCGCACGCGGTGGCCGCGGCATCCGGAAAGCGCACCTATTACACGGCCCCGATCAAAGCACTCGTGAGCGAGAAGTTCTTCGCACTCGTCGAGATCTTCGGCGCCGCCAACGTCGGCATGGTCACCGGCGACTCGTCGGTGAACCCGGATGCACCGATCGTGTGCTGCACGGCCGAGATCGTCGCCAACATCGCCCTGCGTCAGGGCGCCGACGCCGACGTCGACCAGGTCGTGATGGACGAGTTCCACTTCTACGGCGATCCCGATCGTGGCTGGGCGTGGCAGGTGCCGCTGCTGCTTCTGCCGCGCGCGCAGTTCCTGCTGATGTCGGCCACGCTCGGCGACGTCACCGGCATCGCCGACGACCTCGAAGCGCGCAGCGAGCGCCCGGTCGCGCGGGTGACCGGCGTTGAGCGGCCCGTGCCGCTGCACTTCTCCTATGAGGTGCGGCCGGTGCACGAAGTGCTCGAGCTGCTGCTGAAGGATGCCGAGATACCGGCCTACATCGTCCACTTCTCGCAGGCGGCCGCAGTCGAACGGGCCCAGGCGCTGTCGAGCATGAAGATCGCCTCACGCGAGCAGCGCGACGCGATCGCCGCCGCCCTCGGCGACTTCCGCTTCTCGACCGGGTTCGGCAAGACCCTGTCGCGACTCGTGCGCTCGGGCATCGGCATCCATCATGCGGGCATGCTGCCGCGGTATCGGCGACTGGTCGAGACGCTGGCCCAGCGAGGACTGCTGCGGGTGATCTGCGGCACCGACACGCTCGGGGTCGGCATCAACGTGCCCATCCGCACGGTCGTGATCACCGAGCTCGCGAAATTCGACGGCACGAAGATGCGTCAGCTGTCGGCACGGGAGTTCCACCAGGTCGCTGGGCGCGCGGGCCGGGCGGGGTTCGACCCGTACGGCAACGTGGTCGTGATGGCGCCGGAATGGGAGATCGAGAACGCTGCCGCTCTGGCCAAGGCGGCCGACAATCCCGCCAAGCGCAAGAAGATCGTGCGCAAGAAGGCTCCGACCGGCGCGGTGAACTGGGGGCGCGGATCGTTCGAACGGCTGGTGGATGCCGCGCCCGAGGCGCTGACCCCGCAGCTGCAGCTGACCGCGGCCATGCTGATCAACGTGATCGCGCGCGGCGGCGACGTCTTCGCCAACGTGCGCTCGCTCGTGTTCGACAACCATCAGACCCGACCCCAGCAGTTCGCGCTGGCGCGGCGCGCGCTGGCGATCTTCCGCACCCTGCGCGAGGCCGGGATCGTCGAGGTGTCGCCGCCGGGCGAGGCGCGCGAGACGAGGAGAAACGGCCCGCACGAGGAGAGTCACGGCGAAGAAGTCCTCTTGCCGGCCGATTCTCCTCACGCCGGCAAGACGCCGGGTCCGAGCATCCATCTCACCGTCGACCTGCAGCCGAACTTCGCTCTGAACCAGCCGCTGTCGCCGTTCGCGCTGGCCGCGATCGACCTGCTCGACCCCGACGACGGGCCGGGCGCTGCCGGCACCGGGCACTACGCCCTGGATGTCGTGAGCGTCATCGAGGCGACTCTGGACGACCCTCGGGCGATCCTGTCGCAGCAGGAGTACCGGGCGCGCGGCGAGGCGGTCGCCGTGATGAAGCAGGACGGTCTGGACTACGACCAGCGCATGGATGCACTCGAAGAGGTCACCTACCCCAAGCCCCTCGACGAGCTGCTGCACCAGTCGTACGAAGCGTTCGCCTCGAGCCAGCCATGGGTGCGCGACTTCGAGCTGTCCCCCAAGTCGGTGGTGCGCGACATGTTCGAGCGCGCGATGACGTTCTCGGAGTTCGTGTCGTCGTATCAGCTGGCCCGCAGCGAGGGGCTCGTGCTGCGGTATCTGTCCGACGCGTACCGGGCGATCCGGCAGACGGTGCCGCTCGAGGCGCGCACGTCCGAGCTGCTCGACGTCATCGAATGGCTCGGTGAGCTCGTGCGGCAGGTCGATTCGAGCCTGGTCGACGAGTGGGAGCAGCTCGTGCACCCGCTGGCCTCGCCCGCCGGGCCGGTGCTGCCGCCCGCGCCGCCGTCGGTCGTGGCCAACCACCGGGCGTTCACGGTGCTGGTGCGCAATGAGCTGTTCCGGCGTGTGCAGCTGGCGGCGCTGCAGCGCGACGACGACCTGGTCGCCCTGGATCCGGATGCCGCATGGCCCGACGCTCTGGACGCGTACTTCGCCGAGCACGATTCGATCGGCGTCGATGGGCGGGCGCGCTCGCCGCGCCTGTGCGCGATCGACGAGTCGGCTGCGGCGGTGTCGGGCCAGTGGCGCGTCGAGCAGACGATCGACGATCCCGAGGGCGACCATGACTGGCGAATCCGCGCGGTCGTCGACCTCGCCGAATCAGAGGATGCCGGAGCCGCAGTCGTGCGCGTCACCGAGGTCGTGCGCCTGTAGCGGTCGGCCGCCGACGTTCGGCGGCGGCGTTTCGTTCGGTCCTGGCATCCGGAGTCATCGCCCCCTGGCTTCGTGAGTTCAGTCGGCGCGATCTACCGTCGGCGTCGCGAAATTCCGTAAAACGCGTCGACTGAACACCGAGCGATGACGCGAGCGGACAGCGACTGGCGGGTGATTGCGGTCAGACCCGCACGATCAGTTCTCCGTGCAGCACCGAGTACCAGCCGTCGGGGTCGGCCGCCCAGTGCCGCCAACCGTCGCTGATGCGCTGCAGGTCGTCGCGCGTCGCGTGGCCGCTGCCCTGCAGCTGGCGGGCGATCGCCGAATCGAGGATGCGATCGGCCCACATCCCGCCCCACCAGGCGCGGGAGTCAGCCGTCCAGTAGCACCACGTGCTCGAGGTCGCAGTGATGTCTGTCAGCCCGGCGGCGTGCGCCCAGGCGAGCAGCCGCCTGCCGGCGTCGGGCTCTCCGCCGTTCTCGCGCGCGGCGACGCGGTACAGATCGAGCCAGTCGTCGAGTTCGGGCAGCTGCGGCCACCACGCGAACGCGCTGTAGTCGCTGTCGCGCACGGCGACGACCCCACCCGGGCGGGCCACCCGCGCCATCTCGCGCAGCGCCCGCACCGGGTCGGCGACATGCTGCAGCACCTGGTGGGCGTGGACGACGTCGAAGCTGTCGTCGGCGAACGGCAGCGCGTGCACGTCGGCGACGGTGAACTCGATGTTGTCGATGGCGCGTTCGCGTGCCACTGTGCGGGCGAGGCCGAGCGCGTCGTCGTCGAGTTCGGTCGCCGTGACGCGGTCGACGAGGCGGGCGAAGTCCGCCGTGATCGTGCCGGCGCCCGCCCCGACGTCGAGCAGGCTGTCACCGGGGCGCAGATGCGGAAGCAGATACGCGGCCGAGTTCTCGACCGTGCGGTTGCGGTGCGAGCGCAGAACGGACTCGTGATAGCCGTGCGTGTAGGTCGCCATGTTCAGAGTCTTGCGCACCCGCCGGGCGAGTGAGTACGCGGACGGGTGGCCGGCGCGCTGTATGTCGGAGATGACTTCGCTCGCACCGACGTCTCATCGGCGCTCGCCGAGTGACCTGACGTGCACGCGTGGCCCGGCTGCCGGGTGCCGAGGCGCCGCGGGGAGGGAGCGCATCAGTGCGCATCCCACTCGCCCGGCCGCGGTTGGCGGCTGCGCGCTCCGGTGTACTTCGACTCCCACGGAAACCGCCCTCGCTTGTCGGTGTAGGTCAGCTGCAGCAGGGGCACCGAGGCCTCAGCGGGGCGCTGATAATGCCGGTTCGCGCCGAAGGCGATGTCGCCGGGGTTCGGCACCTCCTCGATGAAGATGCGCCGGTCCCACGAGGGAAGCTCGAGTTCCTCACCGGGTGTGAGTCGGGTCCCGTCGAGCACCAGTCGCGCGGTGGAATTGAGCACGGATGACACCGCCGGCATCCCGAGGCCGACGATGACGAGCTCGGGGTGTGCGATGCCGAACAGCCCGATCGTGTACGCGAACGGCCTCTTCGACTCCACCGTGCACGGACAGCCGGGAACCGAACAGGCACCCATGCCGACCAGTTGCAGACAGACGCCGTGCCGGCGGATTGTGTCGGCGACGTGGGAGTCGTCTTGATCGAGCCAGGCACGCTCTTGGGGTGTGGGGACAGTGGACATGGAGGTGCTCCTCTCACGCAGGGTGAATCGGTCGAGGGCACGTGCCGGACACGATAGCCTGGCGCACCGACATCGGTGCGCAGTTATCCACAGAGCGTGCAACGTCGGCGCTCGACGTGCTGCGCGAGGTGCACGGGTACGACGCGTTCCGCGGCGACCCCGCCGCATCCTCAGTACGATCCTTCGCTCAGCGGCCACAGCTGTGGAGAACCGGCGGCCGGTGTCGGTGCGCCCGGCTACCGTGGAGGGGTGAGCAGTTCCTCCACCGACCCGTACGCAGACGTCGTCTGGGACGACGCCGTCGCGCCGCCGGATGAGTGGGCTCCGCCCGAAGACGGATGGATGCCGCCGCCCGACGAGTCGTCCTCCCCGCGAAGGGCCTCCGGGCGCGTGGTCCCAGGCGCCGACCCGGTCGCGGTGCTGCGCGAGGTGTACGGATACGCCGCCTTCCGTGGCGACCAGGCCGCGATCATCGACCAGGTCGTGGGCGGTGGCGATGCCGTGGTGCTCATGCCCACCGGCGGTGGCAAGTCCGTCACCTACCAGGTGCCGGCTCTCGTGCGAGAAGGCACGGGCCTGGTGGTCAGCCCGCTCATCGCGCTCATGCACGACCAGGTCGACGCGCTGCGCGCCAACGGGGTGCGGGCCGCGTACCTCAACTCGACGCAGACTCCGCCCGAGCGCGCCGACGTCGAGCGCGCCTATGCGAACGGCGAACTCGACATGCTGTATGTCGCGCCCGAGCGGCTCAACCTCGCTCAGACCACCGCGCTGCTGCGGCGCGGCAGGCTCAGCGTCATCGCGATCGACGAGGCGCACTGCGTGTCGCAGTGGGGCCACGACTTCCGTCCCGACTATCTCGCCCTCGGCGACCTCGACGAGCGGTTCCCCGGTGTGCCGCGCATGGCGCTGACGGCCACGGCGACCCGCGCCACGCACCGCGAGCTCACCGAGCGACTGCGCCTGCCCGACGCGAAGCACTATGTGGCAAGCTTCGACCGGCCGAACATCCAGTACCGCATCGAGCCGAAGGTCGAGCCGCGCAAGCAGCTCGTGCAGTTCATCCGGTCGCAGCACGAGGGCTCGGCCGGCATCGTCTATGCGCTCAGCCGCAAGAGCGTCGACCAGACTGCGGAATATCTGCGCGGCCAGGGCATCGACGCGCTGGCCTATCACGCCGGGCTCGACGCGTCGGTTCGGGCGCGGCACCAGTCCCGGTTCCTGCGTGAGGACGGCGTGGTCATGGTCGCCACGATCGCGTTCGGCATGGGCATCGACAAGCCCGACGTGCGCTTCGTCGCCCACATCGATATGCCGAAGTCCGTCGAGGGCTACTACCAGGAGACCGGCCGCGCCGGCCGCGACGGCGAGCCGTCGGTCGCGTGGATGGCCTACGGCCTGGGCGACGTCGTGCAGCAGCGGCGTCTGATCGACGCCTCGCCCGGTGACCGCACGTTCAAGATGCGGCTCGGCCAGCACCTCGATGCGATGCTCGCCCTGTGCGAGACGGTGGGATGCCGTCGCCAGAACCTGCTCGGCTACTTCGGTGAGACCTCCGAGCCGTGCGGCAACTGCGACACCTGCCTGCAGGCGCCCGAGACGTGGGACGGGCTCGTGCCCGCCCAGAAGCTGCTGTCGACGATCGTGCGGCTGCAGCGCGAGCGCGGCCAGGCGTACGGCGCCGGTCATCTCGTCGACATCCTGCGCGGGGCGAACACCGAGCGCATCGTGCGTTTCGGCCACGAGCGGCTGGCGACCTACGGCATCGGCGCAGACCTCTCCGACCAGGACTGGCGCAGCGTCATCCGGCAGCTGCTGGCCCGCGGCATCCTCGTCGCCACGGGTGAGTACGGCACGCTGGCGCTGGGGGATGCCGCAGCCGGCGTGCTGCGCGGCGAGACCGATGTGCCGCTGCGGCGTGACGTGCTCGGTCGGGGTGGTTCCCGATCGAGCGACCGCGCGCGCAAAGCTGCAGCATCCGAAGCCCTCGACCCGGCCGATCGGGATCTGTTCGAGGCACTGCGCAGCTGGCGCGGCGGGGTGGCGCGTGAGGCCGGTGTTCCGGCGTATGTGGTGTTCAACGATGCGACGCTGCGGGCTCTTGCCGAGCATCGCCCGGCGTCGGTCGACGCTCTGGACGGCATCAGCGGCATCGGCGCGAAGAAGCGCGAGGCCTACGGCGAAGCCGTGCTCGAGGTGATCGCTGCCGCCGGCTGAGGTCGGGTCGAGGTCGATCGCCTGGGCAGGTCAGCGCGTGGTCACCGGGGCCGCAGCCCGGCGATGAGGACTTCGGCGTAGCGCGCGGGCGCATCCAGCGCGGCGGGCCCGGCCGTCGTCGCCGCCTGCAGGCCGCACAGCAGGCGGCGCAGGTCGTCGACGGTCACGTCGTCGCGCAGTGCGCCCGCGGCCTTCGCCCGGTCGAGCAGCTGTGCGATGTCGGCGAAGAGGTCTCCGGCGGCGGCTGCGGCATCCGAACAGACGAACGCGCCGGCCGTCAGCATCGCTGCCAGCGGTGCGTCCGCGCACAGGTGCTCGTGGACGGTCACGATCATGCGGTGCAGGGCCTCGGTCGGGTCATCGACCGCGATCGTCGTGCGCACATCGGCGATCATGTCGTCGAACCCTTCGATCGCCAGTGCCTCGATCAGCGCCCGCTGATCGGGAAAGTGGCGGTACGCGGTTCCGATGCCCACACCGGCCTCGGCGGCGATCGCGTTCAACGGCAGCTGGCCGGTCGCTGCGAGGTGATCCCGGGCGACCTCGAGAAGTCGTGAGCGGTTGCGCGCAGCATCCGCGCGGAGGCCGGTAGGCCGTGCGAGCAGCTGCGTCATGCGCCCATGTTACCGCGTAATCGGATGGATCATCCGATTGGTGCTACTGTCATTCGGATGATGTATCCGGATAGGAGAGGGAAATGATGGACGCAGAGCACACCGCGCGGCACTTCGACTGGGACGTCGCCGATCTGACCGACCAGCACGGCCGCACGATCGTGGTCACCGGCGCAAGCGGCGGCATCGGCTGGGAAATCACGCAGGCGCTGGTCGGTGCCGGTGCGACGGTCATCGCCGCGGTCCGCGACGTGGAGAAGATGGCGGCCCGGGTCGCGCAGGCCGCCGATCGGCAGGGGTACACGGCGGCCGACCGGCAGGGGTACCGAGTGCTCGATGGGCTGGATGCCGCGGCTGACCGCATCGTGGTGCGCCGGGTGGACGTGTCTGACCGCCGATCGATCGACAGGTTCATTGAGGCGCTCGCCGCCGACGGCGTCGTGCTGGACGCGCTGGTCAACAACGCCGGTGCGAGCGTGCCGCGGTTCGAACTGAGCGTCGACGGCATCGAGCTCACGTATGCGACGAACCTCGTCGGCGCGGCGAGACTGGCTGAGGGGCTGCTGGCTCTTCTGGTGGGGCCGGCGCCGCGCATCGTGCTGGTCGGCACGAACCTCTCGCAGCGGCTGCGGGCGGTGCCCGACCTCGAGCGTTCCGGCGACCCGGCGGCGTTCAGCCAGTTCCGCGCCTATGTCCGATCGAAGATCGCCGCCGCTGCGTTCGCGGTGGACCTCGGCGAGCGACTGGCGGCATCCGGCTCGCCGGTCCGTTCGGTGATCGCACACCCCGGGGTGGCCGCCACCGGCATGTCCGCCCAGGCAGACCGTGCCCTGACCCGGGCGATCGCCTCGGTCACGACCCGGTTGGGGCGCACCGCCGCCGATGCCGCGCGGTCGGTGATCTGGTCGGCGACGGCCGCAGAGATCGAACAGGGAGTGTTCGTCGGACCCGCGCTGCGGCGCAGCGACCGACGCCTGCACGTCGTCCCCGTGCGCGGGGCGGTCGCCGATCCGGCGTTCCGTGCGCGCGTGCGAGAGTTCCTGGCCACCGATCTCGCAGCCCGGCCGTGAGAGAGCCTGCCGCGGAGTAGCCTCTGACGCACTGCCACGTGAGGGCGGGCCGGGCTCGCCTGCGGGTGGCCGAGAGGGCAGCCAGAAGCGGCCAGGTCTCGCCCGGACCACCCGGGCGAGAACCAGAGGAGACATGGGCATGCTCGAGATCGCCGACTTCGCCATCGCCGTGCCCGACGACGACATCGCCGATCTGCGGCGCCGGCTCACCGCGACGCGCTGGCCGAGCCCGTGGCCCGACCACGACTGGGCCGCAGGAACCGACCGAGAGACGCTCGAGCGGCTGATCGGCTCGTGGGCAGACGGCTTCGACTGGCGCGCGCATGAGCGGCGGCTCAACGCCGAGCCGCAGCGGATCGCGACGGTCGGCGAGGGGAGAGTGCACTTCCTGCACGTGCGCGCACAGGACCCGGTGGGCCTTCCCCTGATCCTGACCAACGGCTGGCCGAGCACGTTCGCCGAGATGATCCCGCTCGCGCACCTGCTCGCCGACCGCGGGCACGATGTCGTGATGCCTTCGCTGCCCGGCTTCACGTTCTCGGACCCGCCCGCCCAGATGCCGGCGGAAGTCCCGACGCACGAACGGTGGCACGACCTGATGACAGGACTCGGATACCGGCGGTACGTCGCGCACGGCGGCGATCTCGGGGCCGGTGTCACATCTCGGCTCGGCGCCGCTCATCCGGAGTCCGTCGCCGGCATCCATCTCATGGCGGTCATGGGCGCCGCCGACCACCACGACCTCACGCCGGATGAGCAGGCGTACCTGGCCGGGATCGACGCGTGGAGCCAGGACGGCGGTGCCTACGAGCATCAGCAGCAGACGCGGCCGCTGACCCTCGCCTACGGCCTGAGTGATTCTCCGGTCGGGCTGCTGGCGTGGATCCTCGAGAAGTTCCGCGCGTGGAGCGACTGCGGGGGAGACGTGAGCAGCCGATTCAGCGACGACGAGATCTTGCTGCAGGCCTCGCTGTATTGGTTCACCGGGACGATCGGCACCTCCTTCCGCCCGTACTACGACTTCTCGGCGTATCCGACGCCGAGGCCCGACATGGGTGCGCTGCCCACCGCCGTCGCCGCCTTCCCCGCCGACATCGCCGTTCCGCCCCGCGAGTATGCCGCGCGCACCTACAACGTCGTGCAGTACACGCGCTTCGATCGCGGCGGGCACTTCGCGCCGCATGAAGAACCCGATCTGCTCGCCCGCGACATCCACACCTTCGCCGCCTCGCTCGACGCGTGAGATCCGGGCCGGAACCTGCCCGACACCGGGGGGAGCCGCACGCAGCGCGCAGGTCGCTCTACCTCATCGACGCACGGTGCCCGTAGGCTGGCCGAAGCCGTGCACCTGACGGCCGCACACCAGCCCACAAGGCCAGGAGGTTCGAGGATGAGCCTGAGCAACATCGAGATCGCGCAAGCCGCGCACCTGCTGCCGATCGGCGAGATCGCCGACCGGCTGGGCATCCCCGCAGACGCGGTGATCCCGTACGGCACGACGAAGGCCAAGATCTCGCTGCCGTATGTCACCGGCATCCGATCACGCCCGCAGGGCAAGCTGATCCTCATGACGGCCATGTCGCCGACGCCGGCCGGTGAGGGCAAGAGCACAACGTCGGTGGGTCTGGGCGATGCGCTGACCCGCATCGGCGAGAAGGCGATGATCTGTCTGCGCGAGCCCGCGCAGGGCCCGGTGTTCGGCATGAAGGGTGGCGCGTGCGGCGGCGGGTACGCCCAGATCGTGCCGATGGAAGACATCAACCTGCACTTCACCGGCGACTTCGCTGCGATCGCCGCGGCGACGAACCTGCTCGCCGCGCTCATCGACAACCACATCCACCACGGCAACGAGCTCGGCATCGACGTGCGGCGCATCACCTGGCGGCGGGTGCTGGACATGAACGACCGGGCGCTGCGCGACGCCGTGATCGGCCTCGGCGGCCCCGGCAACGGCTATCCGCGCGAGAGCGGGTTCGACATCGTCGTTGCCAGCGAGGTCATGGCGATCTTCTGTCTGGCCACGAGCCTCGCCGACCTCAAGGAGCGCCTCGGCGAGATCATCGTGGCCTCCACCCGCGACCGTCGCCCGGTGCGCGCTCGCGACCTGAACGCCCAGGGCGCGATGGCGGCCCTGCTGCGCGACGCGCTCGCGCCCAACCTCGTGCAGACCATGGAGCACACTCCCGCGTTCGTGCACGGCGGCCCGTTCGCGAACATCGCGCACGGCTGCAACTCGTACCTGGCCACGAGCACCGCGCTGGGACTGGCCGACTACGTCGTGACCGAGGCCGGCTTCGGCTCGGATCTGGGCGGAGAGAAGTTCGTCGACATCCTCTGCCGCAAGACCGGGCTGCGACCGTCGGTGGCGGTCGTGGTGGCAACGGTCCGATCGATGAAGTATCAGGGTGGGGTGGATGTCGCGGACCTGGCACGCGAGGACGTCGCCGCCGTCGAGCGCGGCACGGCCAACATCGAGCGGCACCTGGCGAACGTGCAGGGCGTGTACGGACTGCCGGCGATCGTGGCGATCAACCAGCGCGCCGATGACACGCCGGCCGAGACCGAGGCGCTGGTCGCCGCGTGCGCGCGGGTCGGTGTGAAGGCGATCGTGGCCACCCACTTCGCCGACGGCGGCGCCGGTGCCGAAGAGCTCGCGCGCGAGGTCGTGCGGGTGTGCGGGCAGTCGTCCGAACCGCCTGAGCCGACCTACACGTACCCGCTGGATGCGCCGCTGTGGGAGAAGATGACCACCATCGCCCAGCGCATCTACGGCGCGGAGGGCATCACCGCCGACGCGTCGGTGCGATCCCAGATCCAGCGACTGCAGGATGACGGATACGGCGACCTGCCCGTGTGCGTCGCCAAGACGCAGTACTCGTTCTCGACCGACCCGTCGGCGCTCGGGGCGCCCAGCGGACACACCGTCAACGTGCGCGAAGTGCGGCTGTCGGCCGGTGCCGGGTTCGTGGTGATGATCTGCGGCAGCGTGATGACGATGCCCGGGCTGCCGGTGCGGCCGGCCGCGGCATCCATCGACGTCGACGACGACGGGCGCATCACCGGCCTGTTCTGAGGCCCGGATCGGGCCTATGCACGCGCGTCCTGACAGGCTAGGCTCGTGCGCACCGGGATGTGCCCGGATGTGTCGAAGGGAGGCAACGATGTACACCGTCTTTGTCGCGCCCTTCGCTGACATCCATCTCTGAGAGGCCCTCGCCGCCGAGTGGCCTCCGTTCATCCGGAGCATCCCACTCGTGACTTCTTCTTCGTCTTCTTTCGAGGCGTTCGGCGACCTCGATCTCACCTTCGCCGACGTCACCCTCGGCGACGGCCAGCGCTGGACCACCTGGCCAGAATCCCTGCCCACCGAGCGGGGCCCCGAACCGCGACCCGGCTGGGTCGTGACCTCTGCCGGCGCCGTCGACACCGAGCTCGGCATCCTCAAGACCGGCAAAGAGGGTGACGTGTTCCTCGTCGAACGCGGCGTGCCCGACGACCCGGCGGGCCATGTGGTGCTGGCGGCCAAGCGCTACCGCGACCAGGATCGTCGCAGCTTTCACCGCTCCGCCGTCTATACCGAAGGGCGCGGCACTGACAACACCCGCGACATGCGCGCACTCGCGAAGAAGACGGCCTACGGCCGCACGGTCGCTGCCGCGCAGTGGTCGTACGCCGAGTTCGAGGCGTTGTGCAGGCTGTGGGCGCTCGGGGTTCCGGTGCCCTACCCCGTGCAGGTGACCGGGTCCGAAGTGCTCATGGAGTTCATCGGAACCGGCACCGTCGCCGCCCCGCGCCTCGCGCAGTGCAAAGAGCGCGGCCCGGCACTCCACGCCCTGCTCGACCAGACGGTGGAGATCTTGCGCGCCCTGGTCCGCGCCGGATTCGCCCACGGCGACCTGTCGGCGTACAACCTGCTCGTGCACGACGGCCGGGTCGTCGTCATCGACCTGCCGCAGGTCGTCGACCTGGCCGCCAATCCGCAGGGCTTCGACCTGCTGCATCGCGACTGCGTCAATGTCTGCGACTGGTTCGCCCGCCGTGGCGTGGAGTGCGACGTCGAGGCCCTGTTCGCCGAGCTCGTCGCCGACGCGTTCTGACCGGGTGGGTGGGTTGCCGCGTCCCGGCGCGCGGTCGGCTGCGCGCGGTGCGCAAAACACGGGCGCGTACGCAGAACGTGATAGCGCGGAGCGCCGCGCGAGATGTCACGCTGGCGTGTGGCGGGATCCGCACGAGGGCTCTGGGCCGAGACGAGGGCTCCTGAGCGCTGAAGACGCCTCCGCCCGGCGAAAACCCCTCTGCCCGGCGAAAACCACCCGCCGGGCGAAACCCCCGCGCAACGAGAGCCGGCCACGACCGGGTGTGCGGATGCCACAACCCAGGCTGAGTGCGAGGGGCAGCCGGGTTGTTGCATCCACTCAATGGAGTTGGGGTGCAGTTGTGTGAGACCTACGGTCGAAGCGTCCCCTGCGAAAGGTTCCCCATGGCCGACGTCGTCCGATCGAAGAAGCCGTCCACGCACCGACACACGCCCGAAGGCGGCGCGCCGACCGCGCCGCACTCCGCCGCCGAGGCCAGTGAGGCGCGCATCGACGTCGCGCATGTGACCGAACTGCTGCTGGGCACCTGGCGCGAAGCGCGGCTCGAATCGCGCGAGATGATCAAGGACCCGGCGTTCTGGCAGATCCACGGCCTGCCGATGCCCGAGCACCGTGAACGCGTGCTCGACCAGCTGCACCTGTTCGTGCGGGCCGATGCGAGCGGGCGGGCCTTCCCGCGCGCGCACGGCGGCCAGGAAGACAACGGCGGCAATCTCGCATCGTTCGAGGAGCTCGTGCTGGCCGACCCCAGCATGCAGATCAAGGCCGGCGTGCAGTGGGGGCTGTTCGGCTCGGCGATCCAGCAGCTGGGAACCACGCCGCACCACGACAAGTGGCTCTCGGACGTGCGCACCCTCGCGCTGCCGGGCGCTTTCGCGATGACCGAGATGGGACACGGGTCGGATGTCGCGGCCCTCGGCACGACGGCGACCTACGATCCGGCGACCGAGGAGTTCGTCATCCACACGCCGTTCCGTGCGGCCACCAAGGAGTTCCTCGGCAACGCCGCTGTGCACGGGCGGGCGGCGACGGTGTTCGCGCAGCTGATCACGGGCGGCGTGAGCTACGGCGTGCACTGCTTCTTCGTGCCGATCCGCGACGCGAACGGTGAGACCCTGCCCGGGGTGAAGAGCGAGGACGACGGGGTCAAGGGGGGCCTGAACGGCATCGACAACGGCCGGCTCGCGTTCGACCACGTGCGCATTCCGCGCGAGAACCTGCTCAACCGCTACGGCGACGTGGCCGCCGACGGCACATACTCGAGCAAGATCCCCAGCCCGGGGCGTCGCTTCTTCACGATGCTCGGCGCGCTCGTGCAGGGGCGCGTGTCGCTGGACGGCGCGTCGACGACGGGTGCCGCGCTGGCCGAATACATCGCGATCACCTACGCCGGGCAGCGTCGACAGTTCGATTCCGGCTCGGGCACCGACGAGGTCGTGCTGCTGGATTACGGCAAGCACCAGCGCCGGCTGCTGCCGCGCCTCGCGCAGACGTACGCGCAGTTCTTCGCGCACGACCACCTGCTGCGGATGTTCGACGGCGTGTTCAGCGGCGCACACGACACCCCGGACGAGCGCGAG
This sequence comes from Microbacterium terrisoli, assembly GCF_030866805.1. Classification (NCBI taxonomy): domain Bacteria; kingdom Bacillati; phylum Actinomycetota; class Actinomycetes; order Micrococcales; family Microbacteriaceae; genus Microbacterium; species Microbacterium terrisoli. The sequence continues at coordinate 195,286 of NZ_CP133019.1, forward strand.
AATCTCGAGACGCTCGCCGCGGCGCTGAAGCCCCTGTCGACGTGGAACGCACTGGACACGATCCAGGAATGCCGCGAGGCCTGCGGCGGTGCGGGGTTCATGGCCGAGAACCGGCTGGTCGATCTGCACCACGACCTCGACGTCTACGCGACGTTCGAAGGCGACAACAACGTCCTGCTGCAGCTGGTCGGCAAGCGCCTGCTGAGCGATTTCGCCCGGCAGTTCAAGGACAAGGATGCCGCGGCCCTCGCCCGCTTCGCGGTCGGTCAGACCGCGGGCAAGATCTTCCACGGCGCGGGCCTGCGCACCCTGGGCCAGTCGGTGGCCGACTTCGGCTCGACCGCACGCTCGGTCGAGCTGGGTCTGCGCGCCGAGCAGCAGCATGAGCTGCTGGCGGGGCGGGTCGAGCAGATGGTCACCGACCTCGCGACCGCACTGCGGCCGGCTGCGAAGCTGTCGCAGGCCGAGGCGGCCGAGCTGTTCAACGAGCACCAGTCGGAGCTCATCGAGACAGCGCGCGCGCACGGCGAGCTGCTGCAGTGGGAGGCGTTCGCCGAGGTCGTCGGTGCGGTCGAGGATGACGGGACCCGACAGGTGCTGACCTGGCTGCGCGACGTGTTCGGGCTGTGGCTGATCGAGAAGCACCTGGCCTGGTATCTGATCAACGGCCGCCTGTCGCCCCAGCGCGCGGCATCGGTCACCCGCTACATCGATCGCCTGTGCGCGCGGCTGCGCCCGCACGCGCAGGACCTCGTCGACGCCTTCGGATTCGCGCCCGAGCACGTGCGCGCGCCGATCGCCCTCGGCGGGGAGCGGGAGCGGCAGGAGGAGGCACGGGCGTACTACGCCGCGCAGCGCGCCTCGGGTGAGGCGCCGGTCAGTGAGAAGACGCTGCGCAAGCAAGCCGCCTCGAGCACGTAGTCGGCTTCTCTGCGTCCGTCGACCTCTTCGGGGACCGCGGTCGGGAACGCGGTCCCCCTTCTCATGTCCGGGGTGGCGGATAGGCTGACGCGAGTGAGCGACAGTGTGGTGACCGGCACCGACGGGCGCACGCGATGCGCGTGGGCGGGCGACGACGACGACTACCGCCGCTACCACGATCAGGAGTGGGGGCGGCCGCTGCACGGCGACGGCGCGCTGTACGAGAAGATGACGCTCGAGGGGTTCCAGGCGGGCCTGAGCTGGATCACGATCCTGCGCAAGCGGCAGCGATTCCGTGAGGTGTTCGCCGGTTTCGATCCCGCGGCCGTCGCCCGGTTCGGGCAGGCCGACATCGAACGGCTGATGGCCGACGCCGGCATCGTCCGCAACCGCGCGAAGATCGACGCGGCCATCGGCAACGCGCGGCTGGTCGATGCCATGACCGAGGGTGAACTCGACGCGCTGATGTGGTCTTTCGCGCCCGCACCGGGCGGACCCAGGCCGACCGAACTGCGCCTGCTTCCGGCATCCACCCCCGAGTCCACCGCGATGAGCAAGGAGCTGCGTCGCCGAGGTTTCCGGTTCGTGGGACCGACCACGATGTACGCGCTGATGCAGTCCGTGGGCATGGTCGATGACCATGTGGCCGGGTGCTGGCGCGCCGGCTAACCTCATTGCGGACGCGCCAACGAAGGAGCTGCATGCTGTTCGCCGTACGCCGCGCCGCGCAGCATGTCGGCCAATTGGTCGTGCTCGGCGCGGTCGCCGCCGCCCTGAGCGGCACGCTCGCGGGAGCGACCGCCATGATCGATCATGCCGTCGACGGCGGCGTGGCGCGGCTCGTGGCCGACGCCGACCCGATGGACCGCACCCTGGTGATCGATGCACCCGCCTACGGGAGCGACCCGAAGTCGGTGGATGCCGCGATCCAGACGGCGTTCGGATCGACGGTGCGCACCGCCATCGCCCGCAGCACGTGGACGCAGGCCCCGCTGGACGACATCGCCGGCGCCGGCGCCCCGCACGACATCACCTCGATCGTGGTGGTGGCCGATCCCGACATCGCTGACCACGCCGCCCTGACGCAGGGCACGTGGCCGACGGGTGATGAGGGGGCGATCTCGGCGGCCGGCGCTGCACTGCTGCGCGTCGCGCCGGGTGACACGATCGTCAGCGGCGGCGTGCCCATTCCTCTGGTGGGCGTGTGGCGGCCGCTCGATGCTGCCGCGGCGCACTGGGCGGGCGAGCCCTCGCCTGGATCGGGCAGGGACGGGTCGTCGGTGGGGCCGGTGCTCGTCGGCGCCAGCGTGCTCGGCGCGATCGATCAGGGCGGCCGTCTGCGGTGGACGGTGACGCCCTCGCACGCCATGGCCGAAGCCTCGATCGCTCCCGCGCGGGCCGGGATCGCCCGCCTGTCGGCGCAGATCGACCAGCTGAACACCGGCGGCCTGGGCATGCGGGTCACCGGTGGCTGGGACGCGACGCTGGCCCGCGCGGCGGCCGCCGCGGCATCGGCGCGCAGCGTGCTGGCGATCCCGGTCGTGCTGCTGGTCGTGGTCGGCGCACTCGTGCTGGGCGTGCTCGCCCGCGGGGTCGGACTGCGCTTGCGCGACGAGGTCGATCTGCTGCGCAGGCGCGGTGCTTCGCGGGCCGCGGTGCTGGCCGAGGTTGCCGGCATCTCGGGCGCGGTCGGCATCGTGGCACTGGCCGCGGGGACCCTGGCCGGCGTCCTGGCCGGCTCACCGCCCACCGCAGCGCTGGGGCCCGCCCTGCTCAGCGCGAGCGCCGCGTTCGTGCTGATCACAGCAGTGTTCACCGGTGCCGCGCTGAGCCCGCCGGGAGCGCGCGATGATGTGACCCGGCAGACCGTGGCCGGCATCGCCGGGGCGGCGGTGCTCGCCGCAGTGCTGGCAGCGCTCGCCGCGGCACAGCTGCTGACGACGGGCCTTGCCCCTGACGGCTCGGCCGACATCGCCGCGGCTGCCGCACCCGCACTGGCGATCATCGCCGCGGGCCTGATCGGCGCGCTCATCGCGGGCCCGGTCGCCGCGGTGGCCGCACGGGCGGCGCGCGGCCTGCGGGGTCTGGCAGGCGTCCTCGCTTTGCGCCGGCTGGCCCGGCGCGCCCCGATCGTGCTGGCCGGGGTGCTGAGCCTGTCGCTGGCGGCAGGAGCCGCACTGTTCGCCGTCGTCGCGGTCGCCGGGGCGGGCAGCGCTGCCGGCGAAGCGACCGCCGCCGCCGTCGGCGCAGACGTGCGCGCGGTCTACGACACGTCGCCGATCGTGGATGCCTCCTCTCCCGCTCTGGACGCCCGTGGCATCGACGTCCCCGACACGGACGACGGCAGTGCCCACGTGTACACCGCCTTCGTCTCCATGATCACGGCCGGGCAGGTGTCGGGCCGGCTCGTGGCGCTGCCGGCCGCGGTGCTGACCGCTGAAGCGCAGGTCGCGGCATCCGACCTCGCACCGGGGGCCGCCCTCGCCCTGGGGGACACGCTGGAGCTCGAGGTCACCGCGTCTGCGCCCGAGGGTCTCGTCGCACCGCACGCAGCGAGAGCCTCCATCCGCGCCTGGTTCGTCGACCCGTCCGGGGCGCCGCAGACGGCCACCGTGGGCACCGTGCCGGTCGACCGGCGGGCGCATCGCCTCAGTGTCCCGGTGCGTGCGGGTGACCGCCTGGCCGCCGTCGAGGCATCCGCCCCCGCCCCGTCGGGCGACCCGAGTCCGGCCGACGAGATGCAGCTGCAGATCGTCGCTCACGGCTCCGAACACAGCGCGTCGCTGGGTCTGACCCTCGACGAGGGACGACGGCTGGACCGCGGCGTGACGATCGACGACGTGGATGCCCAGGCCGACGTGGTGGTCACCCGGGCCTTCGCCGACGCGCTCGCGCTGCACCCGGGCGACAACGTCTCGCTCGCCCTGGGCACCCTGGCCAAGCCCGTGAGCGCACGGGTGACGGCGGTGCGCGACAGGCTGCCCGGAATCGGATCGGCTCGCGGCGTCGCGATGGACTTCACCGCACTGACCGGACGGGCGCTTCACCTGGGCGGATCGGTGCCGGCGGCCGACCAGATCTGGGCGCAGACCTCCGATGTCGCGGGGGTGTCGGCCGCACTGCGGGCCGCCGCGCGCACGCCGGTGCGGATCGTGACGGCCACCTCGATCGGAACGGCCGCGCTGATCGACCCCATGCTGAAGCTCATGACCGCAGGCGTTGCCATCGTCGCGCTGCTGGCCGTCGTCGGGTTCGCCGCGGTGGCGACCACCGGCATCCACGACCGGCGCGAAGAGACAATGCCTCTGCGCGCCTTCGGATTCACCTCGGCGCAGCAGAAGCGGTCGACGACGATCGAACTGTCGGTCTCTGCAGCGCTCGCCGTGGTCGTGGGCGTCGTGGCCGGCACCGTCATCGCCGTGTGGCTGGGGCCCGCCCTGGTCGGCGCGCTCACGGCGGGAGGTCTCACGTGAGCGCCCGGCGCCGGATCTCCGGCATGCGGGTGGCGCTGATCTCGGCGGCCACCGCGCCGGGCGCCTCGATCGTGGTCGTGCTCACGGTCGCCGTGATCGCCCTGATCGGAGCCATCGCGCCGGCGCTGGTCGAGAACGCCGAGACGGCCACGGTGCGATCGCACCTGGCGACGCTGCGCCCCGACTCGATAGACCCGGCCTCGACTCTGCGCGGGCCCGTGTTCCCCGGGCCCAGCCCGGGGGACGGCACGCTCACCGATCTCGGCGCCGACGCCGAGAAGTGGGGGCAGCCGTTCGCGGGCGCCGAGCGCATTCTGCCGAAGCTGCCGCATCCACTGCGCGACGTGCTGGGACCGCCGCGCGTGTTCGTCGCGATCGATGGCAGACCCGCCGTGCCCGCGCACGGTGCAGCCCCCGCCAACAGGGTGCAGATCGTCCTCGACCCGCTGTTCGCCGGCAGAGTCCGGTTCGTCGAGGGCGCCATGCCCGAGCCGAACGGTCCCGACGACCAGGTCGTGCAGCTCGCGCTGTCGCGCGACGCCGCCGAGGTGCTGCACTGGCACGTGGGCGAGGTGCGCCACATGGCCGGCGAAGCGACGCCCACGACCGTGCAGCTGGTCGGCGTGTACGAGGTGAAGCATGCCTCCGACCGGGACTGGACGCACCAGCGCACCGGCCTGAAGCCGGGCCTGGAGATCTCGGCCATGGGCGACAAGGTGCATCTGGCCACGGCGTATGCCGCACCCGGAATGCTCAGCACGCTCGGACCGCTGGGCGGTGCGGCTTCGACGACGGTGTGGTTCCCGCTGCGGGTCGATCGCATCGACGGGCCGACGGCTGCCACCGTGGCAGCGCAGCTGCGCGGCTTCGCGGGCGAGAACTTCGACTACAGCGTCAACACGGAGCTGTGGTTCCAGGGCGGGCTCGCCTTCAGCACCGCGGCGCCGGCGGCGCTGGAAGAGGGCGCTGCCAGCGGCGCTGCGATGGTCGCGATCGTGACCCTCGCGGCCATCGGCCCGCTGCTGGTCGCGATCGTCGCCGCCGCCATGACGGGACGCATGCGCGGGATCAGGCGCGCGGGCTCTGTGCGGCTGGCTCGAGCTCGCGGCGGATCGGTCGTGCTGCTGTCGACGCTGCTGGCTGCCGAAGGACTCGTCCTCGGCGCGATCGGCGCGGGCATCGGCGTGGTCGCGGCCGCGCTCACCGTCGGATGGGCGGGACCGATCGCCGCTGTTGTGCCGGTGATCGTGGCGCTGACCCCCGCCGTCACCATTCCGGTGACGGCCTTCGCCGCCGCGCGCCGCTCCGCGCGTGCCGATCTGGGTGTGGCATCCCGACCGGTGCGCCGTCGTCGACTGTTCGTCGAGGCCTCCGTCGTGGTGGCCGCCGTCGTCGTCGTCGTCGCGATGCTCGGCAAGGGGACCGGTGTGATCGACCCGATCCGTGCGACGGTTCCCGCCGCGCTGGCCGCCATCGGCTGCGTGATCGTGCTGCGCCTCGTGCCGTGGGTGCTCACCGCCGTCGAGGCGGCGCTGAAGGGCGGGCGCGGAGTGATGGCCGTGCTGGGGCCGGCCCGCGCCCGGCGCGGTCGAACACTGCCCGTCGCCCCGGCGCTGGCGGCGATCGTGTGCGTGGCGGGGGCCATGTTCGCGGTGGTCTTCGGCGCGACGGTCACTGCCGGGCTTGCGGCATCCGCCCGAGACAGCGTCGGTGCCGACGTGCAGGTGACCGGCACGTCTCTGGACGCCCCGGCACTGCGGGCAGTGCCGGGGGTGGATGCCGTGGCCGCCGTCTCTGCGGATGTCCAGCTGCCGGCCAACGGCGCCAAGCAGTGGGTGACGCTGACCGTCTATGCGGTAGACACCGCCGAGGTCGCCCGCGTGCAGGCGGGGGTGCCCGGCGCACTGCCGCTGCCCCACGGGCTGAGCGATGCGGGGAAGGATTCCGTGACCGCTGTGGCATCGCAGGCGGCCGTCGACTCCCTGGGCGGCGCGGAGCTGGCCATCCACGGCGTCGATGTGCACATCGCTTCCACCGTGCCGGCGGCGGCGTTCGCGCCCGTCGCCCGGTGGATCGTCATCGACCGGGCGAACGCGGAACGGATCCTCGGTGCAGGCACCACGACCCGTACCGCTCTGGTCTCGCTGCGCCCCGGCGCCGACCCCGCCGTGGTGGCGGCATCCCTGCGCACCGCCGCCGGAGACGGCGGCCGCACCCTCACGCCCGCGCAGGTCATCGCCGAGCGCTCGGCCGACCCCGCCCTGGCGACGGTGCAACGGGTGCTCGCCGCATCCCCGGCCATCGCCGCCGTGCTGCTCGTGTTCGCCGTGACCATGACGCTGCTGCGCGGCTCGCCGTCGCGGGGGCGGATGATGGGGCTGCTGCAGGCACAGGGCTATCCGCGTGGCCGCGAGCTGCCGCTGGTGGCGTGGGAGGTCGGCCCGCCGCTGCTGATCGCACTGCCGGTGGGACTGGCGGTCGGCGTTCTGCTGCCGATGCTGCTGCTGCCGGACATCGATCTGACCCGGTTCGTCGGCGGACGCGCGCAACCCGACCTGGCGCTGGCGGGCTGGATTCCGCTGGCCGTCTCGGTCGTGTTCGTCGTGATCGCCGCGATCGGCATCGCGCTGGCGGCTCTGGTCGCATCGCGGGTCAGCGCCGCCTCGGCGCTGCGTCGGCTCGCCGAAGAGGAGGACACATGAGATCGGTGGAGCAGGGCCCGGTGGAGCAGGGCCCGGTGGAGCAGGGGCCGATGGAGCAGGGACCGGTGGAGCGGGGCGGAATCGCGAGGGGAGTGGGATCATGACCGACATCACAGGCGCCACGTTCGACATCGTCTGCGAGGGGCTCGTGCGCATCTTCACGGCGCAGGGCGTCGAGGTGCAGGCGCTGCAAGGACTGGATCTGACCGTGCGGCAGGGCGAGATGGTCGCCCTGGTCGGAGCGTCGGGGTCGGGCAAGTCGACGCTGCTGGGCATCCTGTCGGGATCCGACACTCCCAGCGCCGGGCGCGCCCACGTCTCGGGCCACGACCTGGTCGCGATGCGCGGTCGGGAACGGCTCGACTACCGCCGGCGCACCGTCGGGTTCGTGTGGCAGCAGTCCGCCCGCAACCTGCTGCCATATCTGACGGCTCGCCAGAACGTCGCCATGGTGCACGCGGTGGCCGGCGTGATCGCCAAGGATCGGCAGGCGGCACAGGCCGACGAACTGCTCGACAGCTCGGGGTCGCTGACGTCGCCGACCGGCACCCCGCGCAGCTGTCGGGCGGGCAGAACCAGCGGGTCGCGATCGCGGTGGCCCTGGCCAACGAGCCGAAGGTGCTGCTGGCCGACGAACCGACCGGCGAGCTCGACGAGCAGACCAGCGCCGAAGTGCTCGCCGCCATGGAGCGCGCGAACCGCGAGCGGGCAGTGACGACGCTGATCGTCACGCACGATGCGGCCGTGGCCGAGCACGTCGATCGCACCGTGCGCATCCGTGACGGACGCACCGCGACCGAGACTCTGCGCACGATGCACACCGATGCCGAGGGGCGCAGCGTCCGCACCGCCGCCGAGTACGCCGTGCTCGACCGCGCCGGGCGCATGCAGCTGCCCGCCGAGTACGTCGAGGCACTGCGGCTGCGCGAGCGCGTGCGGCTGTCGCTGCAGCCCGACCGCATCGAGGTGCGGCCCGGGACGGCGGCATCCACCCCCGTCGTGCCGGAGGCACAATCCGCGGACGAAGGAGAACCGTCATGACCGCGCTGCACGCCGTCGGACTCACGCGCGTCTTCCCTACGGATGCGGGCGATGTGACCGCCGTGCGCGGCGTGGACCTCGACGTCGGCGCCGGGGAGCTCGTGGCGATCCGCGGCCGCTCGGGCGCCGGCAAGACGACGCTGCTGACCATGCTCGGCGGGCTCGACGCCCCGTCGTCGGGCACTGTCGAGATCGATGGTCAGGACCTGTACGGCCGCGGCGGACGAGCGCTGCTGGGCACGCGGGTCGCCTCGGTGTTCCAGGGGTTCGGACTGCTGCCGGTGCTCTCTGCCGCAGAGAACGTGGAGGTGCCCTTGCGTATCCGCCGCACCGAACCGGCCGAGCGCACGCGCCGGGTGGCTGCCGCGCTCGCCGCCGTCGGGCTGACAGATCACGTCGCGCAGCGGCCGGCCGAGCTGTCAGGCGGTCAGCAGCAGCGGGTCGCCATCGCCCGCGCGCTGGTCGTGCAGCCGGCCGTGCTGCTGGCCGACGAGCCGACCGGACAGCTCGACTCCGAGACCGGGGCACAGATCATGGCGCTGATCGCACAGCTCGTGCACGAGCGGGGGACGGCGGCGATCGTCGCCACGCACGATCCTGCGATGCTGGCCCGGGCCGACCGCGTGCTCGAACTGCACGACGGTCGGCTGACGGCCGCCGTCCCGGTCGGGTGACCTCGTCGGCCCGGCCCGGCCCGGCCCCGGCCCATCGGCCTCGTCGGCCCGGCCCGTGCACAACGGCGGGGATTCTGCCCGGCGCGCCGGGCCCGTCGCCGATTCCGCGGCGTGTCGTGCACGATCCCCGCAGCTGTGCGCGCGGGTGACCTCGGCTTCCTCCTAGGATCGGTGCGTGACCATCGAGCGCGATGATGACCTGGCGTCGCGATTGCGCACGGCCGCGGCGCAGGATGCCGCGCTCGCGCCGATCGATTGGAGCGTGCTGCCCGAAGGCGCGGTGCGCGACACGGTCGAGGTGCCCAGCGGCACGCTGGCTCGCGCGACGCTCGGACCGGCGGGCGGGCGCCGGGTCGTGCTCGTCCCCGGCATGACCGGGTCGAAAGAGGATTTCACGCTCATGCTGCCGCTGCTGGCAGCATCCGGATTCCGTGTCGAGGCATTCGACATGGCCGGCCAGTTCGAGTCCGCCGGGGCGGGGCCCGAAAGGCTCGTGCCGCCCGACCGGCACTACACGTTCGAGCTCTTCTGCGGCGATCTGCGGGCGGTGCTCGAGGCCGGCGCGACGCCCGCACACGTGCTCGGATACTCGTTCGCGGGCACGGTGGCAACCGCCGTGCTGGCAGAACGCCCCGACCTGTTCGCCTCACTCACGCTGCTGTCGGCGACACCGGTGGCAGGGCAGTCGCTGCGTGCGTTCAAGGTACTGGGAGCGTTCAGCGGGATGCTGTCGCCCCGGGCGCTGGGAGCGCTGTTCGTCTGGGGGCTGCGCAACAACGTGCACCGCGCTCCGCGCGAGCGCGCGGTGTTCGTCACGGCGCGGTTCGCTCTCACCCGCCGTTCGAGCGTCGCGGACGTGCTCGATCTGATGCGCCACACACCGGATCTGGCCGCGGCGGTGCGGGCGACCGGCGTGCCGACGCTGGTGGTCTCGGGAGCGCACGACGTGTGGCCACTGGCCGCGCACCGGACCTTCGCCGCGGCGCTCGGCGCCCGCCAGGTCGTGCTCGATGCGGGCCACAGCCCCTGCGAGACCGCACCGCACCAGGTCGTCGAGGCGATGCGCACCGTGCTCGACGCCTGAGCCCGTCGGCCGCATCGAGGCGCAGTCGGCCGCATCGAGGCCCGGTCGCCGCATCGAGGCCCGGTCAGCCGTACCGAGGCCCGGTCAGCGCCGCACCGCGTCCCGCCGGCGCAGGGCCCGCCGCGCCCGGCGCGCGGCCGCCCCGTCGCCCACGCGTTGCAGCCAGCCGCGCTCGCGCAGGTTGATCGCGACGACGTGGAACGCCCACGCGGCCCGGCGGCGGAACCCCGCGAAGTCGTCGAACGGGCGCGCCGAGACACCCACGTGCAGCGCCCTGTCGAAGTCGACGCCCGTGCCCAGCACGAAGCTCAGGTCGAGGTCGTCGTGGACGTGCGGGTCGTCGATGTGGGCGCGTTCTCGCGCATCCGTCCATACCGCCCGTCGCAGCGCGAAGTTCGAGCCGAACAGGGGGCGATGCCCGATGATCACGCCCATGGAGGCGAAGTATCCGCCGAGGTAGAGGTAGCGGCCGATGAAGCGCCACACCGGTCCGCAGTCGTAGAACCTGCCGGTGCCGGTGACGGCGGCCCGGGTCGGGTCCGCGTCGAATCCGCGGACCAGCTGCGCCGTCCAGTCCGCAGCCGGCCGGGAATCGGCATCCAACCGTGCGATGATCTCGCCGGTGGCCGCATCGAATCCGCGCGCGGTGGCCCGCAGCACGCCGTGCACCGGCTCGTGCACCACCAGAGCGCCGGCTGCCAGGCCCACCGCCGTCGTGTCGTCGGTCGATCCGTTGTCGACGACGATGATCTCGTCGGGGCGGCGGGTCTGCACGGCCAGATGCTCCAGGCACCGGCGCAGCATCTCGGCATCGTCCAGCGACGGGATGACGACGGTCACTGCGACGCTCGGGCTGCTCATCGTCGGCCAGCCTAGAGCCTGTCATGTGTCGGCGGCGCGGCACGCCGCGGAATAGCCGCATGGGGGCACCGGTTGGGCCCACCGGAGGACACATGGATTACGGGCACCCGCTGCAGTTCGGGGCATTCATCACGCCGGCTGCCGCGCAGCCACAGGCGCCGGTGGCGCTCGCGCAGGCGGCGGAGTCAGCCGGCCTCGACCTCGTCTCGTTCCAGGACCACCCGTATCAGCCGGCGTTCCTGGACACCTGGACCCTGATGTCGTTCGTGGCCGCGCAGACCGAGCGCATCCGCATCGCGCCCAACGTGCTGAACCTGCCGCTGCGGCCGCCGCTGGTGGTCGCGCGGTCCGCGGCGAGCCTGGATCTGCTCTCGAACGGCCGGTTCGACCTGGCCCTGGGCTCGGGCGCGTTCTGGGACGCGATCGCAGCGATGGGCGGACGCAAACTGACACCCGGCCAGGCGGTCAGCGCGCTGGAGGAGGCGATCGGTCTCATCCGGCAGGTGTGGGATGCCTCGGCCCGCGGCGGCGTCTTCGCCGACGGCGAGTACTACCAGGCGCACGGCGCCAAGCGTGGCCCGCGGCCCGCGCACGACGTGCCGATCTGGGTCGGCGCGTACAAGCCGCGCATGCTCGGGATCACCGGCCGTCTCGCCGATGGCTGGCTGCCCTCGGAGGGATACCTGAAGCCCGGTGACCTGGCCGCCGCCAACGCACGCATCGACGATGCGGCGGCAAGCGTCGGGCGCGCCCCGGGCGAGATCCGGCGCCTGCTGAACGTGGGCGGTCCCCGCTCGGACATGAACGGCTGGATCGATCACCTCGTGCAGCTGGCCCTCGACGACGGCATGGGCACGTTCATCTTCGCCACCGACGACGCGCGAGCACTGCAGGTGTTCGGCCAAGAGGTCGCCCCCGCCGTGCGCGAGCAGGTCGCCCGCGAACGCGCCGCCCGCGGCACCGATTCCACTCCGGTCCGCGCCGCAACGGCACTGGCGGCCCGCCGCGACGGCATCGACTATGACCACGTGCCGGCCGGTCTGACCGCGATCGAACCGGGCGACTTCGACTACGCCGATGTGCAGTCCACCTACCTGCGCGGCGGCAGCCCGGGCATCATCCTGCAGCCCGACTCGCCCGAGCAGGTGGCCGAAGCGGTCGCCTTCGCGCGCCGCCAGGGCGCAGTGCCGCTCTCGGTGCGCAGCGGCGGGCACGGCGTCTCGGGCAGGTCGACCAACGACGGCGGCGTCGTGATCGACCTGCGCCGCATGGACGACATCGAGGTGCTCGACGCCGAGAGGCGCCTGGTGCGCATCGGACCCGGTGCGCGCTGGATGACGGTGGCGGCGGTGCTCGGCGAGCACGGCTGGGCGCTGAGCTCGGGCGACTACGGCGGCGTCGGGGTCGGAGGTCTCGCCACCGCCGGCGGCGTCGGCTGGCTCGCGCGCGAGCACGGGCTGACCATCGACCGCCTGCGCGCGGCCGAGCTGGTGCTGGCCGACGGCACCATCACACGCGTGGATGCCGTATCCGACCCCGACCTGTTCTGGGCAGTGCGCGGGGCCGGCGCGAACGTCGGGATCGTCACGGCGTTCGAGTTCGAGGTCGACGAGGTCGGACCGCTCGGCTTCGCCCAGCTCGTGTTCGACGCGAGCGACACCGCGCGGTTCCTGCAGGACTGGGGCCGGCTGGTGCAGGAGGCCCCGCGCGAACTGACCAGCTTCCTGATCCTGGGCGCACGTCGCCCGGGTCAGCCCCAGCTCGCACACGTGATGGCGGTGATCGACCGGAGCGACCCCGACGACGTCATCGCCGTGCTGCAGCCGTTCGCCCAGCTGGGGCCGCTGGTCGACCAGCGCGTGGAGCTGACCACGTATGCGCAGATCATGGCCAACGCCGACATCGGACCGCAGCACGGTGCGGGTGAGCCGTTGGCGCGTTCGGCGCTGCTGGATGAGATCACGCCCGAAGCGGCCGAAGCGGCCGCGCGCATGCTCGACGCGGGCGAGACGTACTTCTTCCAGGTGCGGTCGGTGGGCGGTGCCGTCGCCGACGTGCCCGACGACGCGACGGCCTATGCGCATCGGGCAGCGGCCTTCTCCGTGGTCGCGTTCGGCGCGCACCCGGAGCGCTTCGACGGGGTGTGGGACGAGCTGGCCGCGCATTCGCGGGGACTGTATCTGAGCTTCGACAGCTCGCAGCGCCCGGAGCGCATCGATGAGGCGTTCCCGCCGGCCACCCTCGCGCGACTGCAACGGGTGAAGGCACGTGTGGACCCCGATCGCGTGTTCCGGGACAACTTCGCGATCCCGCCCGAAGAAGGCGTCACCGGCTGAGGCGTGCACGGGCGATGGGGAAAGGTCCCCATCGCCCGTCCCGCGGACCTCCCCTAAGGTTCAAAGGGCAAGCCGCCACGCCGGGCCACCGGGCCGGTGCCGTTCGGGTCGGCGGCGAGCTGTGTCACGGGGGGAGTCTCTGTTCGTATGGGTGTCTTTGCGCGGCTGCGCGCGCGACCGCGCACGATCGCCGCGGCCGGAGCCGTCACGGTGGCCGCCGTGGTCGTCACGACGTTGGCGGTCGTCTACCAGGGCAACCCGACGACACAGGTCGACCTGAACGACGGCAGCGTGTGGGTGACCAAGCAGTCGGCGCTGATGGTGGGCCACTTCAACGATCAATCGCGGGTGCTGGACGGCGGGCTTCGCACCGCCACCGACGACTATGACATCCTGCAGTCCGGCCAGACCGTGCTCATGCACGACGTGGCAGGGCATTCGGTCTCGACGGTGGACCCGTCGACGGTGGCCCTCAGCGGTTCGGCGAAGATCGCCGCCGGGGCGCAGGTGGCGCTCGGGGGTGAGACCGTCGCCATCCTCGACCCTGCGAAGGGTGCGCTGTGGGTGATGCCGGCGGCTGCGGTTGCCGCATTCACGCCGGGTGGAATGAAGCCTCAGGCCTCGCTCGGGGCCGGGGCGGCGGTCACCGTCGGCACCGACGGCACGGTCTATGGCGTGTCCGCGTCGTCGCAGACGCTGGTGACCGTTCCCGTGGACGCGCAGGGCGCGCCGCTGAGCGTGCAGCGCCAGAAGCTGGACGGACTGGGTGAGAGCGCCGAGGTGTCGGTGACGGCGGTGGGCACCGTACCGGTGGTGCTGGATGCCGCGTCCGGCGTCGTGCTGTCGGACGCGGGTCTGCGCGGCAAGGTCTCGGGCACCGACGCCGTGCTGCAGCAGCCGTCGCAGGCCGAAGACGCCGTTGCGATCGCCACCGCATCGGGCCTGGTGCGCGTGCCGTTGGACGGGTCGGCGCCGGCGGTGCGGGATGCCGGGGGCACGGGGATTCCTGCAGCCCCGGTGCGATTGAACGGCTGCACGTACGGCGCGTGGGCCGGCTCGGGCCGATTCGTGCGCGACTGCGCCGCCGAGACAGACGATCTGGCACGGGCGATTCCGGCACTGCCGGCGAACGCGCAGCTGCAGTTCCGGCAGAACCGCGATGTCGTCGTGCTCAACGACATCATCGGCGGCAGTGCGTGGCTGGCCAGTGACGCGCTGGATCAGGTGGACAACTGGGATGATCTGACACCGCCCAAGGGCGAGACCGAAGACAACCAGGAGCAGGTGACGCAGGACACCGTGCAGTCCACGCTGCCGAAGCGGTCGAAGAAGAACACGTCTCCGATCGCCAACCCTGACGGCTACGGCGTGCGTCCGGGGCGCACGACCGTGCTGCCGGTGCTCGAGAACGACACCGACGCCGATGGTGACGTGCTGACGGTCACCGTGCCCGAGGACGGTCCGCGTCTGGGCGAGCTGCAGGCGATCGACAGGGGGTCGGGGCTGCAGCTGAGCGTGCCCGCCGATGCGGCCGGCTCTGACGGATTCACCTACAAGGTCGACGACGGGCGCAGGGGAACGGACACCGCGCGGGTACGCCTGTCGGTGCATCCGTGGTCGCAGAACGAAGCGCCGCGGCAGTCGCGGGTGACGTCGCTGACGATGGAAGCCGGCGGCGTGCTCACCTACAACGTGCTGCCCGACTGGCGCGACCCCGACGGCGACAACGTGTATCTGAAGAGCGCCGAGGCGGCGCCTGGGGACGAGGTTCAGGCCACCAACGACGGGCGCATCACGTACCGTGCGCTCTCGGGCACCCTCGGCACGAAAGAGGTCAAGGTCCACGTCTCGGACGGTGAGAAGGTCGCCGACGGGACGATCCGGCTGACCGTGCGCCCCCGAGGCTCCACGAAACCGGTCGCCACGGCCGACCACGTGCTCGCGCGTGCCGGCCGCTCGGTCACCGTCTCGCCGCTGGTCAACGACTACAGCGCGGGCTCCCAGGAGCTGCGCCTGACCCGCGTCGAGGATGTCGCCGGCGCTGAGATCTCGCGCGACTTCCAGAACAAGACCTTCTCGTTCCGCGCCGAGGCCACCGGGACGTACTACGTGCAGTACCTGATCGCCGCGGGCACCGCGACCGCGGACGGCGTTGTGCGTGTGGACGTCATGCCCGATCGCGACGGCGATGCGCCGCCGGTCGCCGTGCAGGACACGGCACTGCTGCCCACGGGCGGCGACGCCCTTGTGAACGTGCTGGCCAACGACTCCGATCCGGCGGGCGGCATCCTGGTCGTCCAATCGGTTTCGGTGCCCGAGAGCGCGGGCATCTCGGTCGCCGTGCTCGGACACGAGACCCTGCGGGTCATCGACCGCGGCACGCTGGCCGAGCAGGTGACGATCGGCTACACGATCTCCAACGGCACACGCAGCGCGGTCGGTCAGGTCGTGGTCATCCCCGTGCCGGCGCCCTCGACCCTGCGCCCGCCGGCAGCCCGCGACGACACGGCGGTCGTGCGCGCGGGGGATGTCGTGACCATTCCCGTGCTCGAGAACGACATCGATCCGAACGGCGGCACGCTGCACGTCGCCCCAGACCTCGTGCCGCCGCTGGTCGAGGCGAAGGACGGCATGGCCTTCGTCTCGCAGAACACCGTGCGCTTCAAAGCCGGTGGCAACGCCGGCACGGTGCACCTGACATACGAAGCGGTCGATGCGACCGGGCAGAAGGATGCCGGGTACGTCACGATCCAGGTGCTGCCGGTCAGCGAGAAGACCAACCAGGCGCCCCGGCCGACCGATCGCACCGCCCGTGTGCTGTCGGGTTCGAAGGTGCGCGTGTCGGTGCCGCTGGACGGCATCGACCCGGACGGCGATTCCGTGCAGCTGGTGGGTCTGGCCTCCGCACCCGCGAAGGGACGGGTGGTTGCCACCGGCGCCGACTACGTCGACTACCAGGCCGACGGCGCGCTCGTGGGCGCCGACTCGTTCACCTACCGCGTGCGCGACCGTCTCGGCGCCGAGGCGACGGCCACTGTCCGCATCGGCATCGCCCCGGCCTCATCGGCGAACCAGGCGCCGTACGCGGTCAAGGACGCGATGGCGATGCGGCCGGGGCGAACCGTCTCCGTGCCGGCGCTGACCAACGACTCCGACCCGGACGGCGACCCGATCGGACTGGTCGCCGGAGGGCTGACGCTCTCGGACGCGCCCGGCCTGTCGGCGAAGGTGTCCGGCGATCGAGTCGAGGTGACAGCACCCGACCGGCCGACCGACACGTCGCTGCAGTACACGATCCAGGACGCGCGCGGGGCGCAGGCGATCGGCGTGCTGCAGATCACGGTGAAAGACGACGTGCCGCTGCTGCGCCCGATCGCGCGTGATGATCGCGTGCAGCCCACCGACATCGAGGACGGCCAGGTCGACCTGGACGTGCTCGCCAACGACGAGGACCCCGACGCAACGATCGCCGCGCTCACCCTCGCCGTCGTCGGTGGCCGGGCGAGGGTCGTCGGCGACCGTGTGCACATCGCGGTGACCGACCGCGCCCAGCTGATCGCCTACACGATCACCGATCAGGATGCGCAGACGGCGACAGCGTTCGTGTGGGTCCCCGCGCTGGCATCCGTCCCGCCGACGCTCGTGTCGACGACGGGCGTCACCGTGGGCAGCGGGCAGCGCGTCGAACTGCCGCTGGATGAGTATGTGCAGGTGGCCGGCGGAGGTGACGTCGTCATTACCGAGGCAGGCCGGGTCGCCGCCGTGCACGGCAACGGCGACCCGCTGGTCAAAGACCAGCGCACGCTGGTCTACACATCGGCGAAGGACTACTTCGGACCCGACGCGATCACGTTCGAGGTCACCGACGGCACCGGCCCCGACGATCCCCGTGGCACCAAGGCCACGCTCGTGCTGCCGATCACAGTGACCCCGCCCGCCAACCAGCCTCCGACGTTCACGAACGGGCAGCTGCGCGTCGCGCCCGGCGAAGCAGCGTCCTCCATCGACCTGCGGGCGCTGACGGCCGACCCCGACGAGGGCGACCTCGCGCGTGTCACGTACAGCCTGACCGGTGACGCACCGCGCGGCCTGTCCGCCCGTGTGCAGGGCCAGCGGCTCGAGGTCTCGGCCGATGCGTCGACGCCGAAGGGCACCGCTGTCGCGCTCGGTCTGCAGATCACCGACGGCGAGACGGCACCGGTCGCCGGTGCGGTCACCGTGACCGTGATCGCGTCTGCCCGGCCACCGGCCACCGCCAACGACGACGTCGTCCCCATCGCGCACCAGGGGGAGTCGGTGCGCGTGGACGTGCTGGCGAACGACGTCAATCCGTTCGCGAAGGACGGCAAGCCGCTGTCGATCACCGGTGCGGTGGTCGAGACCGGCCAGGGCGGGGCCGAGGTCGCCGGTGATCACGTGCAGGTGGCGCCCGACGAGGCTTTCGTGGGGCGCATGGTCGTGCGCTACACCGTGCAGGATGCCACGGCCGACCCCGATCGTCGGGTCGACGGGCGCATCATCCTGACCGTTCAGGGGGTGCCCGGCACACCGGGGCGGCCCACGGTCTCCAGCGTGCAGGATCGCACCGTCGTGCTCAGCTGGACGCCTCCGGTCGACAACGGCGCACCCATCACGGCCTACACCGTCGGTGCCGTCGGCGGCGGCTACAGCAGGACGTGCGAGGCCACCACGTGCACGCTGGACGGCTTGACCAACAACGTCGAGTACACCTTCACGGTCACGGCCACCAATGCGGTGGGCGACTCGCCCGCCTCCGCGCCGTCCGAGCCCGCGCGCCCCGACGCGCGGCCCGACACCCCCGAACCGCCGACCCTGGCCTACGCAGACCGCAGCCTGCAGGTGTCGTGGAAGACGCCGCCGACCCCCGGCTCACCCGTGGAGTCGTTCACCCTGGAGATCTCGCCCGCCCCGCCCTCGGGCATCGCCACGAAGTCGAAGGTGGTCGGCAACGAGCTGACGTGGGACGGCTTGGAGAACGGCGTCGCCTACCAAGTGCGCGTGCAGGCGCTGAACCGTGCACCCGAGCCGTCGAGCTGGAGCGCGTGGTCGGCCACCCAGATCCCGGCCCGCGCGCCCGAGGCGCCCGCCCGTCCCAGCACCTCGATGCTGGACCCGGTGGGTTCGCAGGCGCAGATGCAGGTGTCGTGGACGGCGCCTGCCGACAACGGGGATGCCGTCTCGGGGTACGAGCTCGCCGTGATGCGGGGCTCGTCGACGCTGCGGACCCTGGCGCCGGCGGCCGGGGCGACCTCGCAGGCGGTGGTCGTGGACACCTCGACCACGGACTACACGTACAGGTTGCGCGCCCGCAACAAGGCGGGCTGGGGCGCGTGGAGTCCGGTCTCGGCCGCGCGTCGCGGTGTCATCGCTCCGGGCGCTCCGGGCACGCCGTCGGTGAAGGAAGGCGATCGCTCCCTGGCGGTGTCGTTCGCAGCCGCCGAGGGCAACGGTGCGACCAGCGGTGAGATCCGCTACCAGTACTCCGTCAACAACCAGGCCTGGTCGGGCAGCTGGACCGGCACGAGCGGCACCATCTCCGGGCTCGTCAACGGCACCGGGTACACGGTGCGGGTGCGTGCGGTCTCGACCGTCGACGGCACTGCCTACCCGGGGACGGCCTCGCCGGCGTCGGCGACCAAGACCCCGTACGGGACGCCCGGCACCGCCGGTGCCAGGGCCTCGGCCAGCGGCACGAGCATCACCTACTCGTGGAGCCCGCCGGCACCCAACGGCCGGTCGATCACGGGTGTGCTGGTCAAGATCGACGGCGGCAGCTGGGTGATGAAGCCGCCGTCCGGCAGCACGTCGGGCTCGTACGGCTACAGCCAGACGCACACGATCGCGGCCAAGGCGGTCGACTCCCTGGGCAACGAGGGTCCGCAGGCGACGGCCTCGGCCACCACGATGGCCAAGCCGAAACCGCACGTGTGGGCGGAGAAGGGCGTGCGGCATGACGTCACCGGCTGCACGGCGAGCAACTGCTACAACGCGATCCTGCACTGGGAGAACTGGGACGGTCCATCCAACCCGACCGTGTGGTGCGCTGCCGACGGTGTGTCGTCCAAGTGGAGCGGCCACAAGGTGAACATGGGTTCGGCGTCGGGCACCTGGCAGTCGCAGTGCGCGTACGGGGGCGGGGCGGGCGGCCACCAGCGGTTCTGGTTCGTGATCGACGGGTGGGGCAACTCGGACCCGGTCTCGTGGTGACGGTCTCGGCAGGCCTCGACATGGGGAAAGGTCCCCATCGCCCTTCTCGGCAACCTCCTTTAGGGTGCTAGAGGCGGGTTGCCCACCGGCATGCTCCCTTATCCCCCTGGTCACGTCCTTTTCCGTCCCTGAAGGGTCCCTGCTCGTATGAGTCTGTGTGCACGGCGGCGCGCACGGCGGCGCGCTCGCCCGCGTGTGATCGCATCGGCAGCAGCCATCACGGTGGCAGCCGTCGTCATCACGACGCTGGCGGTCGTCTACAAGGGCAACGCGACCACCGAACTGGATCTGAACGACGGTAGCGTGTGGGTGACCAAGCAGTCGGCGCTGATGGTGGGCCACTTCAATGATCAGTCTCGGGTGCTGGACGGCGGGCTTAGCACCGCCACCGGCCAGTACGACATCCTGCAGTCCGGCCAGACCGTGCTCGTGCACGACGAGACCGGCCACACGCTGGCCACGGTCGACCCTGCCACCGTCGCACTGAGCGGTTCGGCCAAGATCGCCGCGGGCTCGCAGGTCGTGCTGGGCGACAAGACCGTCGCCGTGCTGGGCACGACCAAAGGATCTCTGTGGGTCGTGCCCGCCGGCGGTGTCGACGCGTTCGCACCGGCGCGCACAAAGCCGCTGGCCACGCTCGGACCGGGAGCGGCCGTCACGGTGGGCACCGACGGCACCGTCTATGCCGTCTCGCCGAAGAAGCGCACGCTGACCACCGTCCCGGTCGACGCGCAGGGCCAGGCGACCACGCCCGAGACGGCGAAGCTGCCGGACCTCGGCAAGAACGCGCAGGTCTCGATCACCGTCGTCGGCACGACACCGGTCGTGCTGGATGCCGCGACCGGTGCCGTGCTGTCGGGTGCAGGGCTGCGCGCCAAGGTCACGGGAACCGGCGCGGTGCTGCAGCAGCCGTCGGCGGACGATGCCGCGGTGACGATCGCGACGGACGCGGCGCTCGTGCGGGTGCCGTTGGACGGGTCGGCCATCACATCGCAGAACGCCGACGGTACGGGAGTGCCGGCGGCTCCGGTGCGGCTGAACGGCTGTTCGTACGCGGCGTGGGCCGGCTCGGGCCGCTTCCTGCGCGACTGCGACGGCACCACCCACGACCGTGCCGCGCAGATCCCCGGTCTGCCGGCCGGCGCGCACCTGCAGTTCCGGCAGAACCGCGACGTCGTCGTGCTCAACGACATCATCGGCGGCAACACGTGGCTGGCCAGCGATGCGCTGCAGCAGGTGGACAACTGGGATGATCTGACCCCGCCCAAGGGACAGACCGAAGACAATGACGAGCAGGTGACCGAAGACACGGTGCAGTCCACTCTGCCCAAGCGGTCGAAGCAGAACACGCCCCCGATCGCCAATCCCGACGACTACGGCGTGCGTCCGGGACGCACCACGATCCTGCCCGTGCTCGAGAACGACACCGACGCCGACGGCGACGTGCTGACGGTCACGGTGCCCGGCGGGGATCCCCGGGTGGGCACGCTGCAGACGATCAACAACGGGTCGGGTCTGCAGCTGGCGGTGCCCGCCGAGGCGACCGGCACCGGCAGCTTCACGTACAAGGTCGACGACGGTCGCAAGGGAACGGCGACGGCCAAGGTCTCACTGACCGTGCACCCGTGGAGCACGAACGCGGCGCCCGCGCAGAAGCGCACCACATCGCTGACGATGGAAGCCGGCGGCGTGCTCACCTACAACGTGCTGCCCGACTGGCGTGACCCCGACGGCGACAATCTGTATCTGAAGAGTGCCCAGGCCGCGCCCGGCGACGAAGTGCAGGTCACGAACGACGGGCGCATCACGTACCATGCGCTCTCGTCCACGCTCGGTCGCAAAGACGTGAAGATCTATGTCTCGGACGGTCAGAAGGTCTCCACCGGCACACTGCGGCTGGACGTGCGCCCGCGCGGATCGACCGACCCGGTCGCCACCGCCGACCACGTCATCGCCCGTGTCGGTCAGAGCACCACCGTCTCGCCGTTGGTCAACGATTACGCCGCGGGATCGCAGGAGCTGCGCCTGACGCGTGTCGGCGAGGTCGCCGGTGCCAAGATCGTCCCGGACTTCCAGAACAAGACGTTCTCGTTCCGTGCCGACGACACGGGGACGTATTATGTCCCGTATCTGATCGCCGCCGGCAGCGCGACCGCCGACGGCATCGTGCGCGTCGACGTCGAACCGGCCGCGGACAGCGATCAGCCGCCCGTGGCGGTTCAGGATGTCGCGACCCTGCCGGTCGGCGGCGACACGCTCGTGAACGTGCTGGCCAACGATTCGGACCCCGCCGGCGGCATCCTCGTGGTGCAGTCCGTCGACGTCCCCGCAGACGCCGGCGTCTCCGTCGCGGTGCAGGGGCACGAGACGCTGCGGGTCACCGACCAGGGATCGTTGGCCGACCAGATCACGATCGGCTACACGATCTCCAGCGGCACCCGCAGCGCGACCGGCCAGGTGGTCGTCATCCCGGTGCCGGCGGCATCCACCATCCGTCCGCCGTCGGCGCAGGACGACACCGCGATCGTGCGGGCCGGTGACGTCGTGACGATCCCGGTGCTCGACAACGACAGCGACCCCAACGGCACGAAGCTGCACGTCGCGCCCGATCTCGTGCCGCCGCTGGTGGATGCGAAGGACGGCCATGCGTTCGTCTCGCAGAATACTGTGCGGTTCACCGCATCCGACAAGCCCGGCACGGCGTACGTGACGTACGAAGCGGTCAACGCGAGCGGGCAGAAGGATGCCGGCTACGTGACCATCCAGGTGACCCCGCTCAGTGCCAAGTCGAACCAGGCGCCGCTGCCGCGCGACCTGACCGGGCGGGTGCTGGTCGGAACGACGACCCGCATCCACGTCCCGCTGGACGGCATCGACCCCGACGGCGACTCGGTACAGCTGGTCGGACTTGCCTCGGCGCCGCAGAAGGGCCGCGTCGAGGTCGGTCCGGACTACCTGGACTACCAGGCCATCGGGTCGACCACCGGCGAGGACTCCTTCACATATCGGGTCCGAGACCGGCTCGGCAAACAGGCCACGGCCACCGTCCACGTGGGCATCGCTCCGGCCTCGACGACGAACCAGTCGCCGTATGCCGTGAAAGACACCGTGATCATGCGGCCCGGGCGCCAGGTGGCAGTTCCCGTCCTCGCGAACGACTCCGATCCCGACGGCGATCAGTTCGGACTGGTGCCCGACGGGCTGACCGTGCCCGACGCGCCGGGCCTCTCGGCCGAGGTGCGGGGCGATCGCGTCGTGGTCACGGCGCCGAACGCCGAGACCCAGACATCCCTGCAGTACACGATCCGCGACGCGCGTGGGGCCACGGCCACCGGCGTGCTGCAGATCTCGGTCGACAAGGACGTGCCGCTGATGGCACCGATCGCCCGTGACGACCTCGTGCAGGCCGACCAGATCAAGGACGGCTCCGCCACCCTCGACCTGCTGGCCAACGACGAAGATCCCGACGGCACGACCGACGCGCTGACGGTTGCCGTCTCCGACGATGCCGTGACCCGGCAGTCCGACGGCACGTTCCGGGTCCCGGTGACCGACGCCGAACAGCTGATCATGTACACGGTCACCGACCAGGACGGCCTGAAGGCATCCGCGTTCATCCACGTGCCGTCGCTGGCCACGCTGCCTCCCGCTCTCATCTCCACGAAGGCCGTCACCGTCAAGAGCGGCCAGAAGATCGAGCTGCCGCTGCGCGACTACGTCCGGGTCTCGCGCGGCAACGGTGCCGTGATCACTGAGGCAGGCAACGTCTCGGCGCTGCACGGCAACGGTGACGACCTCGTCAAGGACGGGTCGACGCTGGTCTACACGTCGGCCGAGCGCTACTTCGGCCCCGACGCGATCACGTTCGAGGTCACCGACGGCACCGGCCCCGATGACCCGCGCGGCAACAAGGCGACGCTCGTGCTGCCGATCACGGTGACCCCGCCCGACAACGAGCCGCCGACGTTCACGAACGGCCAGGTGAAGGTCGCCCCCGGCGAGGACGCCTCGTCCCTCGACCTGCGTGCGCTGACCACCGACCCCGACCCCGGCGACCTCGACGCGATCACCTATCGCGTCTCGGGCGGCCGGGCAGGGCTCACCGCTCGCGTGGACGGTCACACGCTCGATGTCAGCGCCGACGCCTCTACTCCGAAGGGCACTGTCGGTCACTTCTCGATCGAGATCAGCGACGGCCACAACCCGGCGGTCACCGGGACGGTCGACGCGGAGGTGACCGCCTCGACCCGGCCGCTGGCCGTGGCCACCGACGACGTGATCGACCAGGCCGACCAGGGCAAGACCGTGCGGGTGGACGTGCTGACCAACGATGTGAACCCGTTCGCCAAGGACGGCAAGCCGTTGAAGATCGTCGCGGCAGCCGCCGAGGCCGGTGACGCCACGGTCGAGATCGCCGGCGACCACCTGCAGATCACACCGGCCGCATCGTTCGTCGGGCGTGCGGTGATCCGCTACCGCATCCAGGACGCCACCGGCGACCGCGACCGCGAGGTCGAGGGCCACGTCCTGATGACGGTGCAGGGAGTGCCCGCCGCCCCCGGCACACCGACGGTCTCCAGCGTGCAGGACCGCACTGTCGTGCTCAGCTGGTCGCCGCCCGTCGACAACGGCGCCGCGATCACGCAGTACACGGTCTCCGCCGTCGGCGGCGGCTACACGAAGGTCTGTCAGGCGACCACGTGCACGCTTGACGGGCTGACCAACAACGTCGAATACAACTTCCGCGTGGTGGCCACCAACCGGGTGGGCGACTCGCCGGCCTCGCCGGCCTCGGCGCAGGCGCGCCCCGATGCGCGTCCCGACACACCGCAGGCCCCGACGCTGGCCTTCGGCGACCGCAGCCTCAAGGTCGCCTGGACGACGCCGCCGACCCCCGGTTCACCGGTGCAATCCTTCAACCTCGAGATCTCGCCGGCACCGCCGTCGGGCATCGCCGCGAAGTCGAAGGTGACCGGCAACCAGCTCACCTGGACCGGCCTGGAGAACGGCGTGGCCTACCAGGTGCGCGTGCAGGCCGTGAACCTCGCGCCCGAGCCGTCGAGCTGGAGCACGTGGTCTGCCACCGAGATCCCCGCCCGCGCTCCCGGCGCACCCGGGCAGCCGACCACGTCGATGCTGGCCCCGGTCGGCTCTCAGGCGCAGATGAAGGTGTCGTGGGCCGCGGCCGCCGACAACGGCGACGCCGTGTCGGGGTACGAGCTCAGCGTCATGCGCGGGTCCTCGACGCTGCGCACGATCCCCGTCGCCGGCGACACGACCTCGCAGGCGGTGGTGGTGGATGCTTCGACCACCGACTACACCTACAAGGTCCGTGCGCAGAACAAGGCGGGCTGGAGTGCGTACAGCCAGGTGTCCGCGCCGCGCCGCGGCGTGGTCGCCCCCGGCGCCCCCGGGACTCCGACGGCCGCGCCGGGCGACCGGCAGATCGCGGTGACCTATGCGGCAGCGGCCGGCAACGGGGCGCAGAGCTCGGAGATCCGCTACCAGTACAGCGTGAACAGCGGTGCGTGGCAGGGCGACTGGTCGGGAACGTCGAACACCATCACGGGTCTGTCCAACGGCACGACCTACAAGGTGCGGGTGCGTGCGGTCTCCACCGTGGACGGCGCGACCTACACCGGGCCCGCGTCTGCATCGTCGGCGGGCGTCGTGCCGTTCGGCGTGCCGGGCACGCCGGGCGCCTCGGCCAGCGTGAGCGGCACGAACATCACGTTCAGCTGGAGTGCGCCCTCGAACAACGGCGCCGCCATCGACCAGACGCGCGTGCGCTTCGACGGCGGTTCGTGGCAGAGCGAGGCGAACAGCGGCTCGAAGACCAAGTCCTACGCCTATTCGACGACCCACAAGATCGAGGTGCAGGCGCACAACAAGGCCGGATGGGGGTCGATCGGCACGGCCCAGGCGACCACGGCAGCCGCGCCCAAACCGAAGGCGACCGCGGACACGGTTCCGGGCACGAGCGTGAGCAACTCGAACTGCTCCACGTCCACATGCGCCTACGTGGCCGTCAAGACGGCGAACTTCCCCGCCGGCAGCTACACGGTCAAGGTGCACACCAGTGTGGGCGATGAGCGCACGTACTACAACTTCGGCCTGCCGGCCAACGGCACCACGAACACATCGTTCTACTTCGGCTACCCGGGCGAGACGGTCCAGATCGAGATCGTCGGGTGGGGGTACGCCACCCCCGTGAGCTGGTACTGAGCGAGAACGTGGCATCACGACAAGGAGCAACACGCACATGACAATGACACCGGAACAGGCAGCCTGGTTCCAGGGCACGTTCACGCGGCTGGTCGACAACGTCGATCGGGCGCTGATGGGCAAGCGCGAAGTGATCGCGCTCGTGCTCTCCTCGATGCTCGCCGAGGGTCACGTCCTGCTCGAAGACGCGCCGGGCACCGGCAAGACGAGCCTGGCCAAGGCACTGGCGGCCACGGTGCAGGGCACCTCCAGCCGCATCCAGTTCACGCCCGACCTGCTGCCGTCGGACGTGACCGGTGTGACCATCTACGACCAGAACACACGCACGTTCGAGTTCCACCGCGGCCCGGTGTTCGCCTCGATCGTGCTGGCCGACGAGATCAACCGGGCCTCGCCCAAGACGCAGTCCGCGCTGCTGGAGGTCATGGAGGAATCACGCATCACGATCGATGGCCAACCGCACGAGGTGGGCCGCCCGTTCCTGGTGATCGCGACGCAGAACCCCATCGAGCAGGCGGGGACCTACAAGCTGCCCGAAGCACAGCTCGACCGCTTCCTGATCAAGACCTCGATCGGCTACCCCGACCTGGCGGTGGCCGAGCGGATCCTGGCCGGCGCCGCCGACCGCAACCCGTCCGCGAGCCTGTCGGCGATCATCACGACCGGCGCCGTGGCCGACATGGCCGACCTCGCCGCCACAGTGCACGTCGAGCAGGCCGTGCTGCGCTACGCCGCGGAACTCTCGCAGGCCACGCGTGCCGATGCCGGCGCACGCCTGGGCGTCTCGGTGCGCGGGTCGCTCGCGATGGTCCGCATCGCCAAGGTGTGGGCTGCCGCGCAGGGGCGCCACTACGTCGTCCCCGACGACATCAAGGCCCTCGCAGGCCCCGTGTGGACGCACCGCATCGTGCTCGACCCTGAGGCCGAGTTCTCGGGCACCACGGCCGAGACCGTGGTCGCGCGCGCGCTGGACGCCGTCGCCGCCCCGCAATCGAGGTCCGCGGCCTGATGGCGTCGCAGACCCTGAGCGCAGCCGTTGCGGACGATCCGTCGCCGTGGCGGGTGTCAGCCGTGCGCGCCATGGCGGCTGCGCGCGAAGGGGTGCGTCAGGCGATCCGCGTGATCCGCCCGACCGCGCGGGTGCTCATCGTCGTGACGGTCGCGCTCTGGGTGCTCGGCGGTGTGCTCGGCTGGCGGGAGCTGACGATCGCCGCGGTGGTGCTCACCGTGATCATCGCCGCGTGTGCGCTGCTTCTGATCGGCCGCACCGCGTATGACGTGCGGCTGGACCTGACCCGCGACCGTGTCGTGGTCGGCGAGCGCGCGGTCGGTGCGCTGATGCTCACCAACGCGAGCAGCCGCAGCATCCTGCCCTCTCGTGTGGTCCTGCCCGTCGGGGCCGGCCGTGGTGTGTTCGCCGTGGAACGTCTCGCACCCGGCGCGAGCGTGGAGGAGCTGTTCGCCATTCCCACGAGCCGCCGCGGAGTGCTGCCGGTGGGTCCGGTCAGCGTCGTGCGTGGCGACCCGCTCGGGCTGTTCGAGCGCGTGCATCGCCGCGACGAGCCCGTCGACCTGTTCGTCCACCCGCGCACCGTCATGTTCCAAGGGCAGACTCTGGGGTTCATGCGCGACCTGGAGGGACTGCCGACCACCGATCTCTCACCCGACGACGTCTCGTTCCACGCCCTGCGTGAATACCAGCCGGGCGACGATCTGCGGCACGTGCACTGGCGTTCGACCGCGCGCACCGGCCAGCTCATGGTGCGCCAGTACGAAGAGACGCGGCGTTCGCACTTCGTGATCGGTCTGTCCACGCTCGGATCCGACTACGGCACTGCCGATGAGTTCGAACTGGCGATCTCGATCGCCGGGTCCGTGGGTCTTCGGGCCCTGCGCGACTCGCGCCAGGTCGATGTGCACGTGCAGGGACGCGATCTGCCGGCCGGCACCGGAAGGCGGCTGCTGGACTCGCTCGCCGCCCTCGACCAGTCCCGTGCGCGCAAGGGGCGGCTCGAGGAGCTCGCCGGCGCGGTCGCGGCCGGCGTTCCGCAGGCGGCTGTGGTCGTGCTGGTGTGTGGATCGACGGTGGATGCCACGCGCCTGCGCGTCGCATGCTCGCGCCTGCCGTACGGTGCCCGCGTGATGGCCGTACGTGCCCAGCTCGGCGCCGTCCCCTCGCTGCGGCGCATCGCCGAGGCATCGGTGGTCACCGTCGGCGAGCTCGCGCAGCTGCCGGCCGCTCTGGGGAAGGTGCTCTCGTGAGCGCACGGGATGTGAAGCGGCGACGGCTGGACGCGCGTCGGTGGACCCTCGACCTGGCGGCGACGGCTGCCCTGCTCATCGTGCCCGTCATCGGCTTCTGGCCGACCTTCGGGGGGCCGGGCTATCTGGTCCCCGCTGTCGGCGGCCTGCTGCTGGGCCTTGCCGTGGCAGCGATCGGTGCGTGGCGGCGCTGGGGCATCCTGGTCGTCGCGGCCATGACGATCGTCGTCTACTTCGTGTTCGGCACCGCTCTGGCGGTCTGGCACAGCGGCCTGTTCGCCGTGATTCCGACACTCGCGTCGCTGCAGGAGCTTGCCGCCGGCGTCGTCACATCGTGGAAGTCGCTGCTGACCACCGTGGCACCTGTGTCGGTGGCCGACGGCTTCGGCCTGGTTCCGTTCCTCCTGCTGCTGACCGGCGCCGTGCTCACCGCCGGCCTCGCCCTGCGCCTGCGTCATCCGGGCTGGGCGCTGCTGCCGGCCGGCGCGGTGCTGGTCGTCCAGATCGCCCTGGGCACCTCGACGCCGGCCGCGCCGCTGATCGAAGGCGTCGTGTTCGCCCTGGCCGCTGTGCTCTGGCTGGCGCTGCGCCAGGCGTGGGCGCCCGCGCAAGCGGCCATCTCGCTGGGCGAGACCGGTCAGGGCACGCGCGCCTCGGCCCGGCGCCGCGTCGTGACCGGCGCGGGCATCGTCGCCGTCGCCGTCCTCGCCGGCGTCGGCACCTCCGCTCTGGCGGCACCGCCTTCGCCTCGCTACGTGCTGCGCGACGTCGTGATCCCTCCCTTCGACATCCAGCAGTACCCCAGCCCGCTGCAGTCGTTCCGCAAGCTCGTGCGCGACGACCGCACCACCACGCTGTTCACCGTGCAATCGATGCCCCAGGATGCCCGCGTGCGCGTGGCCGTCATGGACGCCTACAACGGCGTCGTGTACAACGTGGCCGATGCCGGCTTCGGCTCGTCCAGTGCGTTCTCGCCCGCGCGCGCCGACATGTCGCCCGACGCGCAGGGCACACCGGCGACGGTGCATGTGCAGATCGACGCCTGGAACGGGGTGTGGATGCCGGAGGTCGGTGCGGTGCGGTCGGTGACGTTCGACGGCCCTCGCACCGACGCACTGCGCCGTTCGGCCCAGTACAACGACGCCACCTCGTCGGGCATCGTCGCCGCAGATCTGCGCAAGGGCGACGGATACGACCTCGACACGATCGTGCCGACCCGGCCGACGGACAAAGCGCTGGCCAAGGCATCCATTCTTCCGGTGTCGATACCCAAGCAGTCCGGCGTGCCGCAGTCCTTCGCCGCGATCGCCGCGAAGATCACCGCCGATGCCAAGACGCCGGTCGAACAGGTGCGCACACTGCAGAAGTACCTCGCCGACGGCGGATACTTCAGCCACGGCCTCGAAGGCGAGGGCTACCGGTCGCTGTCCGGTCACGGCGCGGCGCGCATCGCGTCGCTGCTGGAGTCCAAGCAGATGGTCGGCGATGACGAGCAGTACGCCACTGCGATGGCGCTGCTGGCCGGCCAGCTCGGCATTCCCGCCCGCGTGGTGATGGGGTTCTACCCCGCGCAGGACAAGGCGGGCTCGTCCGTGTTCGCCGCGACCGGCGACGACCTGCACGCCTGGGTCGAGGTGCCGTTCGCGGGCTTCGGCTGGGTCGCGTTCGATCCGACGCCGCCCAAGGACCACATCCCGACCCAGCAGGCCACGAAACCTCGCTCGGTGCCCAAGCCGCAGGTGCTGCAGCCGCCGCCGCCCGAGCAGCAGGCAGCCGATGAGCCGCCCACGGTGCCGGCTGATCACGGACCGAAAGACGACAAGAATCACGGATCCGGCGTCCTGCTGGCGATCCTCGCGGCGGCCGGCATCGGCGTCGGAGTTCTGGGGCTGCTGGCTTCGCCGTTCATCGTGATCGGCGCGCTGAAGTCCAAGCGCCGCCGCCGGCGCCAGCAGGCTGAGCATCCCGCCGACCGCATCAGCGGCGGCTGGGATGAGCTGGTCGACAACGCCGTGGACTATGGCGCCCCGATGCGGGCCGGCCGGACGCGGCTCGAAGACGCGACCACGCTGGAATCGACGTTCGGGCAGCCGCAGGTCGCGGTGCTGGCCCGCAGTGCGGATGCCCGCGTGTGGGGCCCGAACGACCCGTCGGACGACGAGGTCGCCGCGTTCTGGAGCCAGGTGGACGCCGCGGTCGAAGGCATGGGCGAGGATCGCGGCTTCTTCACACGGCTGGGCGCGCGACTGAGCGTGCGTTCGCTCGTGGCGGGCACCGTCGCAGACAAGTGGATGCCGCGTCGCCGCCGCCGTGCGCAGCGGACGGGCGCCGCGGCCGCCGGTGCGCAGGCAGGCGCTGCCCCGACGTCCCAGGCGCGGCCTGCGGAGGATGGCGCGCGCACGGGAGCGTCCGCATGACCGACCACGTCTCGACCGCCGTCGCGGCTCCTGTCACGATCGGCGCCCGCGTGCTCGCCTATCTGCTGGATGCGGCGGTGGCCGTCGGTGTGATGGCGCTGGTCGGAGGGTTCGCGGCGATCGCGGCGTTCGCCGCCGTGCAGCCGGCCGACGCGGCGCAGGCGGCCGGCGCCTTCGCGATCGTGCAGCTGGTGATGTTCGTCGTCGCCGTCGTGTGGGGGCTCGTCTACACCGCGATGCAGGGCGGTGCCGGCTCGATCGGGCAGCGCGCGCTGGGCCTCGTGCTCACCGACCCGAACGACTCCGGCGCTCGCGTGGGGTTCGGGCGCGCGCTCGTGCGCAATCTCATCTGGATGCTGGGCTGCGCGATAGTGGTGGGTTATGCCAGTGCGCTGTTCGACGCCTCTCCGTACCACCAGGGCTGGCACGACAAGGTCGCGCGGACCGTGGTCGGCGATCGTCGCGGCGCCCGCCACGTCGTGTCGCAGGTGCCGCGGATGTCGACTCCTCGCGCCCCCGCCTCGGCCGGTCCGGTGCTGTGGGGTGCGGCCGGGGCGGCCGCGCCGCGGGCCGACGCGGCCGCGGCGCCCGTGATCACCGGGATCGCCGCCGGGAGCTCGTCGGGGCCAGGTTCGTCGGGGCCGGGTTCGTCGGGGTCGGGTGCTGCCGCAGCATCCGCCCCCACCTCCGCATCCACCGCTGCCGCCGCACCGGTGATCATGGCCGTCGGCATGATCTCCGAAGTGCCCGGTGTCGCCCATTCGCAACAGGCAGCCCCCGACCGTACGCCGATCCCGACCGTCGACGCCGCCGCACCGGTGCCCGCGCCGGGCAGCATCACCGAGACGATGACGATGGCCTCGGTGCCCGCGGCATCCGCGCCCGCCGACGGCGACGTCGGAGAGACCCGCATCTCGGTGAACCCGGTCGACGCGCCCGCCGCTCCGGTGACGGCGGCCGTCGTGCAGCCCTCGGCGACGGTCATGCTGGTGTGGGACAACGGCACGCGCATCGCCGTGTACGGTCGCACCGTGTTCGGCCGCAATCCGGCGCGCGAGGACGGCGCGACGGTGGTCGCGGTGCGCGACGAGACGCTCTCGCTGTCGAAGACCCATTTCGAGGTCGGTGGCGATGCGAGTGCGCCGTGGATCATCGACCGTCACTCCACGAACGGGGTGGTGCTGGTGCGCAACGGTCGACGCGCGACCCTCTCGCCCGGTGCGCGTACTCCCGTCCGCGCCGGAGACCGACTGGAGTTCGGCGACCGCGCCCTGACGGTGGAGGCGTGCGCATGAGCGCCGAACCGACCCGCCTCGCGCCGATCGCCGTCGCCTGCGGCGCCATGACCGACACCGGTCTGCGTCGCCGCCTGAACGAGGACTCGTACATCGCGAGCGCACCGGTGTTCCTGGTCGCCGACGGCATGGGCGGTCACCAGGCCGGCGAGGTGGCCAGCGCCACCGCGATCGACGAGTTCGCACTTCTGGCCGGCCGTGACTGCGTCTCGGTGGACGAGCTGCGCGACGCCTTCGCCCGTGCCCGTGCCCGTGTGGATGCGCTCCCGCCCGGCGGGGGAGCAAGTGCCGGCACGACGCTGACCGGCGTCGCGATCTCGGACGTGGACGGCGAGGGCTACTGGCTCACGATCAATGTCGGCGACTCACGCACGTATCGACTGAGCGAGGGGGTGTTCGAGCAGATCAGCGTCGACCACTCCGTCGTGCAAGAGCTCATCGACCGCGGCGAACTCGATGAGGCCCAGGCCACGCGAGACTCGCGTCGCAATGTCATCACGCGCGCGATCGGGGCCGGCAGCGATGCCGAGGCGGACTACTGGCTGATTCCCGCCGAGGTCGGTGACCGGATCCTCATCTGCTCCGACGGCCTCAGCAACGAGCTCACGTGGGATCGCATCGACGGCATCCTGCGCGACGAGACCCACCCGCAGGCGGCGGCGACGCGGCTGGTGCAGGAGGCCGTGCAGCACGGCGGCCGCGACAACGTCACGGTGATCGTCGTCGACGCGCTGAATGTCGCGTCTGGCCGTGGCGCGCATGAGGCGCCCGCTGACACCGTGCCCGCGTTCCCCGACGAAGACGACGATATGGATGCCGACACCCGCCCGCGTGCGGGAGCCCCCGCAGGAGGAGGATTCTGATGGTTGCCCTGCGCTACGCCACCGGTGACGCCTACGTCATCGCGACCGGCGACACGGTCGCGCTGATCGATGCGGACACGCCGTCCGATCTGCTCACCGGCGTCTGGGATGAGGTGAACGCCGGCCATGGCCTTGCCGCCGTTCTGGAGGCGCTGACCGGTGCGTTCGGAACCTCTCTGACCGCGATCCCGCCGTTCTTGGTCGCCGTCGACGAGCCCGAGGGACTGAGACTTGCCGTACGCGGCGACATCCATGCCCACGTCACAGGGGCCGGCGAACCGGTGACGGTGACGGGTGTGGGCGTGACCACATGGTCGGAGCGGGTCGTCTCCGGAGCCGCGCGCGCCGAGATCCGGCTGGGATCAGCGTCGCCGACGGCACCGCTGCCCCTGGCGCTGCGCGACGGGATCGTGCGCGCGAGCGCTCTCGTGGCGGTGTGGGACGAGGATGCCGCGGCCACCCCGACGCGGGCTGTCGACGCCGTCGCGACCGAGGTGGATGTGACACCCGACGACGGTGCGTCCGCCGCGGCTGAGCCTGAGCCTGAGCCTGAGCCTGAGCGTGAGCCCGAACCCGAACCCACGTCCGACGAAGAAGCTGCCGCAGCCTCCCGCGAATCCTCGTCGCAGGTGCTCACCGGCAGCGGTGCGGACACCTGGCTGCCCGGTGACGCGACGCTCGCCCCGCTGCCGGACCGGTCGCCCGAGGCCGACGATGACGGCGAGGCCGCGTCATCCACCCCTGAACTCGGGGACGTGGCCGATACAGTGGCATCCGTGCGTGTGCGCGGAGACCACGACGGCGAGACGATCTCGCTCGCCCAAGCGCGCGCAATGCGCGGTGAGACGCCCGCGGCGGCGCCGCTGCTCGAGCCCCTCGCCCCGCCTCGCATGCCGGCACCCGCACGGCTGCGGCTGTCGACGGGGCAGACAGTGCTGCTGGACCGCACTGTCGTGATCGGCCGACGCCCGCGGTCGACGCGCGTCACCGGCACCGACCTGCCGCACCTGATCGCCGTCGAAAGCCCCGAGCAGGACATCTCGCGCAGCCACCTCGAGGTGCGGGTCGAGGGCGACAGTGTGCTGGCCACCGATCTGCACACCACGAACGGCACGACCCTGCGTCGCGCGGGCGCCGACCCGGTGCGGCTGCATCCGGGCGAGCGCAACGTGGTGGTGCCCGGAGACGTGCTCGACCTGGGTGACGGGGTGCTGGTCACCGTGGAGGACATCGCGTGAGCCCTCGTCGGACGCCTGCCGCTCCTCCCGAGCTGCCCGGGTTCACGTATGTGGACCTGCTCGGGTCGGGCGGCTTCGCCGACGTATACCTCTACGAACAGCACCTGCCGCGTCGTCGCGTCGCGGTCAAGGTGCTGCTGACCGATCGGATGTCGAGCGGCTCGGTGCGCGAGTTCACCGACGAGGCGAACACGATGGCGATGCTCTCGACGCATCCGGCCATCGTCACGATCTATCAGGCGGGGGTGGCCGAGGACGGACGGCCCTACCTGGTGATGGAGTACTGCCCGAAGCCCAACCTGCAGGTGCGGTATCGGCGGGAGCCGTTCTCGATCGCCGAGTCCCTGCGGGTCGGCGTGCAGGTCGCCGCCGCGGTGGAGACCGCGCACCGCGCAGGGGTTCTGCACCGCGACATCAAGCCCGCGAACATCCTGGTCACCGAATACAACCGGCCGGCCCTCACCGACTTCGGCATCGCCTCCTCGACCGCGGCCGCCGAAGAGTCGGCCGGCCTGTCGATCCCCTGGTCGCCGCCCGAGTCGTTCGCCGACGCGCCGCACAGCGACTACCGATCGGACGTGTACGCGCTCGGCGCCACCGTGTACACCCTGCTGGCCGGGCACTCGCCGTACGAGCTGCGAGGCCAGCGCAACACGGCCGCCGACCTCATCGGACGCATCGAGGCCGGGCACGTGCCGCCGCTCGGTCGCGCCGACGTGCCGCTGTCGCTGCAGCACGCCCTCGAGCGCGCGATGTCGAAGAATCCCGCCGACCGCTACCAGCGCGCGGTCGACTTCGCGCGTGCGCTGCAGAAGGTGCAGATCGAGCTCTCGCTCGCCGTCACCCCGATCGACATCCTCGACGACGGCCTGCCCGACGAGATCGAAGAAGACGAGGACGACGGCCTGACCCGCGTGCGCGGAGTGGTCAGCATCGACCCGCAGACAGCCCCGGCCGCGGGGCTCACGCGTCCCTCCGACGTCGGACGATCGGACTTCGCCCCGGGGCCGGGAACCACGCGGCCCGCAGCAACCGGGCAGGGAACGACCGGGCCGACCACTCCCGATCCGACCCGACCGCTGCAGCCGCCGGCCTACGCGCCCGACCTGGATGCCACGGTCGTGCGTGCATCGCCGCCGCCGGCCGCGGCATCCACACCATTCGCGCCGGCAGCCGGCGGCCCCGTCGCACCGCCCGCGTTCGGTGCGACCGCCGTCGGAGCCACGGATGCGGCGACCCTCGCGCACATCAAGGATGTGCCGGTCGTCGATTCCGACACGCTCAGCGAGACAGCGCCACGCAGCCGGGTGGGGCTGTGGGCGACGATCGGCGGCGGCGTCGTGGTCGTCGCGTTGGCGGCGATCGCGATCGTCGCCCTTCCTGCGTTGCTGGGGGGCGACGCACCGGGTCCGGCGGCTTCCAGCCCGCCGACGCAGTCGAAACCGCAGGACGCGCTGCCGACGACCGTTTCACCCCCCTCCGAACTCACAGGTGTCATCAAGGGGGGTAGCGTCGTGTGGACATGGAAGAACACCGACACGGCAGACGGAGACTTCTTCGTCTGGCAGGACGCCTCGCGGCCGGATCAGGAAGGCGACCTGCGCAAGGTCACCGAACCGACCGTGACGCAGAAGGTCGACGCATCGGGGCGCACATGCATCAGTGTGCGCACTCTGCGCACTGACGGGGGCAGTTCCGACCTTGCGACGAAGTGCGTGCAATGACCGGGGACGGGGGCATGGCACACGCCCAGCACGTGAGTGTCGAGTTCGCGGGGGAGATCTACCCGGTGGCCGCCGGTGAGGTGTTCACCGTCGGCCGTGAGGGCGATCTGGCCATCGAAGACAACCTGTTCCTGCACCGGCATTTCTTGACGATCCAATGCTCCGACGGGCTGTGGATCCTCTCCAACGTCGGGTCCCGGCTGGCCGCGACCGTCACCGACTCGGGCAGCCGCGTGCAGGCCTGGCTCGCACCGGGTGCGCGCCTGCCGCTGGTGTTCGAGACCACGACGGTCATCTTCTCGGCCGGTCCGACCACGTACGAGCTGGTCGTGCATGCCGCCGAACCCGCGTTCCGCGAGATGATGCGCTTCGACGAGAGCGACGGACAGAGCACGATCGGCGAAGTGCCGCTGACACCGAGCCAGAAGGTGATGATCCTGGCGCTTGCCGAGCCGGTGCTGCGCCGGGAAGGCGCCGGCATGAGCGAGCTGCCGACCTCGACGCAGGCGGCGGAGCGTCTGGGATGGACGCTCACGCGCTTCAACCGCAAGCTCGACAACGTATGCGACAAGCTCGACCGCATCGGGGTGCCGGGCATGCGCGGAGGTGTCCGCTCCTACGCGACCAACCGCAGGGTGCGACTGGTCGAGCACGCGGTCGCTGCGCGTCTGGTGACGCGGATGGATCTGCCGCTGCTGGATGCCGAGGCCGCTGCGGCAGCCGAGTCCGCCGGCACCGACGACGACTGAGGCTCAGCGCCCGGTGTCGAACAGATGCCGCCCGTCGTGACTGAGCACCTTGACCACGACGCCGCGCGTGCGCAGGGCGGCGACCGTGCGGGTCTCTTCGTCGATGTCGCGCCCCAGGGCGTGGATGCTGGTCACCACGAGCACGTCACCGCGCTCGAGCGTGCCGAACAGTCGCACGAGACGCTCTTCCCACGACTCCAGGGTCTCGGGGGCGGGGTGGCGAAAGCCCGCGATGGGCACGCCGAAGCGCGCCAGATCGTCGCGCTGCTCTTTGATGCTCGGCATGTCGGGGCGTGCCACGACGAGTCCCACCAGGCGCGATCCGGCCGGACGAGCCTGCCAGAAGTTCCGGTCCCGCTGCAGCTCGACGAAGCACTCAGGGCACTCGGCCGCGACGTGCGTGTGCGGCATCGGGCTGGTCTGGTCGTGCATCCTTCTTCTCCCCCTCCTCTCTATTGTCTCCCGTCGGCGCCGGCTGCGTCATCCGCACCTCGCGACCGTGGCGCAGGCGACCGATCTGTCAGTGGTCGTCCAGCCGCAATTGCAGACTCAGCTCGTCGGCGTCGAGCTGGGCGAGGGCACGGCGCAGCGTCTCGGTTCTGTAGGTGCCGCCGTGGCTGAGCTCGCTGAGTCGCTGCCGCTGTGCGCGGATCGCCGCCAGTCGCAGTTCGAGCAGTTCTCCGGTGTCGATGGTGGACGGGAGCTCGGCGGCATCGGCGAACCGTGCGGCCACGCCGGTGACGAACTCGGGCGGGAACGCGCTGCCGTCACGACGCTCGAGACTGCCGTCGTGCAGAGAGGATGCCGAGGCCTGCCGCAGCTGTTCGTCCAGCTCTCGCTGCTCTTGCGTGGCACCGGACGCGGCCGGGGTTTCGGCCAGATGGAGCACGCGCACGAGCGTCGGCAGCGTGAACCCCTGCAGCATGAGGCTGATCAGCGCGACCAGGAACGCGATGAACACGAGCAGCGCGCGATGGTCGATGCCCTCGCGCGGCAGGGTCTGCGCGGCGGCCAGCGTCACGACGCCGCGCATGCCGGCCCACACCAGCACCGTGCCGTGGCGCCAGTTCAGCGGGCTCTTGCGGTAGTAGTCGATGTCGCCCAGCAGCTGGGTGACCCGGGCGCGCATCGTGCCGACCCAGCGCTGTGCCTGCGCCGGAGTGAGCACCCGGCCGAACGTGCCCAACCCGCGCTTGCCGGCGCCGAGCGGTGCTGGGCCGTGCGGCATCGGCTCGTCGCCGTTGGCGATCGCATCCAGGCGCCCGTTGAACGCCTGGAGTCGTTCCGGGTCGAGCCGTGCCGCGCGGCGGCCCGACGCCCACACCAAGAAGCTGACATATGCCGCCCGCACGACGATCACGATCAGCAGAGCCACCAGCGCCAGCCAGATGCCGTGCCACAGTCCACCCGATTCGGTGATGTTGGCCGTCACGATCTCGCGCAGCTCGAGACCCATCACCAAGAACACGGCGCCTTCGAGCACGAGCTCGACGGTGCGCCAGTTCATCCGGTCGCTCAGGCGCTGCTCGGGCGTGAGCAGACGCTGCGCGCCCTGGCCGGCGACGATGCCGGCGACGACCGCGGCCACCAGGCCCGATCCGCCGAGCTCTTCGGTGGGCACATACACGAGGAACGGCACCGCGAAGCTGATCGCCGTGTTGGCCGCCGACCCGCCCACCCAGCCGCGCAGCTTCACGGCGAGCAGCCCCACCACGGCCCCCAGCACGAGCGCGCACACCACCGCCCAGACGAAAGAGCCGATCGCGCCCCAGATCGAGAAGCTGCCGGCGATCGCCACGATCGCCGTGCGCAGCAGCACGAGGGCCGTCGCGTCGTTGAGCAGACTCTCGCCCTCGAGCATCGTCACGACCCGTGGCGTGATGCCCAGACGTTTGGCGATCGAGGTCGCCACCGCGTCGGTCGGGCTCAGGATGGCGCCCAGCGCGATGCCGACCGGCAGCGGAATGCCCACGAGCCAGAAGAAGCCGCCCAGCGCCAGGGCGCTGACGACCACCAGCAGCACGGCCAGACCCGAAATGGCCCGAAAATCGCGCCGGAACTCGATGGCGGGCACATTCACCGCAGCGGAGTACAGCAGAGGAGGCAGCACTCCGACGAGAATCCACTCCGGAGGGATCGGCGGGATGTGCACCGCCGGGATCAACGAGATCACCAGACCGATCGCGACCAGCACCAGGGGCCCGGCCACTCCCCATCGCTCGGCGAGGGCGGTGACGACGGCGATCACCAGCACTGCCGCGACCGCGACCAGCAGCACGAGCAGCGTTCGGTCCATGTGCGCACCTGTCCTTTCGCGTCGGGATCCGGACCGGCCACGGCCCGTCTGCGCCACGGTTCGAGCATGCCGATGGAGGCATGTCCGTGCCGAGCCTATTCGCTGTCGGTGACGGCGCGCAGGCCGGGATATCGCCCAGAGTGCATCGCCGCGATACCGTAGTCCACATGACGTTCAATGAAAATGCGAACGTCGGGGGGAGCAAAGCTCGTCGCCGTGGCGCCGGGATCGCCGTGGCCGGGGGAGGTGTGGCCGGTCTCGGTGTTGTCGTCGTGCTGCTGTTGAACCTTCTCACCGGCGGCGATCTGTCGGGCCTGCTCGGAGACGGTACGCAGGTCCAGACCGGGGGCGGCTCGGATGAGGGGGCGGTCGAGGGCTGCCGCACCGGAGCCGATGCCAACCGCGACGACACATGCCGGCTGGCCGCGACATCCACGATGCTCGATGAATACTGGGGCACCTACATCAAGGGATATCAGGATGCCGGTCTGGTGATCGTGGACGGGTCCACCCCGACGCCGTGCGGTACGGCATCCAACGCCACCGGGCCGTTCTATTGCCCGGGGGATGCCACCGTGTACATCGACCCGGCGTTCTTCTCGGTGCTGCACCAGCAGTTCGGCGCCACAAGCGGCAACCTCGCGCAGATGTATGTGCTCGCCCACGAATACGGGCATCACGTGCAAGACATCACCGGCATCATGCAGAAGTATCCGAACAACGGCACCGGACCCGCGAGCAACGGGGTGCGCACGGAGCTGCAGGCAGACTGCTTCGCCGGCGCATGGGTCCAGGATGCCGCAGGTCAGAAGGACGCCGCTGGGGTGGCCTATATCAAAGAGCCGACCCAGGCGCAGATCGACGATGCGTTGAATGCTGCAGCCTCGGTCGGTGACGACCACATCCAGAAAGAGGCGACGGGCCGGGTCAACCCCGAATCGTGGACGCACGGATCGAGCGCACAGCGTGTGCGCTGGTTCACCGCCGGCTATCGCGACGGGGTGAACGCGTGCGACACGTTCTCCGTCGCGGGAGGTGACCTGTGAGCGCATCCGACCACTTCGACGGCATCCTCTACCCGTCGATCGAGCCGTACGAGACCGGCATGCTGCTCGTCGGCGACGGCAACCGCGTGTACTGGGAGCAGAGCGGCAATCCGAGCGGCAAGCCCGTCGTCTTTCTGCACGGGGGACCGGGCGGCGGCACGAGTGCGTGGCAGCGCCGCTTCTTCGACCCGGAGAAGTACCGCATCGTGCTGGTCGACCAGCGCGGGTGCGGCAAGTCGACGCCGCACGCCTCCGAGCCCGGGACCTCGCTGCGATTCAACACGACCTGGCATCTCGTCGCCGATCTCGAGCTGCTGCGGCGCAACCTGGGCATCGAGAGGTGGCAGGTGTTCGGCGGCTCATGGGGGAGCGCCCTCGCCCTCGCGTATGCGCAGGCGCACCCCGCCTCGGTGAGCGAACTCGTGCTGCGCGGCGTCTTCACACTGCGCCGCCACGAGCTGGAGTGGTTCTACGAGGGCGGGGCGAGTGTCGTGTTCCCCGACCTGTGGGAGGAGTTCATCGCTCCTATCCCGCTGCTCGAACGCTCGCGGATGATCGAGGCGTATCACCGGCGGCTCATCGACCCGGATCCGGCCGTGCATGTGCCGGCCGCGGTCGCCTGGACCCGGTGGGAAGCCGAGACCGTCACGCTGCGGCCCGATCCGGATCGAGTGGCGGATGCCGTCGAGCCCGAGCACGCGGTCGCCTTCGCGCGCATCGAGAACCATTACTTCATGCAGAGCGGCTGGTTCCGCGAGGGACAGCTCATCGATGGTGCGACCGCGCTGCGCGACATACCCGGGGTCATCGTGCAGGGACGCTATGACATGTGCACGCCGATCATGACGGCGTGGGATCTGCATCGCGCGTGGCCGCAGTCCGAGCTCGTGATCGTGCCCGATGCGGGCCATTCGGCGTCCGAGCCCGGTATCGCCCGCGCGCTGCGTGACGCGACCGACCTGTTCGCCCGCGACGCCTGACACCTCGACATCCCCTCGCCTCGGCCTCGCGCTCGGCCACGCGTTCGCCCCCGCGACCCCGGAATTTCGGCGAGACAGGGCATTCTTGGTGAAACCCATGACCTCGTCCCCGGTCTCACCAATAATCCCCTGGCTCGACGGTTGGGGGGTCGGTCGGTGGTTGGGGGGTCGGTCGGCGGTCGGGCAGTCGGGCGGTCGGTGCGCGAGGCCCCGCGCCCGCGGCCGGGGCACCCGCAACCCGCCGAACCCGCTCAGCGGCCGCGGCCGGCGCGCACGAGGTCGGCGGCGACCTCGCCGATCACGATCGACGGCGCATTCGTGTGGCCGCGGATGATCCTCGGCATGACCGAGGCGTCCGCCACACGCAGGGCCTCGACGCCGCGCACGCGCAGCTGAGGGTCGACGACGGATGCCGCATCCTGCCCCATGCGTGCCGTTCCGACCGGGTGGTACAGCGTGTGCGAGTAGCCGTGCAGCGAGACGCGTGCCCGCTCGTCGGGCGACATCGCCTCGCCGCCGGCGGGCAGCACCCAGCCGCCGGTGGTCACCGCCCGCAGCGCGGCGGTGTCGATCAGCCGTTCGCACACGGCGAGTCCGGCGAGCATCGTCCGCTCGTCCACGCCGTCGGGGTCGGACAGATACGCCGGGTCGATCAGCGGCGCAGCAGTGGGGTCTGTCGATGCCAGCCGCACGGTGCCGCGGCTGCGCGGCTGCTGGAGGATCGCCCCGACCGTGAGCCCTTCGGCGGGCAGCGGCACGAGACCCTCCCCGACATAGGGCGCCGTGGCGAAGATGATCTCGATGTCGGGGAGCGGCGCGGCCATCCCGGCCTCGTCTGCCACCTCGGTGCGCACGAACCCGTAGGCCTCGGCCACGTTGGAGGTCAGCATCCCGCGTCTGCGTGTGAGATACGCGATCAGCTGCGCGGGCGTCTGGGCACCGAACAGCGTGCCGCCGCGCGCGGCCGGAGCGAGACCGGAGACCAGGTGATCCTGCAGATTCGCGCCGACTTCGGATGCATCCACGACGATCGCGATGCCGTGTTCGGACAGGTGTGCGGCCGGGCCGATGCCCGAAAGCTGCAGCAGCTGCGGGGTGTTCACCGCCCCGCCGCACAGGATCACTTCACGCCGCGCGAGTGCATGTCGCGTGATGCCGTCGATCTCGACGTACACCCCCGTCGCGCGCCGACCCGCGAAAGTCACCCGGCGCACGAGCGCTCCGGTCACGACCCGCAGGTTGCGTCGGCCCCGTGCCGGTCGCAGGTAGGCGTCGGCGGTGGATGCCCGTGCCCCGCGATGGTGGGTCACCATGGTCTGCGAGAAGCCCTGGCCGTCGGGCAGGTTCGGCGGGGTGACCGGGTAGCCCGCCTCGCGCGCCGCATCGAGGAATGCCGCCGTGTGCGGGCGCGGATCGCGCTGATGCTCGACCGGCTGCGCGCCGGTGGTGCCCTGCGTGGGGTCCGCGGCATCCTGCGTCTTCTCCACCCGGCGGAAGTACGGCACCAGCGCCTGCCACGACCATGCCGACCCCGCCTCGCGGGCCCATCCGTCGTAGTCGGCGGCGAAGCCGCGCACCCACATCATCGCGTTCAGCGACGACGAGCCGCCCAGCGTCTTGCCACGCGGCCAGAAGACCGTGCGGCCGTCCAGGTGCGGCTGCGGAACGGTGTCGTAGTTCCAGTCGTACCGGCCGCGGAACAGCTTCGAGAACGCGGCCGGCACGTGCAGCTCCATGGCCTTGTCGGGCCCGCCGGCTTCGAGCAGCAGCACGGTCGCGTGGGGATCCTCGGTCAGGCGCGCGGCCAGGGCGGCGCCTGCCGACCCGGCCCCCACGATGACGTAGTCGGCCTCGAGCGCCCCGGCGCCTGCGCCCGATCCGGTCCCCGAGCCGGCGGAGCGGAACGACCGGCTCATGACCGCATCGCCTTCGCGAGCGTGGCGGCAAGGCCCCGCACGCTGTGGTCCATGTGCCAGCGGGTCAGGCCCTCGGCCACCGCCGTGCCCGTGCGCGAATCGACGAACCACGGCGGCTTGGGCAGTGCCGAGAAGCGGTTGCCAGCGCCCACCGAACGGGGGAACGGACGGAACGGCCCGCGCATGACCGAACGCTCCACCCGGTCCAGCAGCAGCGTGTTGTGCACGACGCCGATGCCGCTGGAGACGTCCTCGAGCGTGGCTCCGGGGAACGCACCCCACGACAGGACGGGGGTGGCGAACACGATGCCGGTCCAAGCGTTGATCGCGATGCCGCCGTAGCGCAGGTCGGCGATGGCACGCTCGAACCCGTCGCCGAGCGCACGCTGGGTGGCCGGGTCGATCAGCACGTTCGCGCCGAGGGTCCCCGCGAGTCTGTCGTTCGCGTGCGCGACCGCGGCATCGAGGAACTCCTGGCCGTTGCCGCCCAGTTCGACCACACCCAGCACCGGTGCGAAGTACTCGGTGGTCTCCAGAGCTGTCGCCACGCCCGGGCCCGCGCCCGTGGCGTCCACCTCGACCAGCGCCCGCGTGCGGTCGGCCGACCATGTGGCGTCCGGATAATCCGCGGCTGCGGCATCCATCTTCCGTTCGCTGTTGGGGTACCAGACCGGGCGCCGCGGGGCGTCGGCGTAGGCGGTGCGCAGCGCCTGCAGAAAAGCGTCGCGCTGCGGCCAGTCGCGGCTGACGATCACGACCTGGCCCGCGATGCAGTTGTGGCCGCTGTTGTGCAGCCGCATGGTCGCGATGTGGGATGCCTGATACGCGAGGTCTGCGTCGCTCCAGTCGCCGGGCACCACGATGATCGGCGAGACGCCGCCCAGCTCCGCCGTGATGGGCGTGGTCAGTTTCGGGTCGTCGGCCTTCTTGCGCCGCTTCGCCTCGGCGCCGGTGCCCCACACGATCGCGTCGAACGTCGTCGCCGACCCCGTGATGTGGATGTGCTCGATCGCCGGATGCTCAGTCAGGTACGCCCCGACATCCCCGCCGCCGCGGACGATGCGCAGGAACCCCGGCTCGATCAACGGCGCCAGCGCCCGCTCGAACACCGGTACCAGCGGGTCCTGTGTCGGGTTGACCTTCAGGACGCTGACGCGGTTGCCCGCCAGCAGCTCATAGAACACGTCGAGCACGGGAATCGCGGTGATGTTGCCGGCGCCCAGCACGAGTCCGACCGTCGTGTCGGGGGTGGGATGCCGCGGCCCGTGCCGTTGCGCGAGGCCTGCGGCATCCTTCGCCTCGGCGAGGGTCGCGCCCGGCTCGAGCCAGATCTCGCCGGTGAAGCCCGACAGCAGCACGTTGTCCAGCGCGTGGGTCGGGAAGACGTGTGCGCGC
The DNA here is from genome assembly GCF_030866805.1 of Microbacterium terrisoli. Lineage (NCBI taxonomy): Bacteria > Bacillati > Actinomycetota > Actinomycetes > Micrococcales > Microbacteriaceae > Microbacterium > Microbacterium terrisoli. The sequence goes on from NZ_CP133019.1 coordinate 239,012, forward strand.
ACCCGGCCCCCGGGGGCGATGTCGGTCTTGACGCCGTCGAGGGGGCTCGCGCCGTCGGCCAGCGTGCGCAGGGTCGCGATGTATCCGTCGATGGCCCCGAGCACGGCATACGGGCCTGAGAGCCACTCCTCGCCGACCAACGGGTGATGGGCGTTCAGGCCCTTGCTGCGGGCCGCGGTCATGGCCCATTCTTCGGCGCACGCGACGACGGTCGCGCGCACGCGCTCGAACAGCCGCGCGCGCTGCTCGAGCGTCAAGTGCGTCCACGACCGGGCGCCGGTGCGCACCGCCTCGACGGCGGCATCGAGCGCCTGCCGTACGTCGGAGTCGATGGATGCCGCGGCCTGCCCGACTGCGGTCTTCGCAGGAGCCTTCCTGTTCGAAGCCCCGTCTACTGGGGCCTTCTTTGCTGGGGCTGTCTTCGCGGGCGCCTTGTTCGCGGGGGCCTTCTTGGCGGCTGCCGCGGGACGCTTGCCGCTCGCGCTCGCCTTCTCGCTCTCGGACGGCTGGGGACTGTTCGCGGGTGCGGGCACGTCGCTCTCCTTCGGGCGGGATCTCAGTCTACGCGTGGCACGGCGTACCACCGCCACTGCGACCCCGTCGCTCTGGCACACGCTGCGGGGGCCCGGATCGGCCCGCCTCACCGCACCGCGGCTCAGTCGAGCGCGCGGAGCGCGGCGGCGACCTTCACCAGGCCGTCGGCGACCTCGGCGAACGACGTCGACAGCGGCGACAGCCCGATCCGCAGCCCGCCCGGGTCGCGGTAGTCGGGGATCACGTCCTGCTCCCACAGACGTGCGGTCACCGCGCGCATCGCGGGGTGCGACAGGGTCACATGTCCACCGCGCTGAGCGGCATCCCGCGGCGAAGCCACCGTGACCCCGAGCGGTGCGAGCCATGCGTCGGTGAGCCGGATCGCGAACTCGGTGAGCGCGACCGACTTCTCGCGCACGGCGTCCATCCCGACCGACTCGATCAGCGCCAGCATGTCGCGCATGCCGAGCATCGCCGTGATCGGCGGCGTGCCCGACAGAAAGCGCCGCATCCCGGGTCCGGACGCATACTCCGGGCCCATCGCGAACACGTCGGCGGCGCCCATCCATCCCTGCACGGGCTGATGCAGCGCGCTCTGGTGCCGTGCGGCGACGTACGCGAACGCCGGCGAGCCGGGCCCGCCGTTGAGGTACTTGTAGGTGCAGCCGACCGCGAGGTCGAATCCCCACGCGTCAGCCGAGATGGGCACGGCTCCGATCGAGTGGCAGAGGTCCCAGACGATGAGGGCGCCGGCCTCGTGCGCGATCGCCGTCAATGCTGCAGCATTCGCCAGATATCCCGACCGGTAGGCGATGTGGCTGAGCAGCACGACCGCCGTCCGCGGCCCGACGGCTGCCCGCAGTGCGTCGGCAGTCACCCCGGCGGCGAGGTCGGCCGCGATCCACCGCACGACGCCGCCGCGCTCCGCGGCGATGCCCTCGACCACATACCGGTCGGTGGGAAAGTTGTCGCGATCGACCACGATCTCCACACGATCCGGGTCGGCAGCGTGCGCGAAATCGAACGCCGCGCGCACGAGCTTGTACAGCAGCACGGTCGTCGAGTCGCCGACCACGGTCTGTCCGGGTGCGGCGCCCAGCGCGATGCGCGCGATGTCGTCGCCGACAGCGAACGGCGCCGCCATCCACTGCTCGTCCCATCCGCGGATCAGACGCGCGCCCCAATCCTCGCGCACGAAGGCGGCGGCGTGCTCGGCGGTGACTCGCAGCGGTCGGCCGAGCGAATTGCCGTCGAAGTAGACGAGGGGTGTCTCAGACCCGACGAACGCGTCGCGATGCGCGCGCAGCGGGTCGGCCGCATCGAGGGCGGATGCCTCGGCCCGCACCTCGTCGAGGGTTGGCGCCGATGCGCCCTCAGTACTCATCCGTGATCAGCTCCTCCGCCGGCACCACCCGCGCACCGCGCAGCCATTCGGGAACAGCCTCGGGGGACTCGGGCGGTGTGCCCACAACGAATGTGGCCACCCCCGTGTCGGATGCCGCCCGCGGCCACGGATCGGTCAGCGACGCGATCAGCGCAGGCCCGCGCACCCCCGCCTCGTGCAGGAGGACCAGCTCGTCGATGAGCAGGCCGCTGGGCCGGTCGCCGTTGCCGAGGTCGGTGCCGTACAGGATCCGTCCGCCCGCGGCCACGAACGCGGTGACGTTGGCGACAGCGGTCGCCGGGTCGTCGTTGATGTCCAGCGTCGAGATCCAGATCTGCCCGGCCCGCACGCATCGCGTGATGAGCGCGTCATCCAGCCGTTCGGTGAACGGGGCGTGCGCGAGCACATCGACGCCGGCGTCGAGGGCGAACACGGTCATCCCGTCGCCTTCCACGTGCGCCACCGCCGGCAGACCGCGCCGGTGCGCGGCATCCACCACCGCTTGCAGGGTCTCGGCGTCGAACACTCTGCCCTCGGCCGCGTTCAGCGCGATCTTGATGACGGCGGCTCCCGCGTCGGCCATCTCGTCCACGCACGTGCGCGCTCCACCGGGCACTCCGGGCGCGGACGAGGGGTTCGTGACGAGGTCGACGATCTGGGCCGGCGCCCACGACCGGAACGACGGGTACCCGCCCGGCACGGTCAAGAAGGCCCCGGCATATTCCAGATGCGGCATGCTCTGCTTCGGGCGCCGCGCGAAGTGTGCGGGGTCGCCGCCCAGGTCGACGGCCGCAGCGATCCCGTGGGCGGGCAGCGCGTGCTCGTCGACGAGGTGCAGGTGCAGGTGGTGGTCGGTCAGCGGGGCCAGGGCGATGCCCTCGTCGCCGGCGATCCCGAGCCGGCAGCGGCGCGCGGTCGGCCCGAGCAGCGCCGCGAGCTCTTCGGCACTGTGCGGGGCACCGCGTTCGGCACTGTGCGGGGACATCGTCACGCCCCGATCTCGGTGCGCACCGCGTACAGCTCGGGGAAGAACGTCAGATCCAGCGCGCGCTGCAAGAACGAGACACCGCTGGATCCACCCGTGCCGCGCTTGTGTCCGATGATGCGCTCGACGGTCTTCAGGTGCCGGAACCGCCACAGCTGGAAGTTGTCCTCGAGGTCGACCAGCTCCTCGCACGTCTCGTAGGCATCCCAGTGGGCATCGGGGTCGGCGTAGATCCCGATGAACGTGGGCACGAGCTCGGGGGCATAGACCCACGCGGTGGTCACGTCACGCTCGAGGACGGATGCCGGAACCTCGAATCCCCGACGCGCAAGATGGCGCAGGAACTCGTCATACAGGCTCGGGGCCTCCAGCGCCGCCTTCACCAGCGCGTGGTTGACCGGATCGGACTCGAACACTTTGAGCATGCCGCGGTGCTTGTTGCCGAGCGTGAACTCCACGGCGCGATACTGCGCGGATTGGAATCCGCTCGCGTTGCCGAGCACTCCGCGGAACTGCGCGTATTCGGCCGGCGTCAGCGTCGCCAGCACCGACCACTGATCGGTGATCTGCTTCTGGATGTGTTTGACCCGTGCGACGCACTTCAGCGCCTGGGCCAGCTCGTCAGCACGCAGATGTGCGCACGCAGCACCCAGCTCGTGCAGGATCAGCTTGAGCCACAACTCGGTCGTCTGGTGCTGCACGATGAACAGCAGCTCATCGTGATGCTCCGGCGAACTGAGCGGATGCTGTGCCGACAGCAGCGTGCGCAGTTCGAGGTATCCGCTGTAGGTCATCCGATCGGCGAAGTCGGTGACCACCGTCTCTTCGATCGTTCGAGTGTTGCGCTCGACTCCCTTGTCCACGCCACTCAGCTTATCGACCGATCAGATCAGCGACAGTTCTCGCAGCTTGGTCTCGACCTCGGCGTTCGTGGGCTCGACGTGGTGCGATGCGTCGGGGTAGACCACCACGGGGATGTTCGTGCGCCCCGAGATCTCCTTCGCCACATCGGCGGCGGCCGGGTCGGCCTCCAGGTCGATGTACTCGTAGTCGATGCCGAGCTCGTCGAGCTGCTTCTTGGTGCGGCGGCAGTCGCGGCACCACTCGGCGCCGAACATCTTGATGGTGTTCTGAGAAGTCGTCATGTCTCCATTGTCCTCGCCCGTGGCTGGTCGGGTCCTGTGCGCGGCGATGCTCGGCGAATCGAGAGAAGGCTGGCGATCGCGCGTGTGCGGGGTGTGGATTCGTCCATCACCCTGGGGATGGACAGGCGTGCATGGGACGATGGTGGAGCCTGCGCGCCCGACCGCGCACAAGAGAGCCCGACCGGAAGAAGCCATGCAGCTGTCGATCATCGTCCCGACCTTCAACGAGGAGCCCAATGTGGCAGCCCTCGTGCAGCGGGTGGCGATCGCCGTGCAGGGCGTCGAGGCCGAGATCATCTTCGTGGACGACAGCACGGATGCCACACCCGACGCCGTGCGCGCGGCTGCGGCATCCGCACCCCTGCCGGTGCGCCTCATCCACCGCGACGCGCCCACCGGGGGGCTGGGCGGCGCGGTGGTCGAGGGCATGCGGGCCGCCGCCTCCGACACCTGCCTGGTGATGGACGGCGACCTGCAGCACCCACCCGAGGACATTCCCACGCTGTTCGCGCGCTTCGTGCGCGGCGATGTCGACATGGTCGTGGCATCCCGCTATGTCGGCGAGGGATCTGCTCAAGGTCTGGCAGACCGCACTCGCGTGCTGATCTCGCGGGTGTCCAACGCGCTGACCCGGGCGATGTTCCCGATCCGGCTGCGTGAGGTGACCGACCCGATGACCGGGTTCTTCGTGATCGACCGCGCCGCCATGGATCTCGCCGGTCTGAAGCCGAGAGGGTTCAAGATCCTGCTCGAGATCCTGGCGCGCAGGAATCTGCGCGTGGCCGAGGTGCCGTTCCGCTTCGCCGACCGCTTCGCCGGACAGTCGAAGGCCTCGGTGCGCCAGGGGCTGCGCTTTCTCGTGCAGCTGACCGCGCTGCGGTTCGGCAAGATGTCGCTGTTCGCGATCATCGGCGGGTTCGGCGCCGTCGCCAACCTCGCGATCATGTGGGCGTTGATCGCGCTCGGCATGCATTACATTCCGGCCGCGATCATCGGCGCCGAAGTGACGATCATCGGCAACTTCGTGCTGCAGGAGCGCTTCGTCTTCCAAGACATGCGGTCGGATGCCTCGGGCCTGTGGACACGGTTCGCCAAGTCGTTCGGATTCAACAACGTCGAGGCGCTCGTGCGCATCCCGGTGATCGCGCTGCTGGTGAACACGTGGCACCTTTCCAGTGTGATCGCCGCCGCCATCACGCTGGCCGTCGCGTTCGTCGTGCGCTTCATGTTCCACTCGCTCGTCGTGTACGCGCCGCGCAAGGCCGGCAAGAAGTCGGTGATGCGCGACGTCGTCGATGAGATCGACGCGCAGGCTGCGTCGCCCGGAGAGCTATGAGCGCGCTCGATGTCGTCGCGGCGGTGATCGCCGACGGCGACCGCGTGCTGGCGTGCCGGCGGCTGCCCGAGCGATCGGCGGGCGGCAAGTGGGAGTTTCCCGGCGGCAAGATCGAACCGGGGGAGTCGGCCGAGGCGGCGCTTGCGCGTGAGATCCGCGAAGAGCTGTCGGTGGAGGTCGTCGTGGGCAGGATGCTGCGCGCCGACCAGACGCAGGTCGGCGGCCGCGGCATCCGGCTGCTGTGCTTCGCGGCGACGTTGGCGGGTGGGCGCCCGGTCGCGTCCACCGATCACGATCGCCTGGAGTGGGTGCGCCCGACAGAGCTCGCCGCCCTGGACTGGGCGGATCCCGACCTGCCGATGGTGCGCGAGCTCACCGCCGGATTGATCGACCCGTCGAAATGACGGTACGGTCGGCATCGTGCGGCAATCGCGAAAGATCGCCCGGGATGCCCGCGCCGCGGCGAAAGAGGGGCCGGCCGGAATCGAGCGTCGTCAGCGGCAGCGCCTGCGCGAACTCGTCGCATACGCCCGCGCCCACTCGCCCCACTTCCGTGACCTGTACCGGGCTCTGCCCGATGGCATCGATGACATCACGGCGCTGCCGGTCACGTCCAAGCGCCCGCTCATGGTGGCGTTCGACGACTGGGTGACCGACCCCGCCATCACGCGTGCGGAGGTCGAGGCGTTCGTCGCCGATCCCGCGCTTGCCGGACACCGTTTTCTCGACGAATATCTGGTCACGACGACCTCGGGAACGAGCGGCGTGCGCGGCCTGTTCGTGCAAGACGAGCGCAGTGCCGGCATGGAGGCCGCGCTGAGCTCGCGGGCGGCCGGCATGACCAGCTTCGGCGGCACGGTGCGCATGATCCTGCGCCGCGGCCGGACGGCCATCGTGACCGCGCCCGGTGGTCACTTCAGCACGATCGCCACGGCAGCGAGGTTCCGCCTGGATCACCCGCGTCTGGGGCGTGCGATGCGCGTGTTCTCGGCGCGGATGCCGCTGCCTGCGCTGGTGAATCAGCTGAACCAGTTCCATCCGGCCGTGCTCAGCGGCTTTCTCGGCATGCTCACGCTGCTCGCCGCCGAGCAGGAGGCGGCCCGGCTGCACATCTCGCCCGTGCTCGTCGTTCCCGGCGGCGAGACGCTGACACCCGAACTCGAGCAGCGCCTCACCACGGTCTTCCACGCGCCCGTGCGCGCGGCCTACGCCGCGACCGAATGCAGCTTTCTCGCCGTGGGATGCCGCGAAGGCTGGTACCACGTCAACAGCGACTGGGCGATCCTCGAGCCGGTCGAAGCCGATCTCACGCCCACGCCGCCCGGGCGGCCCTCGCACACGACGCTGCTGACGAACCTGGCCAGTCGCACGCAGCCGATCATCCGCTACGACCTCGACGACAGCGTCGCGCAGCGTGCCGACGTCTGCCCGTGCGGCAGCCCGTTCCCCGCGATCCGGGTGCAGGGCCGCGCCGCCGATCTGCTGACCTTTCCCGCCGATGCGCAGCGCACCGCGACGCTGTCACCGATGCTGCTGGGCACCCTCCTCGACGCGATCCCCGGCGTCGCGCAGTTCCAGCTCGTCCAGGACTCGCCGACCACGCTGCGGCTGCGCCTGCTCGTGAACGACGGCGACGACGGCGAGCAGGTCTGGCTGCGCGCGCACGCTGCGCTGGCGCGACTGCTCGCCGTGAACGGGATGCCGTGGGTCACCGTCGTCCGGGCCGACGAGCCGCCTCAGCCCGAGCCGGGTGGCAAGTTCCGCCGCGTCATCCCGCTGCCCGCCCCCTGACGGTCCGGATGTCACGCGGGGCGACGACCGACGGCGCCGCCCCGCGCTGCGCCAGATACGCGCCCCACGTGTGCGAACCGCGGTCGGCATCGGCACCGGCGAGAACGGCCTGGCTGGTGCCGCCCACGGTGATCTCGAGCGCCATGGCGATGTCTTGCACGCGGCACGCCGGCTGTGACTGGGTGACCAGGAGCAGGTTGACCGTGGCGAGCGTGACCTGCGCCGCTGCGCGCAGCCGGGCGTCGATCGTCTCCCACAGCACGGTCTCGAATCGCACCAGATCGTCGAAGACCTGATCAACGCCGCGCCGTCGACGCGCTGCGGCGAGGGGCCCCGCAGGTCACCGGCCCGCAACCGGTCGAGCAGATGCGCGCGGGCTTCGCCGCCATGATGGCCGCGATGAGGATCAGCAGCGATGCGCGGATCTCCGACACGACGCTGGGTGGGCGGCCGGCGTCGCGTTCTCGCCCACTCTGGACGGCGCCTTCTCCGGGGCCAGCATGGACGATAAGGCCGGCATCGACCCGATCTTCACTCGTGAGAGCCTGCAGGCGATCAACGCGCTGTACCTCGCGGGACAGAATCCGGACCAGGCGCTCGTCAGCCCCGCGGTGGCCGCAGACCTCACCGGGCACCCGCCGCTCCTTCTGCAGGCCCTGGACCGCGCGGCGCTGTTCCTCGCCCAGCACCTGAGGTCGGCAGCCTGACTCACCCCTAGAGTGAGCGGTATGGTCGCACATGTTCAGGATGCTGGAGTCACCGATGGTCCCGCTCCCTCCGGTTCGGTATGCGTCGAGTGCGAGGCCGCAGGCGGGTGGTGGTTCCGGCTCAGACGGTGCGTCGAATGCGGCCACGTCGGATGCTGCGACTCCTCGCTCGGGCAGCATGCGCGGCGACACTTCGAGCAGACGGGTCATCGCTTCATCCGCAGCTTCGAGCCGGAGGAGGAATGGTTCTGGGACTTCGTCGATGATGAGAACACGAAAGGCATCGTTCTGCCCCCGCCGCAGCATCACCCGCTCGATCAGTCCACGCCCGGCCCGGCAGACCGGGTGCCCGCCGACTGGCAATACCGGCTTCAGCGCCGGCGCTGACCACCTGTGCCCGAAGTGCGCCTGCACGGCCTGCTCGTCTGTGATGACGAGGACGAGGCTGCCCTGATCGTCGAGCACCTGCCGCGGCACATCGCCCTGACCCGCCAAGAGCCGGGATGCCTCGACTTCGCCGTCGAGCGTACGACCGACCTGTTGGTGTGGTCAGTCGAGGAGTGCTTCGCCGACCGTGCCGCGTTCGACGCGCATCAGCAGCGCGTGGCATCGAGCGCGTGGGGCCGTCTGACTGCCCACATCGAGCGCCGCTATGCGGTGGAGGGCCTCACGGACTGACGGCGTCGCGCGCGCTGCCTGGGGTCGAGCTTCGCTGAATCAGGGGATCCTTGGTGAGACTCATGACGTCGTCCCTGGTTTCACCGAGGATCCCCCGTTTCGGCTCGCTGCGCTCGCGCAACGACCGGGTTGGGCATGAAGAAACCCCCGGGCGTAGAAGCCACCCGAGGGTCTCCGTGGCTCCGACGGGCGTCGATCCCGTGACCTCACGATTTTCAGTCGTGCGCTCTACCAACTGAGCTACAGAGCCACGCGGCATCCATGAAGAACTGCCGCGTCCTAGACGAAAGGCCCTCCGAGAAGGGCCCGTCGCTGAGAGCGACCCTGACGGGACTTGAACCCGCGACCTCCGCCGTGACAGGGCGGCACGCTAACCAGCTGCGCTACAGGGCCAGAACTATGAAATTGTATCGGAAGAGTGACCCCAACGGGATTCGAACCCGTGCTACCGCCGTGAAAGGGCGGCGTCCTAGGCCGCTAAACGATGGGGCCCGGTGAAGCCTCACCCTTGCGGGCGCTGCTCACGCTTGCCGACGCTCAAGCATAAGAGATGGCTCGTCGATTCCCCAAATCGAAACAGCGGTGGATGCCGCGACCCGCCCGATGACCTCTCGCCAAGCGTGCGCGAGAAGAGCATCATAGGTGGATATACCATCCCGGCGTCTGCGGCATCCGTTCGCGTGATCTGTTGCATCTGTGACTGATGTTGTTACTGTGGGACGTGTTGTGTCTGTGAGAACACCCGACGAAACCGCCGCGAAGGCTGGGAGAGGAGGCCGGGTGAACGATGAAGTGACCACAGCGGCCGAGGAGTGCGACTGCGCTCCCACCGCCCGTGAGAAGCGCGCGCTCTGGCCGTCGCTCGTGTCCCGTCGTGGGGCGATCGCACTGGGCGTGCTCGGTGTCGCGGCCGCAGGCATCGCTGTGGCACCGCGCGTGCCGCCGGCATTCGCGGCCGACTATCCCTCGTGGCCGGACGTGCAGAAGGCCAAAGCGAATGAGGCGGCCAAGAACGCCCAGATCTCGCGCATCAGGACGCTCATCCAGAACCTCAAGAACGCCGCGATCCGTGCGCAGCAGGCGGCGGAGGCCGCCGGCGCCGAGTACTTCACCGCGCAGCAGGAGTTCCTCGATGCCGCTCGGCGTGCCGATGAGCTGCAGAGCCAGGCCGACAAGCAGGCGGCGAAGGCGAAGGATGCCTCAGACAAGGCGGGTCGTGTCGCGGCCCAGCTGTACCGCAACGGCGGCGACGACACCGCGCTGCAGCTGTTCATGTCGGGCTCGGCGGCGGGCGCCGACGACCTGCTGGCGCGCCTGGGCACGATGGATGCGCTGCTGGAGTCGAACAACGCGGTGTATCAGGACGCGGTCTCTGCCCGTGACTCCGCGCAGAACCTGAGCGACCTCGCCAAGAAGCAGCGCCAAGAGCGCGACCGGCTGCAGAAGATCGCCGAGCAGAAGATGATCGCCGCGCAGCAGGCGTCGGATGCTGCCGACCAGGCCGTTGCGAACGAGAACGCGCACATGGATGACCTGCAGGCGCAGCTCGCTGCCCTGCAAGACACCACCAAGAAGACCATCCAGCAGTACAAGGTCGGCGTCGAGGTGCGGCGCAAGGCGGCGCTGGAACGGGCGCGCAAGCTCGAACAGCAGCGCAAGGCGGCGGCTGCGGCGGCTGCGGCGGCCGCTCACAACAGCGGCGGCGGCGGTGGCGGTGGCGGTGGCGGCGGTGGCGGCGGCGGAAGCAGCTCCGGGTGGTATCGGCCCAGTCGCGGCCACCAGTCGTCGGGTTACGGCTGGCGCTACGCACAGTGCGGTCCCTCGTACTGCGCGACCAGCTTTCACGAGGGTGTGGACCTCGCCGACGTGTGCGGCGCCAACATCTACGCCGCGCACTCGGGCCGGGTCGTCTACGCCGGCCCCAACGGCGGCTACGGCAACTACGTTCGCATCGACCACGGCAACGGCATCGCCACCGGCTACGGGCATATCCGCAATGGCGGCATCTTCGTGCGCTATGGCCAGCGTGTGAGCGGCGGCGCCGTCATCGCCAGCGAAGGCAACACCGGCAACTCGTTCGGCTGCCACGTGCACTTCGAGGTGTATGTGAACGACGTGACGGTCAATCCGGTGCCGTTCATGTCGCGGCGCGGAATCTCGGTCTGATCGCACACTGACAGAACAGAGGGGTGGATGCCGCGGCATCCCCCCCTCTGTTCTGTCAGTCGTTGAGCGTCAGTGCGCTTCGTAGCGCGCGAAGGCTTCGCCGACCAGGCGCTCGGCCTCGGCGGCGTCGGCCCAGTCGTCGACCTTGACCCACTTGCCCTCTTCGAGGTCCTTGTAGTGCTCGAAGAAGTGGGCGATCTCGTCCTTGGTGTGTGCGGGGATGTCGGCGACGTCCTGGATGTGCGCCCACCGCGGATCCTTGGCGAGCACCGCGACGATCTTGTCGTCGCCGCCGGCCTCGTCGGTCATCTTCAGCACGCCGACCGGGCGCACGGTCACGTGCACGCCCGGGAACAGCGTCTCGTCCAGCAGCACCAGCACATCGAGCGGGTCGCCGTCCTCGCCGAGCGTCTTGTCGAAGAAGCCGTACTCGGCGGGGTAGCCGAACGCCGTGAACAGGATGCGGTCAAGGTGGACGTTGCCGCTCTCGTGGTCGACCTCGTACTTCACGCGGCTGCCGCGCGGGATCTCGATGACGGCGTCGTACGCGCCCATGGGTGTGCTCCTTCGATGACGGGAATTCCGCAAATCAGCCTAGTCCGGGTCGCTGACCGGGCGAAGCGCGTCGAAACGACGAAGCCGCCCCGCGTTTGGTCTCGCCCGCGCTCGCCCGACAACCGGGCAGAACCCCGCGCATCCGGCGTACGGTGATGTCGTGGAGCATCGCCCCGGCCTGGATCCTGCCGTCGCGCAGACGCGCCTCGCGGTGCGCGCCGCGCTCGCCGATGTGCGTCCGGGCGCGGTCGTGGTCGCCCTGTCTGGCGGTGCCGACTCCCTGGCGCTGGCGGCGGCGACCGCGTTCGAGGCGCCCAAGCGCGGCATGACCCTGATCAGCGTGACCGTCGACCATGGGCTGCAGCCCGGCAGCGACGACGTGGCCGAAGCCGCGGCACTCCAGGCTGAAGACCTGGGATTCGATGCGCGCGTCGAACGTGTGCAGGTGGGGCTGGGCGCAGGGCCCGAGGCGGCCGCCCGCAGCGCACGATACGAGGCACTGTCTCGGTTGGCGGCCGAGGCCGATGCCGCCGCGATCCTGGTGGGCCACACCCTCGATGACCAGGCCGAGACGGTGCTGCTGGGGCTGGCCCGGGGATCGGGAGCTGCGAGTCTGCAGGGCATGGCGGCAGTCGCCGACCTGGGCGGCATCCCGCTGCTGCGCCCCCTGCTGGGCATTCCCCGACAGATCACCCGTGCGGCGTGCGATGCGCAGGGCCTGCAGGTGTGGGACGATCCGCAGAACACCGATCCGACCTTCAGCCGCGTGCGCGTGCGCGAGAAGGTGCTGCCGGTGCTCGAAACCGAACTCGGCCCCGGCATCGCCGAGGCGCTGGCGCGCACGGCAGACCAATTGAGAGAGGATGCCGCAGCCTTCGCCGAGATGATCGACGAGACGATCGAAGACATCGTGGAGCATGCCGAGGCCGGCATCTCGGTCTCGGTCGCAGCCCTCGCCGCGAACCCTGCAGCGCTGCGGAACCGCATCATCCGGCACGTCGTGGCCAGCGAGTTCGGGCAGAGCCTGACCCGCGCGCAGACGCTCGAGGTCGGCCGGCTGGTCACGGACTGGTCGGGGCAAGGACCGATCGATCTGCCCGGCTGTCGCGCCCGCCGCGCCGGTGGCCGCATCGAGTTCTCCGCCTCCGGCGGGGGCCCCACGTAGACTCGACGCATGCACGCGGCGGACATCTCCGATCAGATCACCAAAGTCCTCGTCACCGAAGAGCAGATCCAGCACAAGCTCGCTGAGATCGCCGCTCAGGTCGCCGCCGACTATGACGGCAAGGACCTGCTGCTGGTGGGCGTGCTCAAAGGCGCCGTGATGGTCATGGCCGATTTCTCGCGGGCGCTGCCGATCGTGGTGCCGATGGATTGGATGGCTGTGTCGTCCTACGGCAGCGGCACGAAGTCGAGCGGTGTCGTGCAGATCCGCAAAGACCTCGACACCGACATCCACGACAAGCACGTCCTGATCGTCGAGGACATCATCGACTCCGGCCTGACCTTGAGCTGGCTGCTGGAGAACTTCGCGTCGCGGGGCGCGGCATCCGTCGAAGTGTTCGCGCTGCTGCGCAAGCCCGAAGCCGCCAAGATCGTCGTGGACTGCAAGTACATCGGCTTCGACATTCCGAACGAGTTCGTCATCGGGTACGGCCTGGATTACGACGAGCGGTACCGCAACGTGCGAGACGTCGCGGTGCTCGCCCCGCACGTCTATTCCTAAGGGGATTCCCCTTACGCCGTCGGCGAATGCACAGACGTCGCATAGTGCGCCCGCGATACCCTGAACAGACAGTCCGCACGCGCGCGGACAGCGACGAAAGGGCTCCGGGGGCTGCCCCGCACCATGGACTTCAAGAAGATCTCCCGCAATCCACTGCTTTATGTGGTGTTGATCGGGCTGCTGCTGATCGTCGGCTTCTCGCTGATCTCAAGCCTCGGCGGTGCCAAGCAGATCACGACGCAGCAGGGCCTTGACCTGCTCAAGGGCACGACAGTGACGAAGGTGTTGAACACCGACGGCGACCAGCGCGTGGACATGACGCTGTCGTCGGCGTTCGAGGGCTCCACCGACGTGCAGTTCTATTACGTCTCGGCGCGCGCCGAGCAGGTCGTCACCGCGATCAACGACAGCAATCCCAAGGACGGCTTCAACGACTCGGTGCCCAAGCCGAGCTGGTTCGACGGCTTCCTCTCGCTGCTGCTGCCGATGCTGCTGCTGGGCGTCGTCTTCTGGATCCTGCTTGCTTCGGCCCAGGGCGGCGGCAGCAAGGTCATGCAGTTCGGCAAGTCGCGCGCGAAACTCGTGACGAAAGAGATGCCGCAGGTCACCTTCGGTGACGTGGCGGGAGCCGACGAGGCGATCGAAGAGCTCGAAGAGATCAAAGACTTCCTCAAGGACCCGGCCAAGTTCCAGGCGGTGGGCGCGCGCATCCCCAAGGGCGTGCTGCTGTACGGCCCTCCGGGAACCGGCAAGACGCTGCTCGCGCGCGCGGTCGCCGGCGAGGCGGGCGTGCCCTTCTACTCGATCTCGGGTTCGGACTTCGTCGAGATGTTCGTCGGCGTCGGCGCGAGCCGTGTGCGCGACCTGTTCAATCAGGCGAAAGAGAGCGCGCCGGCCATCATCTTCATTGACGAGATCGACGCCGTCGGCCGGCACCGCGGTGCCGGCATGGGCGGCGGCCACGACGAGCGCGAGCAGACGCTGAACCAGATGCTCGTCGAGATGGACGGCTTCGACCCCAAGGCGAACGTGATCGTCATCGCGGCTACCAACCGTCCCGACATCCTCGACCCGGCGCTGCTGCGCCCGGGCCGCTTCGACCGCCAGATCGGTGTGGACGCGCCCGATCTGCAGGGTCGCCTGAAGATCCTTCAGGTGCACGGCCGCGGCAAGCCGCTCGCCGACAGCGTCGACCTCGAGGTCGTCGCCCGCAAGACGCCCGGCTTCACCGGTGCCGACCTGGCGAACGTGCTCAATGAGGCCGCGCTGCTGACGGCACGCTCGAACGCGCAGCTGATCGACAACCGTGCGCTGGATGAGGCCATCGACCGCGTGATCGCGGGCCCGCAGCGGCGCACGCGCGTGATGAAGGACAAAGAGAAGCTCATCACCGCCTACCACGAGGGCGGCCACGCCCTGACGGCTGCGGCGCTGAACCACTCCGACCCGGTCACCAAGATCACGATCCTGCCGCGCGGCAAGGCCCTGGGTTACACCATGGTCATGCCGCTGGAAGACAAGTACTCCATCACCCGCAACGAGCTGCAGGACCAGCTGGCGTGGGCCATGGGCGGCCGGGTGGCCGAGGAGATCGTCTTCCACGACCCGACCAGCGGCGCCTCCAACGACATTGAGAAGGCGACCGGCATTGCCCGCAAGATGGTCACCGAATACGGCATGACCGCCGCGATCGGACCCGTCAAGCTCGGCCAGTCGTCGGGCGAGGTGTTCATGGGACGCGACATGGGCCACGGCCGCGACTTCTCCGAGACGATGGCCGAGACCGTCGACGAGCAGGTGCGCGCACTCATGGAGCAGGCGCACAACGAGGCCTATGAGGTGCTCAATGCGAACCGTGCGATTCTCGACGAACTGGCGCTGCGCCTGCTCGAGAAGGAGACGCTGGATCACCACGAGATTGCCGAGATCTTCACGGATGTGACCAAGCTGCCCGAGCGTCCGCAGTGGCTCTCCAGCGAAGACCGCCCGGTCTCCGCACTGCCGCCGGTCGACGTGCCGCGGCCTGCCGCCGTCGGGATCGCGGCTGCGACAGCAGCCGAGACACCCGCGGGCAAGACGCCGCGCCGCCGGCCGAGCAGCCAGGCGCGACCGGCGACCGCGTAGGCTCAGGCCTGTGGCCGTCGACCGTGAGCGTGTGAGCGCGCTGGTGCGGGACCTCCTCGTCGCGATCGGGGAGGACCCGGATCGGCCGGGCCTGCGGATGAGTCCGCAGCGGGTCGCCGACCTCTACGCCGACGAGTTCTTCGCCGGGCTGGGAGAGGATGCCGCGGCCCCGCTGCGTCGCACGATCTCGGTGGTGCACGGTCCTGCGCCCGACACGACGCCGTCCGGTGCGGTGCTGCTGCGCGACATCCGCTTCCGCTCCGTGTGCGAGCACCATCTGCTGCCGTTCGCCGGCCGCGCGCACATCGCGTACCTGCCGGGCGAACAGGTCGTCGGGCTCGGCGCGCTGCCGAAGGTCGTCGACATCCTCGCCGCCCGCCCTCAGGTGCAGGAGCGCCTGGGTGAGCAGATCGCCGACACGATCGCGGGCGCGCTGGACTGTCGGGGCGTGCTGGTCGTGATGGATGCCGTGCACCAGTGTGTGACGATGCGCGGCGGCCGCCAGCCGGATGCCGCGACCGTGACGATCGCCGCGCGCGGCGCGCTGGCCGATCCCGCCGCTCGTGCCGAGTTGATCGCTTTGATCGGAAGGGAGGGCGCATGACCCTCATCATGGGAGCGGTCAACGTCACTCCCGACTCATTCAGCGACGGCGGGCGCTACGTGCGCACCGCCGATGCGATCGCGCACGGGCTGCAGCTGCGCGCCGACGGCGCGCACATCCTCGACATCGGGGGCGAGTCCACCCGGCCCGGTGCCGAACGCGTCGACCCTGCCGTGGAGCGCGAGCGCGTGCTCCCGGTGATCCGCGAGCTCGCCGCCGCCGGCGCGGTCATCAGCGTCGACACCATGCACGCCACGACGGCGGCCGCCGCGGTCGAAGCAGGAGCGGCGATCATCAACGATGTGGCCGGCGGCCTTGCCGACCCTGACATCCTGCGCGTGGCCGCCGACGCCGGCGTCGACGTCGTGATCAGCCACTGGCGGGGTCATTCCGACGACATGTACGCCCATGCGCAGTATGACGACGTCGCGCGGGATGTGGCATCCGAGCTCACCGCGCGACTGGACGTCGCCGTCTCTGCGGGCATCGCACCCGAGCGCGTCATCCTCGACCCGGGCATCGGGTTCGCCAAGCACGGCGAGCAGAACTGGGAGGCGCTGCGCGGGCTGCCGGCGCTGGTGTCGATCGGCCCACGCGTGCTGGTGGGAACCAGCCGCAAGCGGTTCCTCGCCGACCTGCTCGAGAAAGACGGCGCAGGAGAGGCGACCGAGCAGCGCCGTGACCTGGCGACCGCGGTGGCCAGCGTTCTGGCCGCGCAGGTGGGGGCGTGGGGCGTGCGCGTGCACGATGTCGCCGCCACCCGCGACGCGCTGCGGGTCGCGCAGGCTTGGGGGACGGTGTGAGCGGCGATCTGGACGACCTCGACGAGATCGCGCTGCGTGGTCTTCGGGCCTACGGCTACCACGGGGTCTACGAGCACGAGCGGCGCGACGGGCAGGAGTTCTCCGCCGATCTCACACTGCACCTCGACACCCGTCCGGCCGCGGCATCCGACGACGTCACCCAGACCGTGCATTACGGCGAGGTGTCCGAAGCGGTCACCGCGATCATCGCCGGCGACCCCGTCGACCTCATCGAGACGCTGTGCCAGCGCATCGCCGATGCCGTACTCGCATTCGACCGCGTCGTGGCCGTGACCGTCACCGTGCACAAGCCCGATGCCCCGATCACGGTGCCCTTCGACGACGTGACCGTCACGATCCGTCGCCGGAGGGAACGATGAGCCGTCGCCTCGCGCAGGGGTTCACGCCGGCGTCGGCCGCGGGTGCCCCGGCTGTCGTCGCGCTGGGCGCGAACCTCGGCGATCGACACGCGACGATGGATGCCGCGATCGCCGAACTGCGCGCGCTGCCGCTGACGACCGACGTGCGGGTGGCGGAGCCCATCACGTCGGTGGCGATCAAGCTCGACGGCCCGGATGTCGACGCCCCGCAGTATGTGAACACCGTCGCCGTGCTCACCACGCGCCTGGCCCCGTCGGTGCTGCTGGACGCTCTGCACGAGATCGAACAGCGGCACGGGCGCGTGCGGCTCGAGCGATGGGGCGACCGCACGCTCGACCTCGACATCGTCGCGTACGGCGACGTGCGCAGCGACGACCCCGACCTCACGCTGCCGCACCCGCGCGCGGCAGAGCGGCTCTTCGTGCTCGAGCCGTGGCTCGCCGTCGATTCCGATGCGGTTCTGCCCGGTGTCGGCCGTGTCAACGCCCTCGTGGCCGCACTGCAGGGGCCGGACTCATGAAGCGCACGCACCCGGCGTCGCTGATCGTCGCCGCCGTGCTGGGCGTGGGCGCCGGGTTCGTGCTGGACCAGGTGCTGACGGCAGCCGGCCGATCGTCGTTCACTCCGATGGTGTCGCTGCCGGTGCTGCTGGCTGCAGTCGGTGTGGTCGTTGTGCTGCTGGCGGTGCCGATCTACCGTGCCACCCATGGCAGTTCTTCGGCCCCGATCAACCCGTTCCATGCGGTGCGCATCGCGATGCTCGCCAAAGCGTCGAGCCTGGTCGGCGCCGTGTTCGGTGGGCTGGGGCTGGGGCTTCTGCTGTTCGTGCTGACCCGGCCCGCCGACCCCTCGGTAGGCTCGGTGAGTGCGTTGATCGCAACCGTGCTGTGCGCCGCGGTGCTCATTGCCGCAGGGCTGGTCGCCGAGCACCTGTGCACGATCCGGAAGGACGACGATGACGAACATCCCGACGCCGGCGGAGGAGAGCACTCCGACCCCTCGGGTCCCGGAACGCGCCACGCCGCCCGCTGAGCCGCTACCGGCCGATGCCGGCCTTCCGACACCACACGATCGCCCCGCCGACCCCGTGCTCAGCGTGGCCACGTTCGAGCGCGTGCTCGAACCGCGCAGCGAGAACCGGCTGCCGCTCGGTGACGGCACGTGGTATCAGCTGGCCCGCTCCTACGTCTGGGTGCGCCTGATCTCGGTGACGGCGATGCTCGTGCTGGTCCTGGTCGCTGCAGCCGTGCTGACCGCGTTCGTCGGCGAGCCGTGGCCGTGGGTTCCGGGCGGCATCGCGGCCGTGGTGTTCGCCCTGACAGCGATCATCACGCCGCGTCAGGCACGCTCGTTCGGCTACCAGCTGCGCGCCGACGACATGGTGTTCCGCCGCGGCATCCTCTGGCAGCGCATGGTCGCAGTGCCCTACGGGCGCATGCAGCTCGTGGACATCACGCACGGGCCGCTGGACCGGGCGTTCGGCATAGCGCATCTCAAACTCGTGACGGCCGCGGCATCCACCGGCGTGGAGATACCGGGACTCACCCAGGCCGCCGCCGAGACGCTGCGCGACACCCTGATCGAGGTCGCCGAGACGCGCAGGACGGGCCTGTGACCGAACCGCGCCCTGCCGGGCCGACCCCGCTGCCGGGGGCCCGCTCGCCGCTCAGCGACGCCGAGTGGCACCGCATGCACCCCTTGACGCCGCTGTTTCGCGGTGGGCTCGTACTGGTGATCGTCATCGGTGTCGTGATCTCGAACCTGCGCGAGCGGATCATCGACTTCTTCCTGCGCACATCCGTGCCCGAGGTGCCCGATTTCGAGAATCCGGGCGATCCGGTCGACTTCATCCTGCGACACAACCTGGTGTTGTGGGCGCTGCTGGCCGTGCTCGTGGTCGTCGTGGTGCTGGTCGGGCTGTTCTATCTGGCCTGGCGCTTCCACAGTTTTCGCATCACCGGCGACAACGTCGAGGTGCGCCACGGCGTGCTGTTCCGCAGCCAGCGTCGTGCACCGCTCGACCGCGTGCAGGGGGTCAATCTCACCCGGCCGATGATCGCGCGCCTGCTGGGCATGGCCAAGCTCGAGGTCGTCGGTGCGGGCTCGGATTCGAACGTCAAGCTCGAGTACCTCTCGACGTCGAACGCCGAAGAGGTGCGCGCCGACATCCTGCGTCTCGCGTCGGGCAGACGGCTGGCTGAGGCGCGTGCGAAGGATGCTGCGACACCGGGCGGCTCGCGTGTCGCAGCTGCGGCATCCGTCGTCACCGAAGCCCTGAACGATCTGGTGCTGGGGGCCGAAGACCCGGTGGCCGAGCCGGCGTCGGTCGTCCAGATCCCCGTCGTGCGCCTGCTGCTCTCACGCGTGTTCGGGCGCGGGATGATCATCATCGTGGTGCTGATCACCGCGGCCGTCATCGCCTCGATCGTCGGCACGCCGTGGATCCTGTTCACGATCATCCCGATGGTGCTGGGGTTCGGCACCGTGCTGGTGCGTTCGACGACGAAGGCGCTGCGGTACTCGATCGCGCCGACGCCCGACGGCGTGCGCATCACTTACGGCCTGTTCACGACGGTGACCGAGACGCTGCCGCCCGGGCGCATCCACGCGATCGAAGTCAGTCAGCCGCTGCTGTGGCGACCGGCGGGCTGGTGGGCAGTGCGGGTGAACCGCATGTCGGGCCGGCGCGCCGATGCGAACGAGCAGGATCAGTTCTCGGAGGTGCTGCCGGTCGGCGACCGCGCCGATGTCGAGCGGGTGCTGCGCCTGCTCATGCCGGGCATGCCCGAGAACGGCTGGCCGCTCGTGTTCGAGCACGGCATCCTCGGGCCCCGCTCGGGCGCGGACGGTGGCGACGGCGCGGGCGCGGGCGCGGGCGCGGGCGCGGGCGGTGGCGACGGCGCGGACGGTGGCGACCCGTACACGAACACGCCCGCCCGCGCGCGCATTCTGCGCCCGCTGTCGTGGCGGCGCAACGGATTCCTGCTGGCCGAGCGCGCCTTGTTCCTGCGCCGCGGATACATCTGGCGCAATCTCGCGGTCTTCCCGCTCGCACGTCTGCAGAGCGTCGGGCTGCATCAGGGCCCGCTCGATCGGGCGCTGAACGTCGCGAAGGTGCACGCGCACACCATCTCGGGGCGCGTGTCGGGTTCGCTCGGTGCCGTTGATCGGGATGCCGCGACCGCGCTGTTCGCGCGCGCCGAGGCCGCGGCGGTCGCCGCCGGCGCCGCCGACCACACGCATCGGTGGGCGGGGGAGGATTCATGAGTCGTGAGGGTCGTCTGGGCGTCGGCATCATCGGCGCCGGCCGCGTGGGGCCCGTGGTCGGTGCAGCGCTCGCCGGCGCCGGTCACGCCGTGGTCGGCATCACGTCGGGTTCCGATGACGATCGTGTCGAGTCGGTGCTTCCCGGCGTGCCGTTCTTGGACGCGCCCGAGATCGTGCGGCGCGCGGAGCTGGTCGTCCTCGCGGTGCCGCACGCCGAGCTGGCGGGTGTGGTCGCCGGCCTCGCCGACATCGGCGCGTGGCAGATAGGCCAGCTCGTGGTGCACACCGATCCCGGCTTCGGTCTGGACGTGCTGCTGCCTGCGGCCACGCGCGGTGCGATCCCGCTGGCGATCCATCCGGCGATCTCGTTCACGGGCACCTCGATGGACCTGCGCCAGCTCGCCGATGCGTTCGCGGCGGTGACCGCACCGGCCGCGGTGCTGCCGATCGCCCAGGCGCTGGCCGTGGAATTGGGCTGCGAGCCGGTCGTGGTGCAGGATGCCGACCGCCCGGCATACGCCGAGGCCATCGCGACGGCGACCGAGTTCTCGCGCTCGATCGTGCGGCAGGCCTCGGACCTGCTGGCTGCGGCAGGTATTGAGAACCCGCGGGCGTTCCTGTCCACGATCGTGCATTCCAGTGTCGACGAGGCGCTGGCCGATCCGGGCGCTCCCGGGGATGTTCCGGGTCTGCCGCCGGCGGTCTGACGCTGCGCACGCTTCGGCGGGCCAGTGACTCAGTGCCCGCGGGCGTCCTGGCCACCGCCGATAGACTGGGACGCGACTTTTCGAGGAGCCCGCCGCATGACCGATACCCCCGCACCCGCCACCGCTGCATCCGCGACGGCCGCGCCCGCGAACGACCAGCCCTCCGCGGAGGACATCGTCGAGCAGAAGGCCGTGCGCATGGCCAAGCGCGAGCGACTGATCGCCGAGCGCGAGGATGCCGCGGGTGGCGCGTATCCGGTGTCGGTGCCGGTGACCGACACGATCTCGAGCCTGCGTGAGCGGTTCGGCGAGCTCGAGGCGGGGGCGGAGACCGGCGTGACCGCTGCCGTCGCCGGCCGGGTCGTGTTCAGCCGCAACACGGGCAAGCTGTGCTTCGCGTCTCTGCAGTCGGGGGACGGCAGCCGCATCCAGGCCATGGTCTCGCTCGCCTCCGTCGGTGAGGAGTCCCTGCAGCGCTGGAAGGAACTCGTCGACCTGGGCGACCACGTGTACGTGGGCGGCGAGGTCATCTCCAGCCGCCGCGGTGAGCTGTCGATCATGGTGACCGACTGGGCGATCGCCTCGAAGGCGTTGCTGCCGCTGCCGAACATGTACACCGAGCTGAGCGAAGAGAGCCGCGTGCGCAGCCGGTTCCTCGACCTCATCGTGCGCGACCGGGCCCGCGCGACGGTGCGCGCACGTGCGGCGGTCAACGCGAGCCTGCGGCGCACGTTCGCGGAGCGCGACTTCATCGAGGTCGAGACGCCGATGCTGCAGATTCAGCACGGCGGCGCCTCGGCGCGCCCGTTCGTCACGCATTCGAACGCATTCGACGCGGAGCTGTACCTGCGCATCGCCCCGGAACTGTACCTGAAGCGCGCCGCGGTCGGCGGCATCGACCGGGTCTACGAGATCAACCGCAACTTCCGCAACGAGGGCGCCGACTCGACGCACAGTCCCGAGTTCGCGATGCTCGAGGCCTACCAGGCGTACTCGGACTACAACGGCATCGCCGACCTCACCCAGACGCTCGTGCAGAACGCCGCCATCGCGGTGGCGGGTTCGACGATGGTCACCTGGGCCGACGGCACCGTCTATGACCTCGGCGGCGAGTGGGACCGCATCTCGATGTACGAGTCGCTGTCGGCTGCGGCCGGTGTCCAGATCACCCCGCAGACCTCCGTCGACGACATGCGGGCACTCGCCGAGCGCGAGGGTGTGGACGAGCCGCCGCACCCGACGCACGGCAAGTGGGTCGAAGAGCTCTGGGAGCACTTCGTCAAGGGGGGCCTGACCCGACCGACATTCGTGATGGACTTTCCCGTCGACACGAGCCCGCTCGTGCGCGACCACCGCTCGATCGCAGGCGTCGTCGAGAAGTGGGACCTGTATGTGCGCGGGTTCGAGCTGGCAACCGGATACTCGGAGCTCATCGACCCGATCATCCAGCGCGAGCGGTTCGTCGCGCAGGCCAAGCTCAGCGCCGCGGGTGACGTCGAGGCCATGCGCATCGACGAGGAGTTCCTGCGCGCGATGGAGCACGGCATGCCCCCGATGGGCGGCATGGGCATGGGCATCGACCGACTGCTGATGGCGATCACCGGGCTCGGCATCCGTGAGACCATCCTGTTCCCGCTCGTGAAGTAGCTTCCCGTTCCCACGCGGGCCGATGCTGGGCTGCCAGGAACGATCGCACGAGTTCGGCCAGGCCGTGCTCGGGTTCGATCGCGCACGCCCCCGTAGCCTGGTCGGCGGCAGCGTCGAGATCGCCGACGGCCCACGACAGCCACGCGCACGCGGCGAGGGAACCCGCCCGCCGCTCTACCGGTGCCCGCGAGGCGACCTCGTGCACGAGTTCACGAGCGGCCGAAAGCCTGTGCACATCGGCCTGGACGCCGTCGCCCCACAGACGTTCGCCCAGGTCGGGCGGATACTCGTCCCCCGCCTCCCATCGGGCCTGTGCCTCGACGGCCGCATCGCCGTCGGCGACGGCGCCGCACCACTGCAGCAGTGCGACGTCGCGCGACCCGGGGCGATCGAGCGCCCACACCAGGAGGGCGACGGTGAACGGATCCAGCAGCTCGGGGTCCAGGCCGAGGGCTTCTTCGAACAGTGCCGGCAGGTCATCCAGCCGGCACGTCGCGCACAGTGCGCGCGGATCGATGCGTCCGTCCGGTGGCGCATCGCCGTCGCAGACCGCGCACACGGCGGTGTCGATCGCCGACAGCGCCACGGCGGTCTGCTCCCGCACCTCGTCCAACGCTCCGCCCACACAGGCCGCGGCATCCGGCGCCACGCCCGGCGAGTCGAGCGGCACGCCGCCGGGTGGGCACTCCGGGTCGAGATACGAGCCCCAGGCACGCGCACCCACGCACAGCGCCTCCCGCAGGTACAGCCCGCAGACCTCACATCGACGGGCGAGCGCCTGCACGAGATCGTCATGTGGCAGACCGTCCACGATCGGATCGTCGGTGTAGATGACGACAGCGAGCTGGTCGGCGTCGGGCAGCCGGCACACCAGCCCGATCGCCGCCGCCGCGGCCAGCTCCAGATCCGCGGCCGCGGGCAGGTCGAGGCGCAGAGCACCCATCGTGCGGCTCCGTGCGAACGGCACGAGCACCAGCCCGACCCGGGGCGGATGGCCCAGCAGTCGCGGGATGTCTGACAGAAGCTGCAGGGACTGCGCCGAGCGAATGACCGTGGACATGCCTCGAGCCTGGCCGCACATGCGGACCACGCGCGGGCCCGGGGCACGGTCTGTGGATGACTCGTCCCCGCCGCGCGCCGGCCCGGACTGGGGAGGAGACGGTGGGCCCCGGCGCGCTGCGCCCCCCGGTACCATAGAAGGTATGGACAACTTCTGGGTCGCCGCGTTCTGGGGTCTCATCCCGACCGTCGTGGTGCTCGGGCTGTTCATCTTCATCCTGCGCTCGGTCATCCACCTGGACCGCAATGAGCGTCGCGCCTACGCGAAGGTCGAAGCCGAGGAGCGCGCGAAGCGCGGTCTTCCGCCGGCACCTCCTGTCGCCGGGCGCTGACCCGGTCACCCGCTCCGCATCCGGCACTCCGCCCGCCCGGGCTGTGGCATCCCACCCTGATGTCTGGGATGTCGCCACCAGCAGTTACGCTGAAGCCTGACGTGAGCGAGGGGGAGCGCATGACTGTCATCGCGACATGGTGGCCCCTGGTCGTCCTCTTATTCGACGTGGCGATCCGTATCGCCGCGGTCATCGTCGTGCCCCGCAATCGACGGCCGACGGCCGCGATGGCGTGGCTGCTGGCGATCTACTTCATCCCGGTCATCGGGGTGCTGCTGTTCCTGCTGATCGGAACCCCGCGCCTGCCGCGCAAGCGACGTCGCAAACAGGATGCGATCAACGACTACATCCGCGAGACCAGCGCGCACCTCGACTTCGGCACGCTGCGCCCGCACGCCCCCGACTGGTTCACCTCGATGGTCACGATGAACCGCTCGCTGGGCGCCATGCCGCTTGCCGGCGACAACGAGGCGCACCTGATCTCGGACTATCAGCAGAGCCTCGACAACATGGCCGAGGTGATCCGCACCGCCGAGCGCTACGTGCACGTCGAGTTCTACATCCTGCAGTCGGATGACGCGACCGACAACTTCTTCCGCGCGCTCGAAGAGGTCTCGGCGCGCGGGGTCACCGTCCGCGTGCTGCTGGACCACTGGGCCAATCGGGGAAAGCCGTTCTATCGCCGCACTCTCAAGCGACTCACCGACATGGGCGCGCGGTGGCAGCTGATGCTTCCGGTGCAGCCATTGCGCGGCAGGTACCAGCGCCCCGACCTGCGCAACCACCGCAAGCTCCTGGTCGTGGACGGCGATGTGGCGTTCATGGGTTCGCAGAACGTGACCGACTCGACCTACAACCTGCGCAAGAACATCCGTCGCGGCCTGCACTGGGTCGACCTGATGGTGCGCATCACCGGTCCGGTCGTGGCATCCATCAATGCGGTGTTCCTATCGGACTGGTACAGCGAAACCGACGAGACCCTCGAAGACGAAGTCTCGCTCTTCGAGGTCGCGGCCGAGAGTCCCGGCGATCTGGATTGCCAGATCGTGCCGAGCGGGCCGGGGTTCCGGTTCGAGAACAACCTGCGACTGTTCCTCGGGCTGCTGTACTACGCGCAGCGCAAGATCATCATGGTCAGCCCATACTTCGTGCCCGATGAGGCGTTGCTGCTCGCCGTGACCACGGCGTGCAACCGGGGGCTGCAGGTCGAGCTGTTCGTCTCTGAAGAGGGCGACCAGGCCATGGTCTACCACGCGCAGCGCAGCTACTACGAAGCGCTGCTGAAGGCCGGCGTGAAGATCTGGCTCTACAAGACCCCCTACATCCTGCACTCCAAGTCGATGACGATCGACGATGAGGTCGCGATCATCGGTTCGAGCAACATGGACATGCGCTCATTCGGTCTGAACCTCGAGATCTCGATGCTCGTGCGTGGCGAGGAATTCGTCGTCGAGATGCGCGAGATCGAAGAGAAATACCGTCGTCTGTCGCGCGAGCTCACCCTCGATGAGTGGAGCCAGCAGCCGCTGCGCTCGACCGTGCTCGACAACCTCGCGCGGCTCACGTCGGCGCTGCAGTAGCGCCTGGCGGCGGCAGGCGCCGAGCCCCACGGTTCGCCGGTGGCGGGCGCCGAGCCCCACGATTCAGCAGTCAGGTTCGACGGGTCGCGTGGCGCCCAGCTCGTCAAAGCTGACTGCTGAACGTCGCCCTCGAATTTCAGCAGTCGGTTTCGACGGATGGCAGGGCGGCGCACCGGTTACAAGTGACTCCTGGATGCCGCGACCGGGCACGTTTCGTCGGTCGTCGGTGGATGCCGCGACCGGTCGTGTCCACGCGCGGCGCCGCCTCCTCCCCAGGGTGATCCGCGGCGCGAGTTGTGCACAGATCACCAGGAGGCCAACCGCCGCGAGCGTCCGGGTGGCCACGGTGGAGTCATGCCCATCGATCTTCCAGACGAATTCGAGTCGGCCTTCTCCGTCGCCGAGGCCCTCCGTGCCGGCGTACCCGCGTCGCGGCTGCGTCGCGTCGACCTGGGCCGGCCCTTCCGCGGGATGCGCACAGCGCCTAACGTCGGCACGTCATCCCTCGACCCCGCCCCTGACCTCGACCCTGCCACTGACCACGCCGCCAAGCCGAAGTCCGCGTTCGAACTCGCCCGCGAAGCCGTGGTCGAGCGGGCGCGTCACTTCGCCGTCATCATGCTGCCGCACGAGTTCTTCTCGCATGTGACCGCCGCGATCCTGTGGGACCTGTGGCTTCCGTTTGCACTGGTGCGCGATCACGCCGCACTCGACGTCGCTGTCTGCGCACCGGCGCGACATCCGCGTCGCGCCGGTGTTGCAGGGCATCAGACTCCGCGCCGGTTCGTGCACGTGGTGACCCACCCGACGCTCGGGGTCCGCTTGGCCAGCCCTGCCAGCACCTGGGCGCAACTCGCGTCGGTGATCGGCGACCCGTACGATCTGGTCGCTGCCGGCGATGCGGCGGTGCGTGAGCCGATGTTCGAGGGCGACCCGCCCGCGCTTGCGACACCGGCGCAGCTCGCGAGAGCCATCGCGGAAGGGCGCCGGGCCGGCATCACCGCGTTGCGCACGGCGCTGCCGCGCGTCCGGACGAGGTCTGCCTCGCGCCCCGAGACGCGATGTCGGCTCCTGCTCGTAGACGCCGGGCTGCCGGAGCCCCGACTCAATTGGAGTCTCGTCGACGCACACGGCAACACGATCGCCTGCATCGACCTCGCCTACCCGGAGTTGAAGATCGCCGTCGAATACGAGGGCCAGCATCACCTCCGTGACTCGGCGCAGTGGACGAAGGACATCGCCCGCTACGAGTTGCTCGCGGCCCACGGGTGGCTCGTCATCCGAATCACCAAGGACGCCCTCTTCTCCGATCCGCAGTCGATCGTCGAGCGCGTGCGTGCTGCCCGCGCGCTGCGCGCAGCGCGGTGAGACTCAGTGCGTGCTGCTGCCGCGGCGGGTGGTGATGATCGGTCCCATTCCGCCTTCGGCCGGTGGAGTGGTCGCGACGGCGGGGCGTGTCGCGTCCCCGAAGGCCGAGGTGAGGATGTCGCGCACACTGTCGAATCTGCGCGACCAGATCAGCAGGTCGTCCAGACGCATCGGCTCGTCACCGTGCTGCAGGCGTGAGATCCGTTCCAGCGTCATCTCGGGCGACGTGGTCTTCAGCGTCTGGACGATTGTGGCGAGGTTGCTGCGCAGCATCAGCACCTCTTCGCGCACCGCGTTGGCCACCCAGTGCTGCAGGTTCGCGGCGATGAACCGCGCGTCGGTCGGCTCGATACCGGCGGCCGCCCGCTGCGGTTTGCCCCACCGCCCGAACATGTCGGGCCGGTCGACGAGGTCGCGTGGCCGCGTGGTCGGAGTGGGGGCGTCGGAGTCGTCGCGCCGCGGATTGAAGGTCAGGCCGGTCACGCCTTCGATGCTAGGACGGTTTCGGCGGCGGTTCCCCACCGGGCTCGGGATGCCGGGCCTCAGTCGGCTCGCACGAGCAGGTCGCCGACCTCGCAGTCCAGGGCCCGGCAGATCGCCGACAAAGTCGAGTACCGGATCGCCCTGGCGCGATCGTTCTTGAGCACCGAGAGGTTCACGATCGACACTCCCACGATCCCGCTGAGCCCGGTCAGGGTCATCCCTCGCTCGGCGAGCAGTTCATCGAGCCGGCAGTGGATTCCGGATGCCTCGTCCTCCTCGGCGGGACTCACACCAGCCCCTCCGTGTCGCGCTGTAGGTGCATGCCGTAGCGCATGAGCGCCGAGAACGCGCCGAGCCCGATCGCCAGCCACACCGGCCACCAGTCGATCGCCCAGATTCCAGTGGCCTGCACGCTGCGTGGGCCGAGGCCCGCGGCAACGAGCTCGCTGAGTGCGCGCATACCGCCGGCCTGTGCCAGCAACTGAGTCGCCACCCCGCCGACGAGCACCACGATCGCGGCGACGAAGCTCAGCCGGGCGAGCTCGGGCGCGAACGGTCGTCCCTGCATGAATCGGAAGCACGCCAACGCGATCAGCCCCGCAAGGGCGACCGTCACGAGAGTTCCGATCAGATCACCTGCGGCAAGGATGCCGCGAGTCGGCGTCGACAGAAGGTTGATCGCCGTGAGCTCCGCCGTCGTGAAGCCACCGCTGAGGTTGAACATGTCAGGGTCGGGCGGGGCCGCCCAGAACGCCAGCGTGCGGACGCCGAACGGAACACCGACATCGCGTTGAAACCACAGAACCGTCCGCACGATGCCCCAGAGCAGCGCGATTCCGCTCCACGCCGCTGAGATCACGAGCGCGATGCGCACGATCGGTGTTGCCTCGGCGGTGCGCCGCGCGCGGAACACCGCCATGATCAGCAGAATCACGCCGACCAGCGTCACCAGCGGCGGCAGAACGAACAGCACGAAGCGCATCACACCAGCCCCTCCGTGTCGCGCTGTAGGACCGCGCCGTATTTCAGCACGGCGGCCAGTGCGGCGAAGCCGAAGCCGGCTCCGATCGGCCAGAGCGGAATCGTGAACGATGTCGCCGCCTGCGGCAGGAGCAGGCTCAGATCGAGCCGTCCGTCGGCGAGCGCCGGCCCTTGCGCCCCGGTGACGGTCAGCAGCTCATGCGCCACCATCGCTCCGCCGAACTGTGACAGGACAGACCCGACGATGCCTCCCGCGAGCACGACGACTGCGGTGGTGAGTGCCATGCGTACGGCGGCTTGCGTGAATGCGGCGCCGCGCACCAGCTGGAAGCACGTGATCGCGATGAGCCCTGCCACCGTTCCCGGGACGAGGAAGCCGATCGCCGAGCCGATCGCCCAGAGGGCGACTCCCACGGTCGCATCGATGCCCTTGCGCCGCCATCCGCGTGGGAGCAGCAACAAGACGGCGGCCGCAAGGAGCACGATCGCCAACAGCCAGGGCAGTGCGGTCATTGCTTCTCCTTATCGATATTCGTTGTTATCGACAAACGATATGGATGCTGTGATCCGCTGTCAAGCCCCTGTCGGGCCGTATGCCGCCAGCGAACACCGGCTCGCGGCATCCGCACGCTCGTTACGCTTCTAACAAGCGCCAGAAGTGCGCCCGGAGGAGTCAGAGATGTTCGAGAGATTCACCGACCGAGCTCGACGCGTGGTCGTCCTCGCCCAAGAAGAGGCGAAGATGCTCAACCACAACTACATCGGGACGGAGCACATCCTCCTGGGTCTCATCCATGAGGGTGAGGGCGTCGCGGCGAAGGCCCTCGAGTCGCTGGGCATCTCCTTGGATGCCGTGCGCGAGCAGGTGCAGGACATCATCGGTCAGGGTCAGCAGCAGCCGACCGGCCACATTCCGTTCACGCCGCGCGCGAAGAAGGTTCTCGAGCTGAGCCTGCGTGAAGCGCTGCAGCTGGGACACAACTACATCGGCACCGAGCACATCCTGCTCGGTCTCATCCGCGAGGGCGAGGGCGTGGCAGCCCAGGTGCTCGTCAAGCTGGGTGCAGACCTCAACAAGGTGCGTCAGCAGGTCATCCAGCTTCTGTCCGGTTATCAGGGCAAGGAGCCGGCGGCGGTGTCGGGAGCCGCGCACGAGAGCGCGGTGGGTGCACAGGGAGGCTCCCAAGTGCTCGACCAGTTCGGTCGCAACCTCACACAGGCTGCGCGCGACAACAAGCTCGACCCGGTCATCGGACGCGAGAAAGAGATCGAGCGGGTCATGCAGATCCTGTCTCGTCGCTCCAAGAACAACCCGGTGCTGATCGGGGAGCCCGGCGTCGGCAAGACGGCGGTCGTCGAGGGCCTGGCCCAGGCGATCGTCAAGGGCGACGTGCCCGAGACGCTGAAGGACAAGCAGCTCTACTCGCTCGACCTCGGCTCACTCATCGCCGGGTCCCGCTATCGCGGTGACTTCGAAGAGCGCCTGAAGAAGGTGACGAAAGAGATCCGCACCCGTGGCGACATCATCGTGTTCATCGACGAGATCCACACGCTGGTGGGCGCGGGTGCCGCCGAAGGCGCGATCGATGCCGCCAGCATCCTGAAGCCTCTGCTGGCCCGCGGTGAGCTGCAGACCATCGGCGCCACGACGCTGGACGAGTACCGCAAGCACTTCGAGAAGGATGCTGCGCTGGAGCGTCGTTTCCAGCCCATTCAGGTGGCCGAGCCGAGCCTTCCGCACGCCATCAACATCCTGAAGGGTCTGCGCGACCGCTACGAGGCGCACCACAAGGTGCAGATCACCGACGGCGCGATCGTCGCGGCGGCGAACCTGTCGGACCGTTACGTGTCGGATCGCTTCCTTCCCGACAAGGCCATCGACCTGATCGACGAGGCCGGCGCCCGCTTGCGCCTGTCGATCCTGTCGAGCCCCCCCGAGCTGCGTGAGCTCGACGACAAGATCGCCGACGTGCGCACGCGCAAGGAGGCCGCCAGCGAGGAGCAGGACTTCGAGAAGGCCGCTTCGCTGCGCGACGAGGAGAAGTCGCTGCTGGCCGAGCGCCTGCGCCTGGAGAAGCAGTGGCGCAGCGGGGATGTCGCAACCCCCGCCGTCGTGGACGAAGGCCTGATCGCCGAAGTGCTGGCGCAGGCCACCGGCATCCCGGTCTTCAAGCTCACCGAAGAGGAGTCCAGCCGACTCGTCTTCATGGAGAAGGCGCTGCACCAGCGCGTCATCGGCCAGGACGAGGCGATCGCGGCCCTGAGCCGCACGATCCGCCGTCAGCGCGCGGGTCTGAAGGACCCCAAGCGTCCGTCGGGCTCGTTCATCTTCGCCGGCCCCACCGGCGTCGGCAAGACCGAGCTGGCCAAGGCGCTCGCCGAGTTCCTGTTCGACGATGAGGGTGCGCTGATCTCGCTCGACATGAGCGAGTTCGGTGAGAAGCACACGGTGTCGCGACTGTTCGGTGCCCCTCCCGGGTTCGTCGGGTTCGAAGAGGGCGGCCAGCTCACCGAGAAGGTGCGCCGCAAGCCGTTCTCGGTCGTGCTGTTCGACGAGATCGAGAAGGCCCACCCCGACATCTTCAACTCGCTGCTGCAGATCCTCGAAGAAGGGCGTCTGACCGACGGTCAGGGTCGCCTGGTCGACTTCAAGAACACCGTGATCATCATGACGACCAACCTCGGTTCGTCGGCGATCGCCGGTGGTCCGGTCGGCTTCCAGGTCGAGGGTGACTCGGTCACCAGCTACGAGCGGATGAAGGGCAAGGTCGACGAAGAGCTCAAGCGCCACTTCAAGCCCGAGTTCCTCAACCGTGTCGACGACATCATCGTCTTCCCGCAGCTGAACAAGGACGAACTGCGTCAGATCGTCGGTCTGTTCACGAAGCGTCTGGCCGAGCGCCTGCTCGACCGTGACATGACCGTCGAGCTGAGCGACTCGGCCAAGGACAAGCTGATCGAGATCGGCTTCGATCCGACGCTGGGCGCGCGGCCGCTGCGCCGTGCCATGCAGCGCGAGATCGAAGACCAGCTCAGTGAGCGGATTCTGCACGGCGAGCTCAATTCCGGCGACCACGTGAAGGTGGATGCCGTGGGCGGCGAGTTCGTGTTCGAACACGGTCCGCGCGGCGAGAAGGTCGCTGTCGGTGTCACGGCGCAGGGAGAGATCTCGGCCACCCCCGACATCATCGCCGGCTGATCCAGCCGTGATGTGCCGATGCCCCGTCCCCATCCCTGGGGGCGGGGCATCGACGGTTCACAGCATCCCGCGTCGTAGTCTGGAGCGGTGACCGACATCGTGATCCGCTCCGCACGCACCGCCGACGTGGCAGCCATCCAGCAGCTGCTCGAGCCGCTCGTGGATCGTCGCATCCTGCTCGGCAAAGAGCCGGTGGCGCTGTACGAAGCGGTGCAGGAATTCGTCGTGGCAGAGCTGGACGGCGAGGTCATCGGATGCGGTGCGCTGCACGTGATCTGGCGCGACATCGGCGAGGTCCGGACGCTTCTGGTGCGCGACGATCGCCTGCACCAGGGCATCGGCGGCCGGATCGTCGAGGTGCTCGAGGCGCGGGCGATCGAACTGGGGCTCGCGCGCCTGTTCTGCCTGACCTTCGAGGTCTCGTTCTTCCGTCGGCACGGTTTCGCCCCGATCGGCGAGCACGTGGTCGATGCCGATGTGTACACGCAGCTGCTGCGCAGCCCCGACGCCGGCATGGCCGAGTTCCTCGACCTCGCCCACGTCAAGCCCAACACGCTCGGCAACACCCGCATGCTCAAGCACCTGTGACCGCGCTGGATCTTGGCGCGCCGTACGCGAACGGAGACAGCGCTCGACCTACCCTGACAGGGTGAGTACGTCAGGACGCCGCCATTCGCCCGCCGTCTATCGTCGGCGTCGGCTCGCCCTGCTGCTCGTGCTGCTGGTCGTGGTCGCCGTGGTCTGGCTGCTGATCGCCCGCCCGTGGCAGGCCGGCGCGACGCCGGCCGCACAGGTCGGCCAGCAGAAGCCTGCCGACCCGGTCGTGCCGGCGGTCTCCAGCGCACCGCAGACGCCGGTGGCCACACCCGACGCCTCGACATCGCCCACGCCCGGCGCATCGGCGTCGCCCACGCCCGGAGCATCGAGCCCGGCGGCCCCCAGCCCCGGCGCGTCGGCAGCGCCGTGCGCCACCGCCGACATCGCGGTGAAGGCCGTGACCGACAAGACCAGCTACCCGTCGGGCACTGACCCGAAACTGTCGGTCCAGCTGACCAACACCGGCTCGACAGCCTGCATGCTCAACGTCGGCACGAGCGCCCAGGTGTTCACCATCACCAGTGGCAGCGACACGTGGTGGCGCTCGACGGACTGCCAGAGCGAACCGAGCGACATGTACGTGATCCTCGCTGCCGGCCAGAAGGTCGCAAGCGCCCAGCCGATCGTCTGGGACCGCTCGCGATCGAGCGTGGCGACCTGTCAGGCGAAGGACCGGCCGAAGGCGCCCGGCGGCGGAGCGACCTACCACCTGAGCGTGTCGGTGGGCGGCATCGATGCCGTCGACGACGCGCTGTTCCAGCTGCACTGACGCGCTGCAGCCTTCAGGATGACAAGTGGTCTGATGTCCCCCGAAGAGGGGACAGCGGATAGGGCGCCATGGCTCGTACACTTGAAGTACACGTCGTGCGGTTACGCGGTGAAGCTGTCCCCAGCAGCCAGTGGTCCTGTCCCCAGCAGGCCCCCAACCGCGAGCACGACGCTTCGGACCCTCTCGAGTCGCCCAGTCCCCAATGAGCGATTCGAGAGGGTCCTCTCTTCGTGGCGCCGTGCGCGCCGACTACGCTGGAGACGTGGCATCCGGCAAGAAACGCGCCAAGAAGAAGCAGCTCGAGTTCCGCAACACCCAGCTGGCGGATGCGCTGCAGACCCAGGACATCGCCGCCGTCGCGTTCGCGCTGCGGCATGGCCCGACCGTGGTGCCACTCATGCGCGCAGGCGCCCGTGACGATCCGCGCGATGCGGGCGAGGTGTGGACGTATCGCGACCCCGACTCGGGGGATGTCGCACTGCTGCTGTTCAGCGACGCCGTGCACAAGCCCGAAACGCTGCCGCCGGCGGTCGGACTGCACTCGGCGGCCTGGCTGCGCGCGTTCCTGGGTGCGCATGTCGACCAGATCACGACCGTGTTCTTCGACATCGCCGGCCCCCACCCGATGCAGGCGTCGCCGGCCGACATCATCGCGGCGCTGGACGCCTGAGACGCAGAACGGGCTCAGAACTGCGGCACGCCGTCGGTGGATGCCGCGGCCATCGCCGTCGCCTTCAAGGTGCGCAACGCGCTGCTGATCGACTCGGCCCGCTCGTCGATGACGGTGCGGTAGCCCAGGCGCGCCGCTTCGTGCCGCCGCTGTGCGGCCTGGGCGACCGGGCGGATCTCGCCCGACAGGCTCAGCTCGCCGATCGCGGCGACGTCGTGGCGCACGGCCTTCTCGGTGCGGGCCGTGGCGATGGCGATCGCGATCGCGAGGTCGGCGCCGGGCTCGATCAGGCGCACGCCGCCCACCGTGGAGACGTAGACATCCTGCTTCGACAGTTCGACGCCGGCGCGCTTCTCCAGCAGCGCCAGGATCATGGCCACACGTGATGCGTCGACGCCGCTGACCACCCGGCGCGGGTTGGGGCCGGAGGCGGCGACGGTCAGCGCCTGCACCTCGACCGGCAGGGCGCGCCGACCCTCGAGGGCGATCGTGATGCACGTGCCGGCGACCGGCTTGCCGCTGCCGAGGAACAGCCTGCTGGGGTCGGGGACCTCTTCGATCCCTGCTCCGGTCATGTCGAAGCATCCGACCTCATCGGTGGGACCGAAGCGGTTCTTCAGGGTGCGCAGGAAGCGCAGCGACGTCTGCCGGTCGCCCTCGAAGTGGCACACGACGTCGACGAGGTGCTCGAGGATGCGGGGGCCCGCGATCGACCCGTCCTTCGTGACGTGCCCCACGATGACCACCGGCAGCGACCGCTCCTTCGCGACGCGGATCAGGGTCGCCGCGACCTCGCGCACCTGGCTGGGGTGCCCGGCCAGCCCGTCGGACAACGCCGAAGACACCGTCTGCACCGAGTCGACGATCAGCAGGTCGGGCTCGACCTCGTCGATGTGACCGAGGATCGTGGCCAGGTCGGTCTCGCTGGCCAGGAACAGTTCGTCGTGCAGCGCGCCCGTGCGCTCGGCGCGCAGGCGCACCTGCGCTGTGGACTCTTCACCGCTCGCATAGAGCACGCGGCGGCCCGCCCGCGCCGACTGCGCGGCCACCTCGAGCAGCAGCGTCGACTTGCCCACACCCGGCTCGCCTGACAGCAGGATCGCCGCGCCCGGGACCACACCACCGCCGAGCACGCGATCGAACTCGGCGATGCCGCTCGTGCGCCGCGGCGTCGCAGCGATGTCGATCATCGTGATGGGCTGCGCGCTGCGGCCGGCGGACGGGGCCAGCGGCGAGACCTTGCGCGCGGCGATGCCCGTGGACTCGGTGGATTCGACGACCGTGCCCCACTGTTGGCACTCGCCGCACCGGCCGACCCACTTCAGCGTCGTCCACCCGCACTCCGTGCAGCGATACGGGGAGGCGGTGGAGCGCTTTGTGACCATGCTTCGAGGCTATGCCCGAGCTGCGACATCCCTTGACGGGCGGCGGTCGCTCACGATGCGGGAACGGGGTCCCCGATCCAGCGTTGGATGCGCGAGACGCGGTAGTCGTCCTTCACCGAGGCCAGGCTCTCACTGGCGTCGTCGAAGGTGCCGCCCGCGAAGGTCACTCCCACGCGGGCCGCGCGATGTCCGCCGAACTCGACGTAGCACGCGCCGCCGCCGTCGTATTCACGGGTGCTGTCGGCGTGAGCGATGCGCGCGGCGATCCGATCGGCGACGACCGCCGCCTGCCCCTCGGCGAAAGCGCCCGCCTTGGGGGAACCGGTATCGGCGGCATCGCCGATCGCGTACACGTCAGGGTGGCCGGTCTGCAGCGTCACCGGGTCGGAGGCAACCCAGCCGTTCTCGGCCAGCCCAGCCTCGACGAGCACCGGCGGCGCGACGTGGCGCGGCACGCCCAGGAACAGGTCGAACGGCAGGGTCGCGGCATCCTCGAACACGATCTCATGGGCATCGACGCGCGAGATGGCCCGGTTCGGGTGCCACCGGATGCCGCGCTCGGCGAACTCGCGCAGCAGCGCATCAGAGGCGGTGGGAACCGGCGGCACCGGCGACGGCAGGGGCATCACGAGGTCGATCTCGGATGCCGCGCGCAGGCCGCGCGCGGTCAGGTACTCGTGCAGCAGCAGCGCGGTCTCGCTCGGCGCCGGCGGACACTTGAACGGGGTCGCAGCCACACCGATGACCACTCTTCCGCCGGTGAACGCCGCCAGCGCGTCGCGGGCGGCGAAAGCGCCGGCGTTCGAGTAGAACTCGAGGCCGTGCTCGGCGAGACCGGGGGTGGATGCCGGGTCCAGGTCGGCACCGAGGGCGATGACCAGGTGATCGGCATCGAAGACACCGGCATCCGTCGTCACCCGCCGTGCCCCGGGGTCGATGGCGCGGATCTCGGTGCGCACGAACCGCACGCCGGGCTTGGCGATGCGCCCGTACGGGTGCGTCACACTGTCGACGGTGCGTTTGCCGAACAGCACATCGAGCTTGGCGAAGCCGAACACGAAATGCTCGGACCGGTCGATGAGGGTGACTTCGATGTCGTCGCCGAAGCGCTCCGACAGGCTCGCCGCCACTTCGAGCCCGCCGAATCCGGCGCCCACGATCAGAACACGTGCCGCCATGCGATCGACCTCCGGCGTCAGCGTATCGCGCGGGCGAGGGGGTCGGGGCCGCCCTCGACCGCGCGGCGGGCGCCTACCTGCCGTCGTTCCACGACCAGATGTCGTCGCCGCGCAGCGTTGCGTCGGCGCCGCCGTCGTCGTAGATGACCTGGCCCGCCATGTGCGTGTTCTCGACGCTGGTGAGCCAGATCAGCAGGTTCGCGATCGACTCCGGCGGCTGGTGGGAGTTCAGCGGCATCGGAACGCTGTCATCGACCATCTTGACCCCCTCCGGGGTCGACAGCAGCTTGGCGGTCATGGGCGTGAGCACCGTGCCGGGGGCGACGGCGTTCAATGGGATGCCGTGGCCGGCGAAGTCGTCGGAGATCGAGGCGCGACGCACCCACCGGCTGAGCGCCCGCTTGCTGGACGGGTAGACCAGGTAGCCGATCTGCGGGCCCTGATCGGCGAGCTTCTGCGCGATCTCACGGGCTGTGAGCTCGTCGCCGGCGAGGGCAGCCTCGACCATCTCGGGTGAATTCTGCTGCAGCGAGGCCATCGACGAGACGACGGCCGCACGCGGTGCGTCGGATTTCTGCAGGGCCGGCAGCAGGGCCTCGAGCAGTTCGACGACGCCGAAGTAGTTGACAGAGATCGTGGCGGCGATCGGTGCGGCGATTCCCGCGCAGGCGATGACCGCGTCGATCGCTCCGTCGGCGAGCTCTGTGGCGCGGGCCGCGGCATCCACCCGCCCTTCTCGTGTGGACAGGTCGGCTTCGACGTCTGCGTTGCGCAGGTCGATGCCGATGACGCGCTCGCCGCGATCGCGCAGAAGCGTGGCGGTGGCGGCTCCGATGCCCGAAGCCGATCCGGTGACGACGTAGGTGCGAGCCATGGCTCATTCCTCCTTGTGGGAGCGGCGTGCGCCGCGTGGTGCGTCCGCAGTGGTTCTGCGGATGACGGGAACCTCGACGCCCATGTCGATGACGAATCTGTCGATCAGGTCGGCCAAAAGTGCGCGGTCGGCCGGCGCCCACTCGCGCAGCGCGTCGTCGGTCGCGGCCAGTCCTCGCGCGACGAGCGCATCGTATGCGGCCTCTCCCGACTCGGACAGCGAGACGGTGGCCGCGCGGCCGTCGGCGGGATCGGGGGAGCGGGCGATGAAGCCGGCCGCTTCGAGGCGCTGCAGCTTCTTGCTCATCGTGGGGCGGGTCAGCCCGAGCTCGTCGGCAAGCGATGCGGCGCGACGGCTGCCCTGCATGCCGAGCACGTACAGCGTGGGGATGTCGCCGGGATCGATGCGGATGCCGGCCGATCGCGCATACTGCGCCTGCACCTGCGGCGACGACCACTGGGTGGCCAATCGCGTGAGCGCCGTCAAGATGACGGTGGATGCCGATGCCGACATGTCTCGAGTCTACGATGTTTAGTTGCCTATAACAACTGGTTACGGCGGTGCCGCGTCGGCCGTCGCCGCGTGGGCGTCCGGTTGGCGGCGTGCGGAATCGTCACGTACACTTGACGGCGGTGACGTGTCCGAGCGGCCGAAGGTGCAACTCTCGAAAAGTTGTGTAGGGTAACCCCCTACCGTGGGTTCAAATCCCACCGTCACCGCCAGAAGCCCAGGTCAGCGTCTCATTTTAGAGGCGCTGATCTGCTTGTTTGACGAATAGTCACTTTCCCACGGTAGGGGCCTCGATCCATCTCCAACGTCCGGTTCCGACCTTGCAGATCACGGGTTTCCGCCACGTCCGAACCGGGCGAAGCTTCGTGCAGAGTCGGCAGCCGGCATCTCGGCGTAAGGTGTCCGCGGTCAGCTCTCATCCCAATGCAGACCGAACCGGCGGAACGCCTCCTGCAGCTCAGCGAGTTTGGGGGTCACCCGTGTTGGCTCGCTGGTGAGCTCGAGTTTGGGGCTGCGTGGCGGGTCGTTCGGGCGCTCGAACACTGCCCACACGCGGATCTCATCACCGTGACGGGAGTTGAACCGCACACCGTCGACGAGGTCATCTCCGTTGTCGCTGAGGTTGAAGGTCAAGTCCCATCTCGTGGTGTCACTCAGGCGGTGAGCAGTAGGTCGGGGCGTGCGGGTTCGGCGTGCGCGTTGAGGGTGTGCACGAGTTTGCGCATCGACGTGTCGGAGAAGTAGCGGCGTTCGCCGTATTGCCATTCCTCGTGCTGCTCTTGGAGGACGGCGCCGATGAGTCGGGTCACGCTGTCGCGGTCGGGGAAGATCTGCACGACGTCGGCGCGGCGTTTGATCTCCCGGTTGAGGCGCTCGATCGGGTTGTTGGACCAGACCTTCTGCCAGTGTTCCCGTGGCAGCACGGAGAAGCCCGTCAGGTCGGGCTCGGCGGCCTCGAGCATCGTGGTGATCTCGGGGAACGAGGAGCGGAGGCTGTCGGCGACTTGGTGATACTGGGCGGTCACGGCTTCGGGACTGGTCTGCGCGCAGATCGTGGAGATCAGCGCGTTGACCGGCTTCGAGCGGGCCGAACCGAGTTTCTGGGTGACGTTCCGCGCGAAATGCACGCGGCATCTCTGCCACCCGGATCCAGGCAGGATCGCCTTGACGGCGGCTTTGATGCCGGCGTGCGCGTCACTGGTGACCAGGGTTACGCCCAACGCGTCGGCGTCGGTGGCGACCTTCAGCCCTCGCTCACGGAGGCTACGGAGGAACTCGGTCCAGAAGTCGGTGGTCTCGGCGTCACCGAGCGCCATCCCGAGGATCTCGCGACGTCCCTTACCGCTGACGCCGGTGGCGACCACGAGGGCTTGGGAGACGACGACGTGGCCGCGGACGCGGACGTCGAGGTAGGTGGCATCCAGGAACAGATAGGGGAACCAGGTGTGGTCGATTCGTCGGTGTAGGAACTCCTGTACCGACTCGTCGATCTCGCCGCAGATCCGCGAGACCGTGGACCGGCTGATGCCGGTGTCGTTGCCCAGGGCCCGGACCAGCTGCTCAACCTTCCTCGTGGAGACCCCGTCGATCACGCTTGGCAGATCACCGCGTAGAGCGCCTTGTCGACCCGGCGGCGCGGGTTGAGCAAGCTCGGGAAGAATGACCCCTCCCGCAGCTTCGGGATCTGAAGGTCGACTTCCCCGGCCGGGGTCGCGAGCACCTTCGGGCGCGTCCCGTTGCGGCGCGTGGTCCGCTCCGGCGAACGCTCATGCGGCGCAGCGTCGATTCGCACAGTCGCTTCCGCGTCGATCAAATCCTGTAGCCCGGCCTGCAGCATCCGACGGAACACGTCCGAATGGGCAACGTTGGGGTCGGCAAGAACTTCTGCGATCAGGGTCGTCAGGGCAGACTGGGTGTGGGTCATCGTGGGATCTCTTCTTTGCTTCTTGGCGGAAACAGACTGGGTCTCCCACGATGACCCATCTACGTCAACAACCTCGAGGACCCCGCGGGAATTGACACCACGCTAAGAGACGCACCCAGGTTGAACAGCCATCGTGCGATCGAACGCGTCAGCTCGCGGTCACGCGCTTCCTTTAGCAGGGCAGAGTCGACGTCGCTTGCTGCGAGGCAGTGATCAGCGAACGGGTAGTGCGCGATGAGGGCTGCGATGGTTCGCGAGTGGGTGATGTAGCAGTAGCGACCGGTCTGCCGAGCTGAACCGACCCACCGGTATCCCACTGCCCCGATGGCGGCCTCGTGGAAGTTCGCCACGCTGCCGTCGTCATCTTCGATCTGGTCGAGCTCGTTGAGCAGGGATCGACTGGGCCGGAACTGCGCCAGCAGTTCGAGGAAGCAGCCCAGGAGGCTGTCGGCGGTGTAGAGCGTCCGGAACTCGCCGCTCTGGTCGTCCCACCGACCACTGAAGCGGCCAGCGTCGTCGGCGTAATTCCAGGGCGTCCACGCCCACATGTTGGAACCGAAGCCGACCCGCCAGACGTCGCCCAGATCGTCGGAGGGCTCGATCTCGAGATCGGGTTGCGTCATCCGATGTGCGCGAACGACTTCGCCGCGGTGATCACATCGCGTGCCGCCTTCATCTGGTCGCCCTCGCGCAACACCTGCGCCGGCGCTTGGTCGTTCAGCGCGGGGTTTGCGTCATAGCTCTCGCGTAGCAGGGACGCGGCGTAGAACGCGTTACGTAGTCGCTGCTGGTCCGCTTCGCCTGGCGTGCTTGCGCCCTCGGCCCACGTCGACACCGACCGCGACGACTTCACACCACCGATGTAGGCGACCACACGCACGCCGAGGATGTCTCGCAGCTGCGAGACGAGCTCAGCGAACGGGAGGCGGATCGAGTCTTCGTGTGCACGCAGTCCTGGCCGCTGATCGTGTCGAACCGTGGTAGCCATACCGCTAGCGAAACGGCTGTAGCAAATGCCTTCATCCCGCTAGGGCGGCATCGAGCTACTTATGGATTGCTGCCAGATGTCTGCGGCTGTGTTTCTTGAAGCAGGCCCCCCACGACATCATCGAGGAACCAGAGCTCGACTTCGCTCAGTGCGCGACGTGTGCCCTCACTGGCGGCGACGGTCTGGAGCGATACCAGTATCGCGGGTAGATCATCACCCCTCAGCCCGTACTGGACAAGCTTCTTCGCGAGTGGAAGTGGGAGCCCGTACTCTTCAAGGTCAGCTAGGTTGTTTGGCAGGTAGAGACCCTCTACCTCTCGCAAGAAGTACTCATAGTTCCCACGGGCGAGGCCATGCTCGCCCAGGACTTCCGACTGCACGGATTGAACCCCTCGGAGCATCGCGGGAATGGTGAAGCCCATCCAGTTTCTCTGGAATCTCAAGACATCGTCGACAACATCGCTAGGCGTCTGCCCCGGACGCGCATAGGGAAGTTGACGCTCGACCATCTCGCGGATGTCGCCTCCAGAGACGCGTGCTGCCTGGAGCCTTCCCCAGAGCATGTTGAAGTTCATACCGCGACGCTGGTGTGACTGGAGCAGGCTGTCGAATCCAAGCTCGAGCACCTGGCGGGCTTGCGCCGCCGACGGCACACCGGTCCACGCCAACAGGTCGCGCTGATCGGCGCTCATCCTGACGATCTCAGATGCAGTTTCGACCAGACGCTCGGGATCCAGGCCCTTGTTCTTCCGAATAGTGTCGAGACTCAATACCTTCTGCTCGAGAACAGCGGCCAGACGTTCACGGGACTCTTCGCTCAGATCGTCTTCGTGCAGTTGGATCAAGGTCGAGAGGGCTGCGAGAGACGACTGCGTCTCGATGGGTATGTCCACCTCGGTTGCAGAGTCGTCCGGTGGCTTGGAATACGTGATGACGTGGCCGACGAAATGCTGGAACATCCTTCCCGCGCGGCCACGGATGTTGCTGAAAGTGAAGAAGTCCAGGGGTTTGCGATCGATCGCCTTCTCGAAGATTATGACGTTCTTGGCAACCGTGTTCACGCCCTCGATAAGTGTGGACGTGCAGATCAGTAGTCCGATGTCCCCGCGCTGAAACAGGCGCACGGTGGCTCGCTGCAGACTGCGGGGAAGCAGACCCGTGTGTACACCGATCCCTCGGCGCAGAGCGTGAACGACGTACCAATCGGGGTGATAGTTTTCCGCGACCCACACCGCGAGCTGGTCGACCAGGTCACCGCGCTTCACGCCGACGACCTCGCTGGTGAGGTTGGCCACCTTCTGAGGACTCCCGACGAAGACGAGGTTCTGCTCTTCGCTTTCCGCGGTGAGCAGCGTCTTGAGATCCTCGAGCTGTGCGACGCCTTCTTCGATGTGCGAGCGATCTTCGAGTTCGACGACGACGGTCTTGAAATCGGTCGTGACGAGGTTCTCTCGCAGATCGGAGTCCACGTCCTCATGCAGCGAGTCGATGTTGGGGCCCGTGAGGTAGTACTGCGCACCGGTGGCGCGTAGTTGGCTCCAGGCGATGTT
This sequence comes from Microbacterium terrisoli, assembly GCF_030866805.1. NCBI lineage: Bacteria > Bacillati > Actinomycetota > Actinomycetes > Micrococcales > Microbacteriaceae > Microbacterium > Microbacterium terrisoli. Next base: position 280,999 of record NZ_CP133019.1, read on the forward strand.
GAGAAGTGAGCGGCGGGTGCCTTCCTTCTCGGCAGAGCCGAGCTTGTAGAACTCGTCAATGACGAACAATCCGACTGGCGGGGACTCGGGGAGCTCGAGGAATCGCTCCTGAGTCATCACGAAGACATTCCGCTGACCCCACTCCTGCGCCGGGTGGGTCACGATCGTATAGCCGGTGCCAAGGTGCGACAGTCGTCGTCTGATCTCATCTAGGAGGGCGATCGTCGGGACGAGCAGGACGATGTTCTGCCACTTCTGGGAGGCAACGAGCGCGTCGACGATCACGGACTTGCCGAAGGAGGTCGGCGCAGAAAGCACGACACTATGTCCGTCCATGAGGCGTTGGTAGATGCGCTGTTGCTGGGCGTGGAACGTGAAACCTAGCTTCGCAAGCGACTGAGGGGAATGGTATTCGAGCGCGAGCGCGCTTGCCTCGTCGGGCAGCGCTACAGGCGACATGTAGGGATACAGACCGAAGCGTGCGCAGAGGGAGTCGACGATGGGAAGTTCCGCGGACACACCTGAATACTGATCCAGGAACCGGATGAGCCGGTCGCGGCCCTCTCCCTCCTGATCCGGATACCGCGTGAGGCGAGCGATCTCTTGAAGTTCGTGGAAGACCTCGTCGCCGGCGCCCGCCGTCGCGGTCGTCACACTTCCTGCCATGCCTTCAGCTTTCTGTGGAAGATTTCCGTCAATGCAGCTTTGTCATTCAGGGGCAGGAGAACTAGTTGGATCGTGAGCCGCACGGGTAGATTCAGCTGCTCGCCGAACCGCTTCAACGCGTCATCCGCCTCTTCTCTCAGTCCGCGAAGATACTCCTCGTCTACGACATCGTGTCCGTTCACAGTGGGGCTCTCGTATGTCACCAGCACGGGGACGACGATCGAGTCGATGATCTCGTCCAGACTGTTCGCCGAGTCGAGGAGCTGGGCGACTGTCGCGGTGTGCGGCCAGTTCGGATCGAGCTTGTTGGTGATGGCGATGAACTCGCGCTTCAAGAAGCCGGACTCAAAGTGGAGCGTGAGTTCGGCGGTCACGTCGCGTATTGCGCGGGTGAGGTCGGAGTAGTACTTCGACTCGCCCAGCCAGAGACTCACCTCGCCCTCGATCTCGACGATGTGCACGCTGTCGAAGCCCTTCACCGTGTCGTTCGCGCTGTCTTTGTAGTAGATCTTGCTTACCGCGGGTTGCGCACCGAAAAAGTCGCGTGCGATGGCGTGCAGAATCAGTTCGCCGAACTCGCCGCGGCGCTGGTACTTGTCGGTGTTGTACACGATTCGTGCGGCGCGACTCAGTGATCTGCCCGCGGTATCACCGTCGATCGCTGCGTACTCGGTGTAGCTCAAAGCGAAAGAAGCGAGGTGGCGTTGCAGCAAGTCGGAGGCCAGGTCCTCTCCGCGCCACGCTGTCTGTTCGTAGCCCGGGCAGACAACCGTGATTCCGGGAACGTGATCCGCGATCTGATACCGAACTCTGAGGACTGGCGAGCTCATGCCGCACCGTCTTGGGGACTGTCTCGTCGTGTCATCGACCGAGCCAGCTTTGTGAGAAGGCCGTGATCCACGTGTCGACCGCCTCGTGCACCGTGGCCTCGTCGAATCTGGCGGCGAGTGCGTCGGCGGCATGGAACCGGACGATTGAGTCTTTCGGCTGATAGCGCTCGATGAGGTAGCGGGCGCCATCGGACACTGCTTGCTCGATCTCTGGGTGGTCCTCGATGTTCGTGGCGAGGGTGTCGGCGACATCGAAGGGTGAGGCGACCATCATGAGGAGGGCGATGTCGCCGGAGTCTTTCGGGCGCAGCCGGTCAGGTCTCGTGTGGACTTGGAGTGCGCGTTCGTGGACCTTGTGCGCCTTCGCGATCAGCAACGCTGCCGGACCGGCGACGTAGGCCTCGGCGCTGTGTGGAGGGTCATCGACGGTCGCGAAAGTCGTGAGGTGTCGGTCCCACAGCGCGAGTTCCAGGCCGACAGCACGGGACGCTGCGCCCGATTGTCCCGGTATCCGTGCGGCGCGTCGACCTGCGCCGGCATAGGCTTCCGGGACGATCAGGCCCATCGTCACACGCTCGGCGAATGGAAGTTCGGACTCCGACACATAGCCGTACACGCCGGGTCGGTCGGGTAGGGCGGGTGCGGTGCCTATGCCCTCCATCAGCTCAAGCAGCTTCGGGGACTCGGCGACAAACACAGAGTCGAGGACGACGTCGCCATCCCGGGTCGCCTCCATCTCTACCGCACCCCATGCACGCTCCACCCACACATGCACCGCGTGAGCGCCCACGACAGTCACAGAAGGCCCGAACTCCGCCAGTGCGTGGATCGTGTCGATCAGCAGTCGTCTTGAGGCCGCGGCGCCATACCGGGCATCACCGACGGACCGCGGTGTCAGTGGCGGCGGATTCATATTCATGCGGCCGCCGCAGCGTCAATCAAAGCGTCGAGCGCTGATCGCGCAACGTCTGCTTGACGCCCTGGTGACGCCAGCGCGTCGAGCAGTCCCCACTCCGGTGTAACCATCGCACCGTTCGGTGTTACCCGCGCAAACCTCCGGACGTTGTCAGTGATTGGGAGGAGGAACGCGACTTGGGGAGATGACGGTGACGCCGCGGAAAGCACGGAAACGGCTGACGGGTCGGTCACATACACCACGGGTACGAATGACCGTGCGACATCGGTCTCGTCGCTTAGCGCTTCCAGCGATGACACAACGACCTCTTGGTCACTGTGCTCGAGGAGGGACAGCAGTTCCTTCAGCCCTCGCTGGACGTCGACTCGAACAGCTCCCGTCCGGCGCGCCACCGGAGCCAGAAGAGCGACAGCCGGGAAGCGTGTGATCAGCGCGCGCCTCTCGTTCGCATCGACCTCTTCGAGTTTCCGCAATGCCCTCGCGAACGGTTCATCGCCGCCCGACTCGGCCAAAGCCGGCGCCAACGAGTACCCAACTGCATCGGCGATCCGATCGAGCATGGAGAGTGTGGGGTCGATCTTCCCGGACTCGATGCGACTAATCGTTGAAGCGGGCACGCCAGCCAGCATCGCAAGGGTGTTCATCGACAGCTCCCTGCGCGCTCGGATCTCTGACACCAGAGAAGCTGCATTCACGCTCATCTGAACAACAGTAGAGCTACCGTTGCTTATAAGCAACATATCGCCGGGCGCGTCCCGGTCGCGCATGGCCTCGAGAAAGATCCACTGGGACGGGACGCCACCACGGTTGTGGATCAGGCTCTAGTAGCGCACGTTGAGTCCGCGCAGGATCACGCCGGGCGCCGTGACACCATCCTTCTCGGGGACCTGCGGTTCGACGATTCCGCTGGTTGGGGGCGGCTCCGGGGTGATCGCTTCGATCGGCTCGCGGCCGGGTGTGACCCATACGCGATTGCCGTTGGCAAGGTCAAGCACTGGTCCGACGCGCAAGTCTGACGCCGGCACGGATACACCTGGTTGTGTCATCCAGACATTGGCTTTTGTCAGCTCGTCCCACCTGTCCCGCACCTCGATCGTTTCGTACCGTTCGGGCGCATCGTGACGGCGCAGGGATCCACGCGTAGCAGCCACTACGAACGCGAGCCGCTGCCCGTCCTCGAAAACGGTAGGTGTGAACTTCCACGGCGCTCGGTCCGTGCTGCGCGGAAGGCGAGTCTGATCGGATCGGTGGCTTTCGCTCGTCTCTGCCATCCGCCATGCCACGTCACCATGCAACGACACTTTCCACGACGTCACCCCGGCGTCCGCGATGTACGTGTCGTCGGCGTGACACCACACCCTGTACTGGCCGATGCCGAGGCCCGCGTTCTCCCCACAACTGATGCGGAAGGCGAAGCGGATCGCCGGGGTTCGTGCCATGGACTCATCTTGACGAGATCTCCCGACATCGTCGGGGACGCGAACGGAATCGCTTTTGGATCCGCGTACGGCCGAGTACCGGTTTCACCGGTGATTGCCGCGGCTCGGTGTACTTCGATCACAGCGGGACGCGAGGCTGCAGAGGCGCAGTCTGTGCGCCAGGCGCGCTGACCTATCGCCGCATGATGTGAAATGGAGTTCGTGAGGCTGACCGACGATGTGCAGATACCCGAGAAGCTCGCTGCGGCCGCGAGCTCGGGCGGGACGCCCTGCTAGTGCCCGCGGATCCAAGCTCGGCCAGCCGCATCGAAATCGTGAAATGACGCGTTGCGCAACACTGCGGGGCGGCAGCCGATCAACCGAATCGCCACCACCGTCGACGACAACCGCCGCGCTGTGGCGCGGTAGGGCGGCAGTCCTGCAGGTTCGCGCCCTCCGTTGGTGATCGACTCGTCAGTCGATGTGGTTCCCGTCACGCGTGGTTGTCATCACAGGGGTGACATCGACAGCGGGCATTGCCTCCGGCAGCGCCGACTCGAAGAACAGCCTCATGGCCTGCTCCATGTCGACTGCCGGGTTGATGAGCCACTGCAGCTGAACGCCGTCCCATGTCGCGAGTAAGAGTTGAGCCAGTAGCTGTGCGTTCCGTTCGGGAACGATGCGGCCAGTCGCCTGGTCGTACGAGAATGCCTCCGCGAGCTCCTTCGCCTTGCGTTGGTACCGGTCCACGAACCACTCATGTGCCGGGTGGCTGGGGGCAGAAGACTCCGCGGCGAGGATCGCAAAGAGCCTGAGGAGTTCAGGTCGCTCTACGCTAGACCTCACTCGTTCGAGGGTGGCTGGAACGACCCCGCGAGCCGTACATACGGCATCGAAGTCAAACTCCTCGTTGCCGGACGTCGTTCGATCAGACCGCTCGAGAACGGCGACAAGAAGTTCATCCTTGCTTCCGAAGTGATGAACGATGCTGGTCAGGCCCACGTCCAGTTGGCGCGCGATGTCACGCAGGGAACCGCCGTGATACCCGTGCGTGGCGAATACGGTCGTCGCGGCGTCGAGAATGTCGCTAGAGCGCTGTGCTGACTTCGCATACGGCCCTCGGACCCCCGCTTTTCGTGGTCCAGTCATGTTCGCGATCCTACCCATCTGGAGGTGCCTCCGGCGCGTCACCTCATCTGAAATGGTCCCTGATGAAAATGTAGCAACTGTTCCGGATTGGATGTATCGTGTCCTTCACCAAGGGTGGCTTCATGTGGCCACGCCATGTTCACAAGGAGGTAGACATGTCCACACACGCACGGAGACTCCGGCGAGGTGCCCTCGTCCTGGGCGCCTTTGTCGGGGCGTCTGCGCTGCTCGCCGGTTGCACCGCCGGCGGCGCCGCCGGCAACGGTTCGGGGAAGACGACGCTCGATGTCATGGTCTCGGCAAACGACCTCAGCAAAGAGCAGATCACTGCGTTCGAGGCGGAGAACCCGGGGATCAAGATCAACGTCGTCCTGTACGACCAGGCGAGACTGAACACGATGCTCGCCTCCGGGAACCCGCCCGACATCACCTTTGGCAATGCCGTCGGCAGCGCCAACTTCAACGCTCGTGGGCTCGCCACCGATCTGACACCGTACCTGAAGAAGAGTGACGTTCTCCACGAGGGCGATTTGCAGCCCGTGAACGATGCGTTCCGCTGGGATGGCAAGAAGAGCGGCCAAGGACCGATCTACGGAATCGTCAAGGACTGGAGCCAGGACAACGCGCTCTGGTACAACACGGCGCTCTTCGATAAGGCCGACGTCCCATACCTCAGCGACACCGAACCGATCACCTACGACAAGTTGCTGGACATCGCTAAGAAGCTTGCTGTCGTAGAAGGCGGCACTACCAAGGTCTATGGCCTGGGCATGGAGTGGGCATGGACTCTGTACGGACCGATCTCTGCTATGGTCCAGTCGCAAGGCGCGAGTCTATTCAACAGTGATCTCACGAAGATCGACTTCACGACTCCAGCCGCCCAGCGCGCGCTGCAGTGGTTCACCGACTACGGGAAGTCCGGAGCCGGGCCCACCTCCCTGAACCCGCTGCCGGACGGGTCGGACTACTCGACCTTCGCCGCAAGCCGGATGGCCATCTCCCAGGATGGGTACTGGTTCGGAGGCAACTTCGCCGCCGATGATGCGATGACGACCATCCGCTTTGCGCCCGCTCCCACCATGGGGGACAACCAAGTCCCGATGAGCTTCGGCGGCGCCGGGCTATGGATCCCCTCGAAGGCCAAGCACAAGGATGCAGCCTGGAAGTTCATGGAGTACTACATGGCAGGGAAGCCGGCGAAGGATCGTGCCTCCAGCGGGTGGGGACTTCCAAGCCTGAAGTCGCTGGAGAGCCTGCTGCCGCAGAATCTTCCCTACCAGAAGCAGGCGTACCAAGTCGCGAAGAATGAGCTTCAGCACACGCACTTGTTGCCGGACTCTCCTTACATCAGCGCGGGTCTTCTCCAGGACACCATCGACAAGTACCTCCAGCGCACCATCAAGGGGCAGTTGACGGTCAAGGAAGCCGGTGCGCAGCTCACCAATGAACTGAACGAGGCGCTCCAGCAGGGCGTCGAGCAGATCGGCTAGGTAGACGACAGATGGCTCGCAAATGGAGCAGATACCCGAAGCGAACGTTCTACGCGTTTGTGTCACCGTGGGCGGTAGGATTCCTGCTGCTCACCGCAGCGCCCATGGTGTACGGCTTCATTGTGAGCCTGACGAACTTCGACGGCAGTTCACCCAAGTTCAAGTGGGTGGGGCTGCGTAACTACGTCGAGCTCCTAAGCGACGGCGACATGTGGGCGGCACTGGTGAGGACGCTGGCATTCACTGCCATCGTCGTGCCGCTCACTGTCGGTGGCTCGCTGGGCCTTGCTGTTCTCATCAACCGCCGGCTAAGGGCGGTGGGGCTCTGGCGCACCGTCTTCTACCTCCCCTCGGTCGTTCCGGTCGTCGCCATGGCCATCATGTGGAAGCTCGTCTTCAACAAGGATTCCGGGATCCTCAACGCGATCATCGGAATCGTGGGGGTCGATCCGATCGGATGGCTTGTGGACCCGGTGGTCTTCTACTCGCTGATCATCGTGATGTCGTGGGGACTCGGCGGCGGGATGCTGATTATGCTCGCCGCCCTGCAAGGAGTGCCCGTTGAGTTGGAGGAAGCGGCGACCGTCGACGGAGCGAACCGATGGACGGTCTTCCGCCACGTGACGATCCCGATGATCTCGCCGATCCTCTTCTTCCAGGTGGTCACCGGGGTGATTGGCGCACTGCAGGTGTTCATCCAACCCCTGCTTCTCACCAACGCCGCAGGGATATCTGCCGTCGGCGGCGTACCAGACAGCACCACCTTGTTCATGGTGCAGGTCTACCAGGAGTTCTTCCTCAGCAACCGCTTCGGATACGGTTCGGCGATGCTGTGGGTGTTCTTCATCGTCATTCTCGGTTTCACTCTCCTCATCATGCGATCGAGCCGCTTCTGGGTCTATTACGAGGTCGATATCGAAGCCGAACGTGAAGGAGCCAAGGGATGACCACCACAGAGATCCCTCTTGAGACCCAGGTGCAGATGGCTCGCTCTGGTTCGCCCAGGCCGAGGGCCGGTCGGCGGATGAAGAAGCGGCCCGGTGCCGGAACCTACATTCTGGTTCTCTTGCTGATGGTCTTCTTCGTCGGACCATTCGTATGGCTGGTGCTCGCAGCGCTGAAGACCCCTTCCGAATGGGCGTCGTTGCCGATCCAGATTCTGCCGAAGCAGGCGCAATGGGATAACTTCGTCGCCGCGCTCACGGATATGAACTTTGTCGGGTATGCAGGCAACTCGTTGTTCCTGTCCACCACTTACTCGGTGTTGATCACACTCTCGAGCGCCGCGGTGGGCTTCGGATTTGCACGCCTCCGTGCGCCCGGCAAGAAGACCCTCTTCCTCGTCTTGCTTGCGACCATGATGATCCCGCAGATCCTCACGCTGCTGCCGACCTACACGATGTTCGCCCAGATCGGACTGATCAACACCTACTGGCCGTGGATTCTGTGGGGGCTGGCCGCCTCGCCGTACCTGGTGTTCCTGTTCCGGCAGTTCTTCTCCGCGCTGCCTAAAGAACTTGAAGACGCAGCGATCATCGACGGAGCGGGCTGGTTCCGGATCTTCGCCACGATCTTCTTGCCGCTGTCGCGGCCGGTGCTGATTACGTCGTTCCTGTTGCAGTTCACATGGACGTGGGGAGACTACATCGCGCCGGCGTTGCTGCTGGATCTGGACCACACGACGCTGGCCGTAGCCATCACTGCGTTCTATCAGGACCCCAACGGGAACACCATCCCGACGATCCAAGCCGCAGCTGCGGTGCTGTACATCCTGCCCGTGCTGCTGATCTTCTTCGTGGCTCAGCGCTACTTCATCCGATCAGCACTCTCCTCAGGGATCAAGGGCTGACGGCGCACTGCTGCGCTAGTCGCGCTCGCGCCCGCGTGTCCGATTGCCACATCGATGCTTCTTCGCCGGTCGACCAACAACCCACTATGAAAGGAATGTCCGTGACGGATCCTCGCGCTCGCGCCGCGGAGCTACTTGGCCGCATGACCCTCACCGAGAAGGTCGCGCAACTGAGCTCGCTTATACCGACGATGCTTTTCGATGAGCGGGGCATCCGGCCGGACGTCGCCGAGGGGAAGCTTGCCAACGGGATCGGCTATATAGAGCCGCACATGGGTGGGTTCCCCGCAACAGCGGCAGATCTGGCACGCCTGAACAACGAGGTCCAAAGATATCTCGTCGAGGAGACGCGCTTGGGTATCCCTGCCATCATGCACATCGAGGCGCTGAACGGCGTGAATGCACCGTCGTTCACCCCGTTCCCGACGGCGATCGGGCTGGCGGCGTCTTGGAACGTCGCAGGTATCGCGCAGATGGCAGACCTTACGCGGCGACAGATGCGTATGGTCGGCCTCCACCAGGCCCTGTCCCCGCTTCTGGATGTTGCGCGTGACGCGCGTTGGGGCCGAGTGCACGAGACCTACGGGGAGGAGCCGTACCTGGTTTCCGCCCTCGGAGTCGCGTTCACGCGTCATCTTCGCGGTGACGACCTCGGGGACGGCGTGATTGCAACTGGCAAACATTTCCTCGGTTACGCCATGAGCGAGGCGGGACTGAACATGGCGTCAGTTCAACTGGGGCCGCGGGAGTTGCGCGAGGTCTACGCTCGGCCGTTCGCGGCCGCGATCGAACTGGCTGGCCTGGATTCGGTGATGAACTCGCTGGCGGAATGGGACGGCGTCCCCGCCGCGGCGGACCCACGGATCTTCCGGGACCTTCTGCGAGGCGAACTTCGCTTCCAAGGCACCGTTGTCTCCGACTGGGGCTCGATCAAGAATCTCGTAATCCATCACCGGGCCGCCCGAAACGCGCGCGAAGCCGCCGTACTCGGCCTGCATGCAGGCATCGACGTCGAGCTTCCTGCTCCGTATGGCTATGGTGACGCATTGATCGAGGCGATCGGAGTTGGCGACGTCAGCGAGTCCCTCGTGGACGAGTCGGTGCTCCGAGTGCTCATCCACAAGTTCCAGCTGGGCTTGTTCGACAACCCGTATGTCGGTGAAGACGCCAGCCCGATCATGTCAATCGCCACCGAGGGCGACAGCCTCTCACAGCAGCTCGCCCGAGAGTCGATCACCGTGCTCAAGAACGTACGGGTCCTGCCTCTGGCGGACGTCCATCGAATCGCAGTCGTCGGACCGCATTCGGAACTGGTCGGCGCCGCGTTCGCACCATATACGTTCCCGTCCTTCATCGCGCTCACCCGAGCCCTGCGGGCCGGCGCGGACAGCTCAATGGTTGGGGTGGACGACCTCGGGACATTTGCGCCCGTAGACGCGTACGTAGATAGCCAAATCGGTGACCTGCTGAACATGGATGAGGATAACTACGCGCGCACTCAGTATGGTGCTGTCTCTCTCGTGGATGCTCTGAGGGCGGCGCTCCCCGGCGTTGAAGTTGTCACCTCTGACGGCTGCGACATCAACGGCGGGGAGGACAAGATCGCGGACGCGGTCAACATTGCGCGCGGAGCGGACGTGGTTATCCTCGCGCTCGGTGGGTTGGCGCGGTGGTTCTTCGCCGAACGGACGGAAGGAGAGGGCGCTGATGCTGCTGATGTGAGGCTTCCACAGTCTCAGCGCCGACTTGTCCGAGCGATCGCCGAGACCGGGAAGCCGACCGTCGGAGTCATCTTCTCGGGCCGGCAGGCTGCCCTCGGCGATGTGGAACCTGAGTTGGACGCGATCGTCCTTGGATACTTCGGCTCGCAGTACGGCACCCGCGCGGTGGCAGACATTCTTACGGGTGCGGCGGAGCCGCAGGGGCGGTTACCATATACCATCCCTCGATCTAGCGGTCAGGTACCCATCCATGTCGGCCAGCGTTACGGCAGCGGGTACAGGCGAGTCGAAGGAGACGTTCACGGCGGTTACGTGGACGAGGCCGCGACTCCGTTGTATCCGTTTGGGCATGGACTGACCTATACGTCTTTCGCGTACGAGAGCATCGTCACCAGCAGAGACAAGGTGTCTCCGGACGGCCACGTAGACGTTTCCGTCACGCTGCGCAACGTGGGTGATCGCCCCGGGACCGAAGTGGTCCAGCTGTATGTCGAGGATGAGGCAACTGGGACGTCCAGGCCCGCGCTCCAACTTGCCGGCTTCCACCGAGTCATACTCCATCCGAGTCAGGAAGCGACGGTCACTTTCAACCTCCAGCTTCCCGTTCTGGCGTATCTGTCATCAGATGACCGGTGGATCGTCGAGCCGGGGCCGATTCGGATCTCGGTTGGTTCCTCATCTGAGGTTCGCCCACTCACGGCCACGCTCGAAGTAGTTGGCGACACCGTTGACCTTACGCACAGCCGGGTCTTCTTGACCGATTCGACCTGCACCATCCGTCCCCGAAGTACGCAGTGAAATCTCTACCAAAACAGATCGGACACCGAGCAGACGTGAAAGCGCACCCCATGTATGACGACCTCTTCCAGCCCGGAGACATCTGCGTGCCGCGCTCCTTCACCCTTGGCGCGGCTACTGCCGCCTATCAGGTGGAGGGAGGAGCGAACTCCGGGGGACGAGGCCGGTCCATCTGGGACACCTTCAGCCACACGCCAGGCAAGACCGAAGGCGGTGCCACGGGGGATGTTGCAGCGGATCACTACCACCGCGTTCACATTGACTTGGACCTGATGAGGACACTTAATCTCGACGCCTACAGGTTCTCCATTTCCTGGCCGCGAGTGATGCCCACAGGTGAGGGTGCTGTCAATCCTGATGGGCTGATGTTCTACTCGCGTCTTATCGATGATCTCCTCGACCGTGGCATCCAACCCATCGTGACCCTAAACCACTGGGATCTGCCGCAGTCCTTGGAAGACAAGTACGGCGGCTGGCGCGGACGCGAGACGGCGCACGCATTCGAGACCTATGCGGAGATCGTCGGAGCGGCTCTGGGCGACCGAGTAGCGGTGTGGTCGACCCACAATGAGCCATGGAACAACTCCTTCTCGGGCTACGGAAGCGGCGCCTTCGCGCCCGGTGGCACCAGTCACGCGGACGCACTCGCCGCGGCTCACCACCTGAACCTGTCTCACGGTCTCGCCGTACAAGCGTTGCGAAGCACGATCACGCGGCCCGACGCGCAGATCTCCGTGGCACTCAACAACTTCCGAATTGAACCTGAAGGCCCCGATGACGCCGATGCCGCGCGCCGATTCGACGCGATCGCGAATCGGATCTTCACCGGCCCGATGCTACGCGGCGAATATCCGGACGACCTAATCCTGGACACGGCGAAGTTCACCGATTGGGATTTCGTGAAACCCGGGGACCTGGAGATCGCTCATCAGCCGATCGATCTGCTCGGCCTCAACTACTACGAAGTGATGCATGTTCGGGCGAACCCGGCATTCGATCCCGCGTCCGAAAGCGACGGCGGTACCGACTTTCCAGGGTCGGAGCGAATCGAGTTCGTCCGACGCGACGATCTCGCGCGCACAGGAATGGACTGGGGAATCGAGCCGCGAGGACTCGAGGAGCACTTGGTCGCGCTGTCGGAGGAGTTCCCGAGCCTGCCGATCATGGTGATGGAGAACGGGGCGGCTTTCCGCGACACCGTTGTTGACGTGGACGGGATCCCGGCCGTTTTCGACGTGAACAGAGTGAACTATCTCTCCGCGCACGTGGCTGCCACCGTTCGTGCCGTGGAGCGCGGAGCAAACGTCATCGGATACTTGGTGTGGTCCCTCCTCGACAACTTCGAGTGGACCGCCGGATACGGTCCCCGTTTCGGGCTGATCCACATCGACTATGAGACGCTTGAACGCACGCCCAAGCTCAGCTCCCGTTGGTTCGCCGAACTCTGCGCAACCAGGGCATTGCCCGTCCGGACGCCGTCAAGCGAAAAGGCCCACGCGGAGAGGGAAGGCCTCGACGCTGCGGCAACTCTGTGAGGGGCAACGTCGTTGGCTCCTGCTCAGCAGCGCTGATCCCGCACCGTCGTCGGCGTTGCGGCTGAGTCGTCATTCGGTTGGCCACGACCGGGACTGGACTGCGACGCGGGTGAAGGGAGCGAGAGTTGCCCACGCGGAGTGGCTCGACGATGCAAGACGATGATGGAGACCAACATGAATCCCAAGTACAAGGTGAGCACGGATGGCGTCCGTTACCGTGATCTAAACGGCAACGGCGTCATGGACCCGTTCGAAGACCCACGGCTGTCACCGCAGGAACGAACTGCTGATCTTCTCAAACGCCTCACGCTTGAAGAGAAGGCCGGGTTGCTCTTTCAGACAGTTATCGAGGTCGGCCCGAACGGCACGATCTTGGAACGGCCCGGGAAAATCAGCAAGTCGCCGACGAGCACCGTCGTGATTGACAAGCGGATCAACCACTTCAACGTCCACCATCTGAAGAGCGCGCACGACGCCGCGACCTGGAACAACGCGATGCAGGAGCTCGCCGAACGCACCCCCCATGGCATCCCTATCACCATCTCCACCGACCCACGACACTCTTTCACAGAGAACAGTGGTGTCGCTTTCACTGCGGGCCCGTTCTCACAATGGCCGGACGCGCTCGGATTGGCCGCGATCGATGATCCCGAGACCATCCGTGACTTCGCTCGGCGAGCAGCAGAAGAGTACCGCGCTGTCGGAATCCGTGCGGCGTTGCACCCGCAGGTCGATCTGGCGACCGAACCGCGCTGGGCGAGACAGCTTCAGACCTTCGGCGCGGACCCCGAGCGTGTCGCCAGCTACGTACGTGCGTATCTCCAGGGTTTTCAAGGAGACCGTCTTGGACGGGACAGCGTCGCCTGTGTGACCAAGCACTTTCCAGGTGGAGGGCCGCAGAAGGATGGTGAAGACGCGCACTTCCCGTATGGGCGGGAGCAAGTGTATGCGGACGGAGCGTTCGAACTGCACCTGCGGCCATTCCTGGCCGCCATCGAAGCGGGAACAGCCGGAATAATGCCCTACTACGGGATGCCGGTCGGTCTCGTCGTAGACGGTGAACCGATTGAGGAGGTCGGCTTCGGGTACAACCGTCAGATCCTCACCGGCCTTCTTCGGGAACGGCTCCACTACGACGGGGTGATCCTCACCGACTGGGAACTCGTTAACGACAACATCGTCGGAAATCAGGTCCTTCCAGCACGTGCGTGGGGAGTTGAAGACCTCGACGCGCACGAGCGGATGCTGAAGATCCTCGGTGCGGGAGCAGATCAGTTCGGCGGCGAGGAGTGCACGGAACTGCTCCTCGATCTCTTGGGCGATGGGCTTGTAGCCGAGTCGCGGATCGATGAATCGGCGCGCCGTGTGCTTCTCGTCAAGTTCCAGCTCGGCCTATTCGACAACCCGTATGTCGACGTTGAGAATGCGCAGCGAATCGCGGGCGCTCCAGAGCATCGTCGGGCGGGACTGAAGACTCAGGCTGCCTCGGTCACTGTGGTCGAGAACCGCGGTCATCTTCTACCGCTGCCTCCGGCGCTGAAGCTCTACACAGAGGGGATGCACCCCGACGTTGTCGCGAAGTACGGTTCGATTGTCGACGACCCGCAACTGGCGGACGTCGCCATTGTCCGCATCGCGGCGCCCTTCCAGCCTCGCGACGATCTCTTCCTCGAAAGTTACTTCCATCAGGGCAGCCTCGATTTCTCCCCCGGGCTGATCTACCGGCTCCGGCAACTCGCCCGGTTTACCCGACTTCACGTCGACATCACTCTGGACCGCCCGGCAATTGCCACATCGCTCGCGGAAGTGGTGTCGGCGATGACGGTGAGCTTCGGCGTCAGCGACGAGGCACTGATGATGGCGTTGAGCGCCCAAGTCGCCCCGCGGGGCAACCTCCCTGTCGAGATGCCTCGAAGCATGGACGCGGTGCGTGCCTCCCACGAGAGCGTCGGCGGATCGGCAAATCCGCTCTATCCGTTGGGGCATGGCCTACGAATCGGAGACCGGACCCCGCCCCTATTGTCGAGCAGCCGAAGCTCATAAATGAATAGCTGGCGTCGACCACACATCGGACCTGAACCAAGCTGTCTGGGCCGCCGCACTGCGACGAGGAGAGAACAGAACGAAAGGGCATACATGGGTGAGATAGGACAGGCGTGGGACCGCGGAAACCTGACAGTCGGAGTTGACCGCAGTCGATTCTTGGTGATCGGCGGGGAAGTGCACAACTCCAGTTCGAGCACCGCACGTTCCATCGACTCATCGTTCGACACCATTATGCGTCTCGGTGCGAATACGGTCCTCGCACCTGTTTCATGGGAGCTGTTCGAGCCGGAGGAGAGCCGCTTCAACTTTGAACTGATCGACGCGATGATTGCCGGTGCGCGGAGACGCGGCCTTCGCCTGATTCCCCTGTGGTTCGGCACATGGAAGAACGCCGCCTCCACCTATGCACCTTCGTGGGTAAAGCTCGACCTTGGCCGGTTTCCTCGGTCCGAACTCACAGGCGGACGCCGCGCCGCGCAGGTGAGCCCGTTCTGTGTCGAAGCTCGGGAGGCGGACGCCGGCGCATTCGCAGCTCTGATGCGTCGCATCCGAGAGGTCGACAACGACAACACCGTAATCGCCGTGCAAGTGGAGAACGAGATGGGTCTGCTCGGCGATTCTCGGGACCGGAGCCCACTCGCGGAGACCGCATTCGGCTCACCGGTCCCAGCAGAGGTGATTGCCGCGGTCCGGCTTGATAGCACAGCCCCGCTCCATACCCAGTGGATCTCACATGGAAGCGTCACGCAGGGCGACTGGGCCACGGTGTTCCCCGCCGGGGAGCGAGCGGACGAAGCGTTCATGGCCACTGCGTTTGCTTCGTATACACAGAGAGTGGCCGACGCCGGGCGTCGGCAGCACGACGTGCCCATGTTCGTGAACGCTTGGCTTGACGCGGAAAGCGTTCTTGATGGCACTGTTCCCGTGTCCGGCGGAAAGCTACCCGGCGACTACCCGAGCGGTGGCCCGGTCATCTCGGTGGCCTCCATCTGGGAGCAGCTGGCACCGGCCCTGGATTTGCTGGCCGTTGACGCATACGTCGATGACGCCAACAGCGTTTTCGCTCAGTTCGCCGGGCGCCGCGGCAGGCTGCTGGTTCCGGAATTGCGCGCCGATGCCATGGGGGTAGCACAGATGTTCCTTGCGGTCGGGAGATACCGTGCCGCCGGGGTCTCACCCTTCGGCATCGATGCGTTGGATGAAAGCGACGACGACGCACTGCTCATTGCCGACTCATTCCGGCTCTTGCGGGCCGTCGCTGTTCTCACCACTCATGATCCCGATGCACTGATGGATGGGTTCATCCTCGATGCGCACAACCCGCACCACCAGGTAAATGCGGGGGGTGCCACGATCGACCTGCGCGTTGCCGACAGCGACGCGAAGTTCACTCCCAGCCACGGTTACGGAATCGCCATCTCGGAAGGGGGGCGCGGACTGTACCTGATCGGGCGCGGCTTCTCAGCCTCCGTCGTGGCCTCTGCCGGAGATGAAGCTGCCCTCCTTTCGGCATCGGAGTTGGATCTCATCGACGGTGAACTCGTCGTTACGCAACACCTGAATGGTGACCAGACTTCCTCAGGCACGACGATCGTCCATCCTCACGTCGGAGCGCCCCCGCGTCGAGGACCAATTCCCACAAGACCTCCCGCCACGGGCATCACGCGGATCGAGCTGTTCACGTACTGAACCGTCTGTAAGTCTCGTAGTGGCTGGCCTGGGGTCGGCTGGCAGGGTTGGTGCTGGTGCTCCGTTTGGTCGTGACTCGTGAATCGTCCGGCCCTTCTGCTCTTGGGCAGGGTGCCTTTCCTGGGATCTGTCCGGCCGGGCGGGCGCCGGCGCCGACCCCGTCCACTCCGATGGCTTGATCAGAAGCTTGCCCGACCGTTAGCGGCGGTCGTGGCCCATTACAGGCCTGCCTCGAAGTGACCATTCCCGGGTCGACGCCAGCAGTGACGTCAACCCCGTGGAAAGGATCACAGTCACTATGACCATCGTTGCAAACGCATACGCGTAGGTCATCGGCATCGACACGCACGCGAGGACCCACACACTCGCTATCGTCGAGGCTCACACCGGCGCGAGGATCGACCGCGAGTGTTCCCGACGACGCCGGCCGGATTGTCCAGGGCGGTCGCATGGATCGGGCGGCGAACGGGCGGGTTGGCTGATGTGCTCGTCGCGATCGAAGGTATCGGGTCCTATGGTGCAGGGCTCGCCCGTTGCTGCCAGGACGCAGGTTTGCGAGTAGTGGAGTCGTTTCCGACGCCAGCTCGCGAGCGGCGCGGTCGTGGCAAGAGCGACGAGATCGATGCTGAACTCATCGCCCGCTCCGTCCTCAGCATCGACACCGAACAGCTCCGCGACCCGCGTCAAGGCACAGGAATCCGCGCCGCGTTGCGGGTGCTGATCAGTGCCCGTGACCTCGTCAACCTCGAGCGCACGCGGTCGATTAACGCCTTGATGGCGTTGTTGCGGACGGTCGATTAGGGCATCGATGCACGGGTCGCCCTGAACAAGAAGCAGTTCGTAACGATCGCGGTGTGGCGGGCACGCCAGGAGGACCTCGCAACTGCGACAGCCCGGCGTGAATCTACTCGATTGGCTAAACGCGTGATCGCTTGCGACGAAGACCTCGCTGACAATCGAGACGAGATCACGGCGCTGGTCGCCGCCAGCGATGGCGCCACCCTGCTCGACGAACCCGGCATCGGCGCCATCAACGCTGCCGTGGTTCTCGCAGCCTGGTCGCACCCCGGGCGGGTGCGTTCCGAGGCGGCGTTCGCCGTCCTCGCCGGGGTGAGCCCCGTGCCAGCTTGGAGCGGGAACACGACCCGGCACCGGCTCAATCGCGGTGGTGACCGGCGCCTGATCCGCGCGCTGTCATCGATCACGCTGACGCGGATGTCGCACCATCCGCCGACTCGTGCTTACGTTGAACGGCGACGCGCCGAGGGCCGCACGACGAAGGAGATTCGCCGATCGCTCAAGCGCTACATCGCCCGCCAGCTCTACCGCCACCTCGCCCACGAAAACGGGCTTGACAGGACATAGAAGCATCCCAGGTTCTTGGCCGCTTCTATATGGGGAGCAGCTCTCTGGTGAGGGCCACGTAGTAGGCCGCCTCGAACTCGTCGGGACCGACCATTCCGAGGATGGTCTTGTACCGGCAGTCGTGGAAGATCGTGGGGCGGGACTCGACTTCTATGGTGAGTGGATCCGAGAACGTTCGCGGAGCATCCTTTCGGCGCCGCTATCAACTTCAGCCTTGTCCTGCGTTCGCATACGGTCGATGGCTGGGCTTGAGGCGCTGCTGTCGGTGACGTCCCCTGGGGTGGTGGAGATTCCGATGGGTTGGTCTGCGTCGTAGACGTGGGTGAGCCATCGTGCGATGGTCAGTGAGTACCGATCAAAGTCACTCACAGAAAGACACAAAGCACGATGGCTCTAGACCAGTCTGCCCTCCTCGAGCTCCTCGGGGAACTGAAACTCACCGATGTCACTGACCGGATCCGTGTCGCGACCGAAACGCTCTATCAGGAGCTGATCGATGCGGAAGCGGCCGCGTTCATCGGCGCGGCCCCGTATGAGCGATCCGCTGGCCGGGTGACTCAGCGCAACGGATCCCGCCCGAAGACCGTGTCCACGACGGCTGGGGATCTGGAACTGCGGATCCCGAAACTCCGGCAGGGGTCGTTCTTCCCGTCGCTGCTGGAGCGCCGGCGAAGGGTCGATCAAGCACTGTTCGCGGTGGTGATGGAGGCGTACGTCCACGGCGTCTCAACGAGGAAGGTCGATGATCTGGTGAAGGCGCTGGGTGCGGATACCGGGATCAGCAAGTCCGAGGTGTCGCGGATCTGCGCGAACCTGGACGAGGACGTCGCCGCGTTTCGGGACCGGCCCCTGGCGGACACGACCTACCCGTATGTGTTCCTCGACGCGACCTACTGCAAAGCAAGGGTCGGACGGCGGGTGGTGTCCCAGGCGGTGGTCGTCGCGATCGGCGTCGCCGCGGACGGGCGTCGCGAGATCCTCGGGTTCGAGGTCGGGGAGACCGAATCGCAACCGTTCTGGACCACGTTCCTCCGATCGTTGAAAGCACGCGGTCTGGATGGTGTGAAGCTGGTCATCTCCGACGCTCACACGGGTCTGATCTCGGCGATCGAGACCGTGTTCGCCGGGTCCGCGTGGCAGCGGTGCCGGGTCCATTTCATGCGCAACGTGCTCTCGAACGTTCCCAAAGCGTCGGGGCCGATGGTCGCGTCGATCATCCGCACGATCTTCGCCCAGCCCGACACCGAGCACGTGTTCACGCAGTTCCACGAAGTCGTCCGGATGCTCACCCGCTCCCACCCGAAGATCGCGGACATGCTCGAGAACGCGAAGGATGACATCCTCGCGTTCTGCGGGTTCCCGCAACAGCACTGGCGGCAGATCTGGTCCACGAACCCCCTGGAACGGCTCAACAAGGAGATCAAACGTCGCACCGACGTCGTCGGCACATTCCCCAACCCCGCCGCCCTGCTGCGCCTCGCTGGGCACGTCCTGATCGAGCAGCACGACGAATGGGACGGCGCCGACCGCCGCTACTTCTCCGAGCACTCCATGAAGCTGTTGTTCGCCGAAGCCGAGGAGGTGGCCATCCCCGAACTCAACGCGGCATAATCACAGAAGCTGATCCCGCACGGTGTCGAGAAACTCCACCAACCAGTGGGACATCACCGATGGAGCTTATCCAAGGCCCCAGCTCGTCCGTGCACGCTGGGCCGACCTTACCGGGACGTGGTCCTTCGCCTTCGACGACGATGACCGAGGGCAGGCGGAACGCTGGCAGGACACGACAGGGTTCAGTCAGAAAATCACAGTGCCATTCCCCCCGGAATCGCCCGCATCGGGCATCGACGAACCGAAATTCCATCCGATCGTCTGGTACGAACGGACCATCGCCGCTTCGCATCTCGCGGCTGCCGACCACGTGTCCGGGCACCGATTGATCCTGCACTTCGGTGCGGTCGACTACCGCGCGGTGGTGTGGGTGAACGGCCAGGTCGCGGCACGCCACGAAGGCGGGTACACGCCCTTCTCCGCAGATGTCACGGACCTCCTGGGCCACGCCGGCCCGGACCGGATCGTGGTCCGAGCCGAGGACGACCCCACCGACGTCGCCCAGCCTCGCGGGAAACAGGACTGGCAAGAAGAACCACACGTCATCTGGTACAAGCGGACGACAGGGATCTGGCAGCCCGTTTGGCTCGAATCGCGGCCAGCCACGGCCATCGAAACGGTGCACTGGGACTCGGACTTGACACAGGCAGAAGTCCGACTGCACCTCCAGTTGAGCCGCAAGCCCCGGCATGCCGTGCCCATTTCTGTGCAGCTGAGCTTCGAGGGTGGGCCCTTCGCTGAGGAAGTGTCAACACAGGCTGCTGCTGCAGAACTCGAGCTCACAGTCCCGGTGCCGGCGCTGGCCAACGGTCAAGCACAGCAGGACTACACCTGGTCGCCAGAACACCCGAGGCTCATCGACGCGCGTATCCGGGTCGGGCACGACGTCGTCACCTCGTACTTCGGACTGCGCACGGCGTCCGCATCGGCAGGCAGCGTACTCCTCAACGGAACACCGGTGTTCATGAGGGGAGTCCTCGATCAGGGCTACTGGCCCCGAACCCACCTTGCGGCTCCATCACCGGAGGCACTCCGAGAAGAGGTGACGCTCATCCGTGCAGCCGGCTTCAATATGGTGCGAGTCCATCAGACGGTCGCTGACCCGAGATTTCTGTACTGGGCGGACAAGCTCGGGCTCATGGTGTGGGCGGAGTTCCCCGCCGCCTACGCCTTTTCGGCGACTGCGATCCGGCGCACGATGACGGAGTGGCTTGAGGCACTCAGTCGCGACAAGTCGCACCCGTCGATCGTCGCCTGGGTCCCGTTCAACGAGAGCTGGGGCGTGCAAGACATCGCGCGGGATCCGCAGATGCGCCACTACGTCACCGCGTTGAGTGACCTGACCAGGGCCGTAGACCCCACTCGGATCATCATCTCGAACGACGGTTGGGAGCATGTGAACAGCGACGTCGTCACCGTGCACGACTACGAGAGTGACCCGGCAAGTCTCAGACGGCGGTACGCCACGCTCACTGCAGCTGACCTCACCACGCAAATGCTCGGTCCGGCTGGCAGGTTGATCACCCTGACGGAGCCGCACCCGTTCGCCCCGATCCTTCTGTCTGAGTTCGGGGGCGTGTCATTTGACTCGCAACAACGGGAAGAGACCTGGGGGTATTCGCAGGCGACGACAGGGGAAGACTTCGCCGAAAAGTTGCAAAGGCTCTTCGCTGCCGTGAATACGGGCACACATCTCGCGGGATACTGCTACACGCAGTTCACAGACACCGGACAAGAGCGGAACGGGATCCTCACCGACGAACGCACGCACAAGCTGGATCCGACTCGCCTACGGAACATCGTGCTCGGACGATCAACAACCACCGAACCGACAAAAGATCCGTCAGCCAGCGAAGACGGTCACACGAATCGGCCTTGACGGTATACATGGCACGGCCAGGCGGGGCCCGTGCCGTTCACAAAAACTACGTTCGAATAGGCCCTGGGAAACCGCGTGGTCAGCACTGTTCGCGCACGCGCACGCGCTCGCACCGCCCGACGCGGTCCTGAACGCCGTGTTCGTGGCTGACTCGCCGAAGCTCGTT